>NZ_CP056199.1:2444358-2749903 GCF_013782625.1 Enterobacter sp. RHBSTW-00994 | reverse complement strand
CGAATCTCATTGGGTTTACCAACATTGATGGGCAAGGTATCGAAGGTATTGAAAAAAGCTTTAACGCACAGCTCACAGGCAAGGCGGGTGTCAGACAGGTGAGGGAAGATCGCTACGGGCATGTCATCGAGAATCTGACGGAGAATGCGCCAGTACCTGCACATAACATCCAGTTGAGTATTGATGAACGCCTGCAAACGATCACAGAAGATGCGCTGGATAATGCCGTTGTCTGGAATAAAGCCGATTCAGGCGCATCCGTTTTGATCAATGTGCAAACCGGTGAGATCCTCTCCATGGCGAGTTTCCCGGACTATAACCCAAATAATCGTGATGGTGCTACGCTCAATGATTTCCGCAATCGTGCCATTAGCGATACCTTTGAACCGGGCTCTACGGTTAAACCTCTGGTGCTGATGACCGCACTACAGCAAGGTCTGGTACAGCCTGATAGCGTCATTGATACTCATCCCTATACACTTGATGGGCATCGGATCCGCGATGTTGGTTATTATCCCGAGCTGAGCATGACAGGTATTTTGCAAAAATCGAGTGATACCGGCGTTTCCCGCTTATCGTTGGCTATGCCTATCCAGCGACTGCTTGATACGTACAAGAGTTTTGGCTTTGGTACGACAACGGGTCTTGGTTTAACCGGTGAAAGTGATGGGTTAGTACCCCAGCGTAAATTCTGGAGTCAACTGGACCGAGCAACGTTTGCCTTTGGTTATGGCCTGATGGTGACGCCATTACAACTGGCACATGTTTACGCGACAATTGGCAGCTATGGGCTTGAGCGTCCCTTATCGATCACTCGGATCGATCCTCCGGTGATCGGTCACCGGGTAATGCCTGAAAACATTGCTCATGAAGTTGAGCATATGATGGAAAGTGTCGCACTACCTGGCGGCGGAGGGATTAAGGCTGCTGTTCGCGACTATCGTGTGGCGGTAAAAACTGGTACAGCCAAAAAAATTGGTGATGACGGTAAATATGTCGACAAGTATGTTGCCTACACGGCAGGTGTTGCACCTGCCAGCAATCCGAGATTCGCGCTGGTGGTGGTGATCAATGATCCACAAAATGGCGATTACTATGGTGGAGCTGTGTCTGCACCGGTTTTTAGCGAGATAATGGGTAATGTTCTGCGTATTGAAAATGTTCAGCCTGATGGATTACCTGCAGATTCCAGCCATCTTATTGTGATGCGTTAACCCAGGCGTTTTCTACCAAGGCGAATAGCGGTACACTTTCGCCCTTTCAATATTGCCTGGAGTCACTATGTCTTTCAGTTGTCCACTTTGCCATGCCCGGTTAATGCGCTCTGAGAAAAGTTTCATTTGTCCGCAGGGGCATCAATTTGATATGGCAAAAGAGGGATACGTGAATCTTCTTCCTGTCCAATATAAGCGGTCCCGTGACCCGGGAGACAGCGCGGAGATGATGCAGGCACGACGGGCATTTCTTGATACCGGACATTATCATCCCCTCAGGGAAACCGTTGCAGGCATCCTGAAAGAAATACTTCCTGAAAGCGCGGCAGCAATCCTTGATATCGGGTGTGGTGAAGGTTACTACACTGCGATGTTTGCCGATGTGGCGCGTGAGAAGGGGGCTGAAACCTATGGTCTTGATGTCGCAAAAGTGGCTATCCGTGCGGCCGCAAAACGTTATTCGCAGGTGGTATTCTGTGTGGCATCCAGTCACAGGTTGCCATTTGATGATGAAAGTATGGATGCTGTCATCCGTATCTATGCTCCCTGTAAGGCAGAAGAACTTGCACGAGTCGTCAAACCCGGAGGCTGGGTGATTACAGTCACGCCGGGGCCACGACATCTTATGGAACTGAAAGGGCTGATCTACAATGAGGTGCACTTGCATGCATCGCATTCTGAACAACTGGCCGGTTTTGCGCTGAAACAAGAACTGTCTGTGGCCTATGATATGTCGCTGAAGGGAGAGGAAGCCGTCGCCTTGTTACAAATGACACCATTTGCCTGGAGAGCGAAACCGGAAGTGTGGGAAACGTTAGCGAAACAAGCTGAGTTTTGCTGCCAGACAGATTTCAGTATCCACTGCTGGCAGCGAGAAGATTAACCGGCGAAGTGGGCCCACAGAATTTGAGCCCCGATTCCGATCAGGACAATACCGCCGAGGATCTCGGCGCGTTTGCCAAGCAGTGGACCGATGAATCGACCGACCATCATACCCAGCGTGGACATGATCAATGTGGCACAGCCAATAGCCAGGGCGGTGGCAATAATATTGACCTGCAGGAATGCCAGGCCGACGCCGACCGCCATAGCATCAAGGCTCGTCGCGATAGCGGTTGTTACCAGTAGCCAGAAACCATGGCGATGCTGAGGTTCTTCGTCTTCATCGCTGTTCCCACGAAAACCTTCAATGACCATTCGCCCGCCCAGAAATACCAGCAGTACAAATGCAATCCAGTGGTTCCATTCCAGAACAAATTGACTGGCCAGCATTCCCATTGCCCAGCCAACCAGAGGCGTCAGCGTTTCGATAGCACCAAAGATAAGACCTGTACGTAGTGCTTCAGAGAATTTTGGTTTGTGGAGCGTAGCACCTTTACCAATAGAGGCTGCAAAGGCGTCCATTGACATGCCAAAGGCAAGAAGGATCGTAGCTGAGATATTCATGTGTGCGTCCAGACCGGGGATATCCATATGACACATCACTGCCCCCAGTAAACAGCAGTTGATGTATCTATGGTCTCGCCTGATCCTCTTTGCACCCAGAAAAGTGCAGAAAGCGATCCGTACGTGCCACGTTTTTCAACGAGTATGTTGACACGCACATTTCCTGAAAACAGGAAATCGGCTACTCCCCAACGACGGGCGCAACCTTAACATATTTTGAGAATATAAAACAACAACAGGAAAGTATTAATTCATTAACTAATTGATAACGATTTTCATTTAGATTTAATCGTGAAAGAAACGTTAATAAATATACGTGAATTAAATGGCATAATATAGCTTTGGCTATATATATATTGCATAAAATTATCGCAATATATAGCCAATGCTATAATATTAACTCATTGAATATTAACCATTAATTTGTATATTTTCTCCAGATCATCAATATTTTTAACCCGAATTAGCAGACGTCGCTGTTCTAATTGCATGACCAGAACGCCATCCTCAGATAAATTCATCTCTTTAATACGGTTATATTCTATCCACACATTAGCAAAGAAAAATCCGCGATTTTTAAAGAGTATTTTCGGTGTGCGGATCCAAAACAGGTAAACGGCCATTAATGCCAGCGCACATAATAACCATGTGGTTAATATTGCACCGTGGTTCATTACATTATTGTAAATCAGGATCATCACCAGACCCGCGAAGATGAAGGCATCGACGCGTCCGCGGCGCAGGAGAGGGATGGTAAGCAGCGTCTCGCCATTGCGGCGGGGCATAATGAATTCGTCATAGATGGCGTAAGCCAGAAGGGCAACAATAAACAAAACCAACACGATGTCCGTGACAGTCATTCTACCTCCAGATAAAAAAACCGGGGGCATGCCCCCGGTTGCGTTACACGATAACTTACAGACCTAACAGGCCGATAGCATAGCCGACGATGCCGATGACAAAGAAGCCAACGATGATCCACAGCGCATTCACTTTCTTACGCAGCAGCCACATACAGGCGAAGGTCAACAACAGTGGGACCAGGCCCGGCATCAGTTGGTCGAGGATAGTTTGCACGGTAGTAACACGAGTCTGACCATCCTGACCAGTGATGGTGGAAACCACCAGTGGTATGTTGACGTGCGTCCACTTGTTAACCAATGCGCCCATAACAAACAGGCCGAGAATTGACGCCCCTTCGGTCAGTTTCTGCAGGAAGCCACCGCCCATATCTTTAACGATATCGACACCTTTGCTGTAACCGTAAGCTACGCCGTAGTAGCGGGTTAACAGACGGACCGCGTTGAAGAGGATAAAGAACAACAATGGGCCGAGCAGGCTGCCACTCATCGCGATGCCTGCACCGAGAGCTGCAAACACAGGACGAACCGTACCCCAGAAGATGGGGTCACCAACACCCGCCAATGGTCCCATCAGGCCAACTTTGATACCGTTGATTGCACCATCGTCAATCTCTGCACCGTTTGCGCGTTGTTCTTCCATTGCCAGTGTTACACCCAGAACTGGCGCGGCAACATAAGGATGGGTGTTAAAGAATTCCAGATGGCGTTTAATCGCCTGGCGGCGCGCTTCATTGTTCTCCGGATACAGGCGTTTAATTGCCGGAACCATAGAAAAACAGAAGCCCAGCGCTTGCATACGTTCGAAGTTCCATGAACCCTGGAACAGGTTAGAACGAATGAACACGCCACGAATATCACCCGGAGTGAGTTTCTTCTCAGTGGTAGTTTTAGTCATATCAACCATTTCGCTCACCTGCTAGTCCAGTTCGTTATCGAGATCGTTGTTACCAGCAGCCTGCGCTGGTGCACCCGCTACGCGGTTATATTTCGGGCTAAGCTGGATGTACAGAATAGCCATTACTGCGCCAATCACACCCAAAGCAACGAGGTTGAAGTTAGTGAACGCCGCAGTCACGAAGCCGAGATAGAAGAACGGCATCAGGTAGCCCGCGCGCATCATATTGATGACCATTGCGTAACCGACTACAACGATCATGCCACCTGCGATATTCAGACCACCGGTAACGACTTCTGGAATCGCATTCAGCAGGCCCTGCACTTCGCTAGTACCGACAGAAATAGCAACGATGACCGCTGGAATGGCAATACGCATCGCCTGCAGGAACAGAGACGAAACGTGGAGCCATGAAAGTGCCGTCAGGTTTCCGCTGTCAGCGGCTTTATCAGCCGCGTGCTGGAAGGCAACGGTGATAGTACGAACGATAATGGTCAGAACCTGACCCGCAGCTGCCAGCGGGATTGCAAGCGCAATACCAGCACCAATATTTTGGTGACCCGCGATGACCAGAACGGTAGAGATGATGGATGCCAGTGCTGCATCAGGTGCAACAGCTGCACCAATGTTCATCCAGCCCAACGCAATCATTTCCAGCGTACCACCGATGATGATGCCGGTTTTCATGTCACCCAAAACGGCGCCAATTAACGTACAGGCCACCAGAGGGCGGTGGAACTGAAATTCATCAAGTACGGATTCCATACCCGCAATACACGCAACGATGAACACCAGCACAATCTGAAGAGTGGTAATCTCCATTGTACTTCTCCTATAACATAAGCTTTATGTGAAAAATCAGCGTGGGGTTATTTCCCAACTTTGCCGATCAAATCCATCATTTTCAGTTTCTGGTCAGTGGAAACCTTACGGGCTTCCAGCTCAATACCGCGTGCATTTAGCTTGTTGAATGCTTCGATATCTTTCTCATCGACTGAAATCGCGTTATTCACCTGCGTTTTACCCTGACGGAAAGCCATACCGCCGATGTTAACTGAGGTGAGTTTCACTCCCCCCTCAACCACACGCTCAACGTCAGTGGGGTTGGTGAAGAGGAGCATTACACGCTCACCCGCATATTTCGGGTTGTTGTAGACGCGGATCATCTTGGCAACATCCACAACGTGGGCAGTCACGCCCGGAGGTGCGACCTGGGTGAGAAGCGTTTTACGTACGGTGTCTGCCGCGACTTCATCGCTAACCACAATGATGCGTTTGACGTTCGTTTCTTTCGTCCAGCGAGTTGCCACCTGACCGTGAATCAAACGGTCATCGATACGTGCAAGCCCGATAACCATGTAATCGTTCGGCCCCATGGGTTTCGAGGGTGCAGCCGCTTTAACTGCAGCAGCAACAGGTGCAGGCTTCGCGACCGGTTGTGCTTTGAGCGCTTTCACGCCTTCACGACCCGTTTCGACCGCCAGCGCAACCAATTCGTCAAAACTCGGATTGTCATCGCGTGCCATCAGTGTTTCCACCAGCATGGGAATATTTACGCCTGCGACAACTTCATAATGCTCTTTATCGACGACAATGCGGCTGGCAGCATTGAATGGACTGCCTCCCCATGTATCAACGAGAAATAGCACGCCTTTGCTGGTGTCCAGTTTCTCCAGCTGAGCAGTGTATTTTTCAATCAGCGTTTCGGCATTTTCACCGGGAACGAAATCGATCCAGCCGACGTTTTCCTGCTCGCCCAGCAGCATTTCTGCTGTTTTGAGCAACTGCTCTGCAGCCCAACCATGTGTGCCTATCACAATAGCAATGGTCACTTGCTACCTCCTTTTATTATCATTGATACGCCTGCAAGGCAGGTGTATTAAGAATCGTCGTCGGCGAACCGAATCGATTCAGATAAGGGTTAGAGTTAAATTAACGAAGACTTCCGCGAATTATTTTAGATAGTGAAAAAATAATTTATGTGATGAAGATCCGTAATTTAGCTTCGCATTGCAGAAAGTCCTGTAATGAAAAGCGGTTGTGTTACAGATGTTTGCAAAGGAAAGTAAATCTTTGCCAAAAAGTCATTGTCTCTGATATGTTTAGCCTCCGTTTAATGATTCAGGAGTAGAGGGCAGTAGCCCACCGTATGGACCGTCACCGACGTCAGTCATCTACCAGGCCATTTCGCGCCTTGTTCATTGGCGATTCTCGCCACGCACCTGTTCTTTCTACCTTTGATTTGCCCGTCACTTTCAGGGCACCGTTCTGTCATTCCTTTAGCAGGAGTCTGTCATGGAATTCTTAATGGACCCGTCAATCTGGGTAGGTTTGCTTACGCTTGTTGTGCTTGAGATCGTTCTCGGCATAGATAACCTGGTGTTTATTGCCATCCTTGCGGACAAATTGCCTCCAAAACAGCGCGACAAAGCGCGTTTGATTGGCCTGTCGCTGGCGCTGATTATGCGTCTGGCACTGCTGTCCGTTATCTCGTGGATGGTTACACTGACGAAGCCACTTTTTTCCGTCATGGATTTCACCTTCTCAGGGCGTGATTTGATCATGCTATTAGGGGGGCTATTCTTGCTCTTCAAGGCGACGACAGAGCTGCATGAACGGCTGGAAAACCGTCAGCACGATGATGGTCACGGCAAAGGCTATGCCAGCTTCTGGGTGGTCGTACTACAGATTGTGGTGCTTGATGCGGTCTTTTCTCTGGATGCCGTGATCACCGCGGTAGGTATGGTGAACCACCTTCCGGTAATGATGGCGGCCGTAGTGATTGCGATGGCGGTGATGCTGCTGGCGTCTAAACCACTGACGCGTTTTGTGAACCAACATCCTACGGTTGTGGTGCTGTGTCTTAGCTTCCTGCTGATGATTGGCCTGAGCCTGGTTGCTGAAGGTTTCGGCTTCCATATTCCGAAAGGTTATCTGTATGCTGCGATTGGTTTCTCGATCCTGATTGAACTGTTTAACCAGATTGCTCGTCGTAACTTTATCAAGCAACAGTCCAGTCAGCCGCTTCGTGCCCGTACGGCTGACGCTATTCTGCGTTTGATGGGTGGTCGTCGTCAGGTGAATGTGCAGTCTGATACAGAGAGTCGCACGCCTGTTCCTGTGCCGGAAGGGGCGTTCGTTGAAGAAGAACGCTATATGATCAACGGGGTACTTTCCCTGGCTTCTCGTTCACTGCGCGGGATTATGACGCCACGCGGTGAGATCAGTTGGGTAGACGCTAACCTGAGTGTGGCTGAAATCCGTCAGCAGCTCCTGTCCTCGCCGCATAGCCTGTTCCCGGTATGCCGTGGCGAGCTGGATGAAATTATCGGTGTGGTGCGTGCCAAAGAAATGTTGGTTGCGTTGGAAGAGGGCGTTAACGTTGAGGCTATTGCAGCGGCCTCACCTGCTATTGTCGTGCCTGAAACACTTGATCCCATCAACTTGCTCGGCGTATTGCGTCGTGCGCGTGGTAGCTTTGTGATTGTCACCAACGAATTTGGTGTCGTGCAGGGGCTGGTTACTCCTCTGGATGTACTCGAAGCTATCGCTGGTGAGTTTCCTGATGCCGATGAAACACCTGAAATTGTTAGAGACGGTGATGGTTGGTTGGTCAAAGGTACAACGGACTTGCACGCACTTTCCCATACATTAGGCCTGGAAAATGTGGTTAACGATGAAGATGATATTGCGACGGTTGCTGGCCTGGTGATTGCTGTGAACGGTCAGATCCCGCGACCAGGTGATGTGATTGAACTGCCATCCCTGCATATCACCATCGTCCAGGCGAATGATTATCGCGTTGATATGGTACGTATTGTTAAAGAACAATCTGCCCACGATGAGGAAGAATAGCCTTATCTAGGGTAGAGGCATGAAAGGCATAATGTGCCCGTTGTGATGCGCTGGCGGAGGTGAACTCTCCGCCAGCCATTTTGGAAATTCTCTCAGCGGCATGGGCCGCGCATAGAAAAAACCCTGTAAGATGTGAACACCGTGGCGGCGTAAATAACGAGCCTGCTCTTCGGTTTCAACCCCTTCTGCCACTAATTCAATATTCAGCCGCTGCCCCAGTGCAATGATGATATCCGTGACCGTTGAGTTCACGGCGTCCGTCCCTATCGCAGTGGTAAAGGATTGGTCGATTTTCAGCACATCCGGGTGGAGTTTTTCGAGCCAGGAAAGTGAGCTATTTCCTGTTCCAAAATCATCAATTGCTAACTTCACATTTTTTCGGTGAAGCTCACGTACAATGCGATAATCCACATCCATCAGAGCATCACGTTCCGTGAGTTCGATCACCAGTTGTTGCACCGGGTGAGCGCTGAACCAGGCGCGATTGAGATCCTGTAGCAACGTCGCGCGGCGAAAATGGCTGGCGGCAACATTAATACCGATTTGAAAACCGGAGGTTGTAGGGAAATAGCCTATCTGGCGCACTGTTTCGGCAATCACGTAACGTGTCAGCGGGATAATCAGGTTATGTTCTTCCGCTAGCGGGATAAAAACCTCGGGTGAGATCCAGCCCTGACGTGGATTATTCCAGCGCAGTAAAATTTCAACCCCAACGCAGTTCTGCGTCCGGGCGTTCACCAGTGGCTGACAAAAAAGCTCAAATTCACGTGCGGCCAGCCCCATGTTAATTTCCCATGTAAAGCTCATTCGGCTCGCTGTCGCCAGCCACGCAATATATCCCAGTAACAAACTTAGCATCAGCGCCAGGGGCAATTGAGTAGGAAGGTTTCGCAGCGCCAACGCCTCCGCCCCCGGACCACTCACCGTGATGCTGAAGGGAAATCGCGTGGACGTTGTGTGCAATAGAGCATCGTCAAAAGGCTGTGTCGCGGTGACCCGCAGATCATGGCGCAGTGAGTTCTCACCGACAGTGAGAATAACGTCGGTAATCAGCGGACGAAGAGGCTCCAGCATCATTTCAGTAATAAGATCGATATTAACGATTTCTATCACGCCATCTTCACCGCCAGTGGATACGGGATACCACTGGATGAGAATAGGGCTGCCTTTCAGTAGCCATTGATCGGTGGATAAAATGAGTTTCGGTTCACTGGCAGGTAATGTCGGCTGAAACTGACGGACAGGAATATTTCGGTTTCCGAAAATACTCGAACAATACAAGATGCCGTCTTTAATCAATGCTATCGAACGGACGGTTTGCAGAATAGCCGCCTGCTTGCGTAATACCAGATGGGCTTGTAAGCAGGGCTCCCCTACAAGGGATTGCAGTACTTCTCGGCGGTTCTCTAATGAAATCAGAATATTATCAAGTGAGGTGACGGTATGACGGGTAAAGTCGAGAATCCGCTCCTGATTAACATTACGCTGTGAAATAAAGCGAATGCCCAACGTCAGGATGAGCGTAAGAAGCGCAACCATCACACAGACGATAACGCGCTTTCGTCGATATTGTTTAATGATCGTTTGCGCAGTTTGCATGAAACGGTCGCCCGATACGCTACCGGCCCCAAAAGCCAGAGACAACAGAGAAAGTGTAGTGGGGAAATAGTAAGGAGACGAGAAATAAGGGGAAAATTCGCCCATCCGTTGCAGATGGGCGAAAGGCAATGTATTAGTCGCACTGAACCTTAATGGCCAGACCACCGCGCGAGGTTTCGCGGTATTTCGCGTTCATATCTTTACCGGTTTCGTACATCGTTTCGATGACCTTATCCAGCGAAACACGCGGTTCACTGGTCCGGCGCATTGCCATGCGTGAAGCGTTGATCGCTTTCACTGACGCAATCGCATTACGCTCGATACACGGAACTTGCACCTGGCCCGCAACCGGGTCACAGGTCAGCCCAAGGTTATGTTCCATCCCGATCTCTGCAGCAATGCAGACCTGCTCAGGGCTTGCACCCAGCAACTCGGCAAGCCCTGCGGCAGCCATTGAACAGGCAACGCCCACTTCACCCTGGCAACCGACTTCAGCACCGGAAATAGATGCGTTCATTTTGTACAGCGCACCAATCGCTCCTGATGCCAGGAAATAGCGGATGTAGATGTCCGGCGTGACAGGTTCGATAAAGTGATCGTAGTAGGCAAGTACAGCTGGAACAATACCGCATGCACCATTGGTTGGTGCTGTCACTACGCGTCCACCTGCGGCATTTTCTTCGTTCACGGCAAGCGCAAACATGTTCACCCAGTCCACTACGTTCATTGGATCATTAGAGAACTTATCCGTTGTCACCAGCATACGGCGAAGCGCAGAAGCACGACGTGGGACGCGCAATGGCCCAGGCAACACACCTTCGGTATTCATCCCACGATCGATACAGGCACGCATGGTCTGCCAGACGTTAGCAAAATAGTCTTCAATTTCTTTCTTGCTGTGCAGGGCCAGTTCGTTTTGCATCACCATGCCAGAGAGCGACAGACCGGTCTCTTTACAGTAATCCAGCATCTCTTTTGCTGATTTGAACGGGTACGGGACAGTGACATCACCCGCTGTATCCTTGCCAAAATGCGCTTCATCGACGATGAAACCGCCACCGATAGAGTACCAGGTGTTGCTGTAGATCTCTTTTTCGCCGTTGTAAGCGTGGATTGTCATGCCGTTTTCATGCAGCGGCAGGTTGTCGCTACGAAAGCGCATACCGTCATCCAGCGGGAAATCTACCTCGTGCTGACCGTTTGCCAGCAGCAGACGACCGCGCGTTTCAACGTCACGAATAAATGCCGGAATGGCATCAATATCAACAGTATCCGGCATATTGCCTGCCAGACCCATAATAATGGCGATATCGGTGTGGTGGCCTTTACCCGTTAATGAGAGAGAGCCGTAAACATCCACGGCAACACGGGTAACGCTTTCCAGTAATCCTTTTTCGACCAGGTCATCGACGAACTGTTTACCGGCCTTCATGGGCCCTACAGTATGGGAAGAAGAAGGGCCAATTCCCACTTTGAACATGTCGAATATACTAATCACTTTCACACTCCTGACAGGGTTACCGGGTTTCCAGTAACGATGTTATAACTGCGCATAGTGTATGAGGGAACACCAGCCTCGGCTTAACTATTCACATGAATTAAACTAATAGCTAACACCGATTTTGCTAATAGTGCGACGACGTTCGCAAACCGGCTAAAACGAGGCTGAATGTAAAGTATAGTCAAGGCTTGAGGCCGATTTGCAGTGCCAGCTCACGAATGATGCCCGCGGTCATGCCCCAGACAAAATAATGTTGATACCAGGATAACCATACCCGATGTGCATGACCCCGGCGCTGGATATCCAGCGGGTGATAACGACCCAAACGAAGTGCTTCCTCGAGCGGCATCTCAAACACCGCAGACACTTCATCCACGCTGGCGTGATACTGAAGGTCGGGTGGAATAATGCCGACAACGGGAGTGACCTGAAAACCCGTCACGCTGTCGACCGGTGGCAGGACACCAATAATGTCGACGGCTTCAGGAGGGATTGCCACCTCTTCCTGCGCTTCACGCAACGCGGCAGCAATTAATGAGGCGTCGGTACTGTCAACGGCCCCACCGGGGAAGGCGACCTGGCCGGCGTGTTTGCGCAGATAAGGTGAACGTTGGGTGAGCAGCAAGCCTGGCTGTTCACGCCGTACTACCGGGATAAGTACTGCAGCCTGACGGTGATTCAGGGTTTCGCGGCTGACCTGCGGACGCAAAAGCTGAAAGCGCGACAGAAAATCATCCAGCGTCAGATTGTCTTTCTCCACCCGTTAATTCTCCAGTTGATGCAATATGCGGTTCACCTTATCAAAGGTTTCCTGATATTCCGCGTCCACTTCACTATCCGCCACAATTCCGCCGCCTGCTGAGCAATAAAGTTGTCCCTTGCAGGCTGTCAGGGTGCGGATCGTAATGCTGGTGTCCATCGTCCCACACAGACTCAGATAGCCAATACTGCCGCACCAGGCATTACGGCGGTGAGGTTCGAGTTCGTCGATAATCGCCATGGCGCGCACTTTTGGCGCACCGGTGATTGATCCCCCAGGGAATGCGGCCCGCAACAGATCGCAGGCTGTGCGTGAGTCCGGCAGGTGTGCGGTAATGGTACTGACCAGATGATGAACGGCAGGGAAGGGTTCAACAACGAACAGTTCAGGAACACGGACACTGCCTGGTTCAGCGACGCGTCCAATATCGTTACGCATGAGATCGACAATCATCAGATTCTCTGCGCGATCCTTTGACGAGGCAGCCAGTCTCTCTGCCTGCTGATGGTCAGCTTCAGGATCGGTCAGCCGGGGCAGCGTCCCTTTAATGGGGCGCGTCTGAATTGCACCGTTGGCAAGATGGATAAACCGCTCTGGTGACAGGCTCAGAATGGCTCCCTGTTCAAGGCGCAAAAATGCACTGAACGGCGCGCGATTATTGACATTGAGGTGCATAAAGGCTTGCCACTCATCGCCCTCATAAGTCGCCTGAAAACGTTGAGCGAGGTTGACCTGATAACAGTCACCGCTTTGCAGATACGCCTGAACCCTGGCGAATTTTTCGGCGTACTCTTGCCTGGTCATGTTTGAGTGCCAGGTGGATGTCAGGCGAAATGTTTCAGACTCAGGGGATTGTTGTGCCTCAAGCCAGGCCAGTCTGGCATTGACATCATCGTGGCTGAGCAGTGAGACCACCTGTTTCTGGTGATCGACAATCAGCGCCCAGGTGTACAGCCCGACGGCCAAATCTGGCAGGGAAATATCATCCGTTGCGAGTGCTGGTAGCGTTTCAAAACGCCGGCCTAAATCGTAGCCAAATAGTCCCAGTGCACCGCCCTGAAAGGGCAGGTCCGCGTCGGGCAAGACTGGTAAAGCCAGTGAATCCAGCGCCTGTTGCAACAATGTGAGTGGGTCCTCAGTGGCGGTCCGGGATTCACCGAATGATACCGTGGTCGTCTTACCCTGCGTGACCAGCGTACCCACTGGGTCGGCGACCAGGATATCAAAGCGACTGTACGGGTGGTCAGCATGGCCTGAATGTAACAACATCGCCCAAGGGAGATGGCTCAGGTGCGTAAACCAGAATTCAGCGGCGTCAGAACGCCACGGCAAAGTCATGACTGCAGGGGATAACGTCTTCATGTGTGGCAAACAACCGGGCAGCGTGGAATAATTAGCGCAAATAATTTAGCAGGAGTTGACAATGTTTGCAGGTTTACCTTCTCTTAGCCACGAACAACAGCAGAAAGCCGTCGAGCGAATTCAGGAGCTGATGTCCCAGGGAATGAGCAGCGGACAGGCGATTTCACAGGTAGCTGAAGAACTTCGCGCCACGCATACCGGAGAGCGGATTGTGGCGCGTTTCGAGGATGATGAAGAAGAAGAGTAATCGCGCTTACACAGCTGCGATGATCTTAATTTCCACTTTGTATTCTGCCTTCATCAGCGCGGCCTGTACGGTACATCGTACAGGCGCGTGACCCGCCACAACCCAGGCATCCCAGGCCCTGTTCATTGCTGCAAAATCCTCTTTATTGGCGAGGAAAATGGTGGCATCGAGAATGCGTGATTTGTCACTGCCTTGCTTCTCCAGCACGGCATCAATTTGTGCCAGCGTATTGGCTGTCTGTTCAAAGGCCTCTGCATCCAGATTTTCTGGCACGCCGGTGTAGTAGAGCGTCTGGTTATGGATGACGACATCAGACCAGCGGGCTTCGGCATCAATGCGCACAATTGTCATAAACGTTTCCTCGTTATTTTTCGTTTCAGGCGGCAAGACTGCCATATTGTTTCTTCCTCGTCACTATTTGGGGTGGCACAGGCGAGGGCAGACTGACATAATCCCTGTGCAAAAATACAGTGAGAGAGCACCGTGGCAGACGATTTTTCATCAGATGGTCAGTTAGCACAGGCTATTTCCGGCTTTAAGCCGCGTGAGCCTCAGCGCCATATGGCGCACGCCGTTGCACGCGCCATCGAAAATACACAACCGTTAGTGGTAGAGGCGGGAACCGGTACGGGGAAAACCTATGCTTACCTGGCTCCGGCGCTGCGCGCGAAAAAGAAAGTGATCATCTCCACGGGGTCAAAAGCTCTGCAGGATCAGCTCTATAGCCGCGATTTACCTACGGTAGCAAAAGCACTGAAATACAAAGGACGTCTGGCGCTTTTGAAAGGACGCTCAAATTATTTGTGTCTGGAGCGTCTTGAGGCGCAGGCCCTGGCTGGCGGTGACTTGCCTGTACAAACGCTGAGTGATGTCATCATTCTGCGGGCGTGGGCGAATCAGACCCTCGACGGAGATATCAGCACCTGCGCAAGCGTTGCCGAAGATTCTCAGGCCTGGCCACTGGTCACGAGCACCAACGATAACTGCCTTGGCAGCGACTGCCCTCTGTATAAAGACTGTTTTGTCGTGAAAGCGCGTAAAACCGCGATGGATGCAGATGTGGTGGTCGTTAACCATCATCTGTTCCTGGCCGATATGGTGGTCAAAGACAGCGGTTTCGGTGAGCTTATTCCTGAAGCGGAGGTCATGATTTTCGATGAAGCCCATCAGCTACCGGATATCGCCAGCCAGTATTTCGGCCAGTCTCTCTCCAGTCGTCAGCTTCAGGATCTGGCGAAAGATTTCACCATTGCCTATCGTACAGAGCTGAAAGATACCCAACAGTTGCAAAAATGTGCCGATCGCCTGGCGCAAAGTGCGCAGGATTTCCGCCTGCAACTCGGCGAGCCAGGGTATCGCGGTAATCTGCGTGAATTACTGGCTGACAGCAATATTCAGCGTGCGTTGCTGTTACTGGATGATGCCCTTGAACTGTGTTACGACGTGGCAAAACTGTCGCTTGGGCGCTCTGCACTTCTGGATGCCGCTTTTGAACGCGCTACGCTCTACCGCACGCGGTTGAAGCGCCTGAAAGAGGTCAACCAGCCGGGTTTCAGCTACTGGTACGAATGTACTTCGCGTCATTTCACGCTGGCACTCACCCCGCTGACGGTCGCAGATAAATTCAAAGAGGTGATGGCGCAAAAACCAGGCAGCTGGATATTTACCTCCGCCACCTTATCGGTCAATGACGATCTGCATCACTTTACTGAGCGTCTGGGCATTGAACAGGCAGAATCTCTGTTATTGCCCAGTCCGTTCGATTACGAAAAACAGGCGTTACTCTGTGTTCCCCGCAATCTGCCGCTTCCTAACCAGCCGGGCGCTGCACGTCATTTGGCCGCCATGCTTAAGCCGATGATCGAGGCCAACAATGGACGCTGCTTTATGCTTTGCACCTCGCACGCCATGATGCGTGACCTGGCAGAACAGTTCCGGGCAACGATGACATTGCCGGTGCTGCTTCAGGGGGAAACCAGCAAAGGTCAGCTGTTGCAGCAATTTGTTCAGGCTGGTAATGCGCTGCTGGTAGCGACAAGCAGTTTTTGGGAGGGGGTTGACGTTCGGGGCGATACGCTATCGTTGGTCATCATCGATAAACTCCCGTTCACCTCGCCGGACGATCCGTTGTTGAAGGCGCGCATGGAAGATTGTCGCTTGCGTGGGGGCGATCCCTTCGACGATGTGCAGTTGCCTGATGCAGTGATCACCCTCAAACAGGGCGTGGGACGCCTGATTCGTGATGTGGACGATCGTGGCGTGTTGGTTATCTGCGACAACCGTCTGGTGATGCGTCCTTATGGTGCGACCTTTCTGGCAAGCCTGCCGCCAGCCCCACGAACGCGGGATATTAATCGCGCTGTCCGTTTTCTGGCGAACCCAACGGCGGAGTAATTTGCCCTGAGGTGTGCTAAAATGCGCGCCATTTTGTGACTGACCACTGCGAGAGCGCGACGACGCATGCGAATTCTGGCTATTGATACCGCCACAGAGGCCTGTTCTGTTGCCCTGTGGAACGACGGTGCTATCTGTGCTCATTTCGAAGAATGTCCACGGGAACATACACAACGTATTTTGCCTCTGGTAAAAGAGATCCTCGCCCAGGGCAATACGGCCTTAACCCACCTTGATGCACTGGCCTATGGCCGTGGCCCCGGAAGTTTTACCGGGGTCCGCATTGGCATCGGTATTGCGCAGGGCTTAGCTCTGGGCGCAGATCTGCCAATGATTGGGGTCTCCACTCTGATGACGATGGCGCAAGGGGCATGGCGAAAAACAGGGGCAACACATGTGCTGGCGGCAATTGATGCACGCATGGGCGAAGTTTACTGGGCCGAATACACCCGTAATGAGCAAGGCGTGTGGCAGGGTGAAGAGACCGAAGCCGTACTTAAACCTGAAGCAGTAACGGAAAGACTGAAACAGCTTTCAGGTGTCTGGGCGACGGTGGGAACCGGCTGGCCGGCATGGCCTGAGATGGCAAACGACACTGGGTTGACGCTGGTCGATGGCAACATGCTGCTGCCCGCTGCTGAAGATATGCTACCTGTTGCCTGTCAGTTGTTTACGGCCGGAAAAACCGTTGCAGTTGAACACGCTGAGCCGGTTTATTTGCGAAACAACGTGGCGTGGAAGAAACTTCCTGGCCGGGAGTGAATCTCAGTAACAGGAACTGAGAAAAAGGAGTCGCATCATGGCGGTTCAGACTAAAGTTGTACGCCTTTTTATGGCAGGCGTTGTTGCCATAGCATTGAGCGGATGTGTTACCGTTCCTGACGCGATAAAAGGATCAAGCCCGACGCCGCAGCAGGACCTGGTACGTGTGATGAACGCGCCGGAACTGTATGTGGGTCAGGAAGCGCGCTTTGGTGGCAAGGTGGTTGAGGTCGTAAACCAGCAGGGGAAAACCCGTCTGGAGATCGCCACCGTCCCACTGGATAGCGGTGCTCGACCTGTACTGGGCGAAGCCTCGCGTGGGCGTATCTATGCCGACGTCAGCGGTTTCCTTGACCCGGTTGATTTCCGGGGACAACTGGTTACGGTTGTAGGGCCGATTACCGGAACGGTTCAAGGTAAAATCGGCAGCACGCCGTATAAATTTATGACCATGCAAGTGAACGGTTACAAACGCTGGCGGATTGCCCAGCAAGTTGTCATGCCTCCACAGCCGATGGATCCATGGATGTGGGGTCCACACCCTTATCGCTATGGTTACGGTGGATGGGGCTGGTATAACCCCGGTCCCGCGCAAGTTCAAACGATCGTAACAGAGTAACTTACTGTTATTCATAGGAAAGAGACAGCGGCTCAGCCGCTGTCTCTGTTTTTTTACGGATAAAACGAAAAAAAAGAGTGACGCGCTTCGCAACCTTAAATCTGAACAATTAATAAACTGGTACGCTGAGTTAATATAATGTTAACAAGCTGTTTATTATCGGGGTTGTGATGACGACGAACACTCATTTCAGAGGTGATGCATTGAAAAAGGTTTGGCTTAACCGTTATCCCGCAGATGTTCCTGCGGAGATCGATCCTGACCGTTATCAATCCCTGGTTGAATTATTTGAAAATTCAGTAGCACGTTATGCGGATCAACCTGCATTCGTGAATATGGGCGAGGTGATGACGTTCCGTAAACTAGAGGAACGTAGCCGTGCGTTTGCCGCATATCTCCAGCAGGGGTTAGGGCTACAGAAGGGCGACCGTGTCGCGTTGATGATGCCAAACCTGCTGCAATACCCGGTGGCTCTGTTTGGTATTTTGCGTGCCGGAATGATCGTGGTTAACGTTAACCCCCTGTACACCCCGCGTGAACTGGAACATCAGCTAAACGACAGTGGCGCAGCGGCAATCGTCATTGTCTCCAACTTTGCGCATACGCTCGAAAAAATCGTCGATAAGACCCAGGTTAAGCACGTTATTCTGACGCGAATGGGCGATCAATTGTCCACAGCCAAAGGCACGCTGGTGAACTTTGTCGTCAAATACGTCAAACGTTTGGTTCCCAAATATCACCTGCCTGATGCTATTTCGTTCCGTCGTGCGCTGCATAACGGTTACCGTTTGCAGTATGTTAAACCCGAGGTTGTGCCGGGCGATCTGGCATTTTTGCAATACACGGGCGGAACGACAGGGGTCGCGAAAGGCGCGATGCTTACCCATCGCAACATGCTGGCGAATCTTGAACAAGTTAACGCAACCTATGGGCCGTTACTGCACAGAGGCAAAGAACTGGTTGTTACAGCGCTTCCGCTCTACCACATCTTTGCGTTAACCATGAACTGTCTGTTGTTCATCGAACTGGGCGGCCAAAACCTGTTAATCACCAACCCGCGTGATATTCCGGGCCTCGTCAAAGAGCTGGCGAAGTATCCATTTACCGCGATGACCGGGGTTAATACCTTGTTCAACGCGCTGCTTAACAACAAAGAGTTCCAGCAGCTTGATTTTTCCACGCTGCATCTCTCTGCGGGGGGCGGTATGCCTGTTCAGCAGGCTGTTGCGGAACGTTGGGTGAAACTGACCGGACAATACCTGCTGGAAGGCTATGGTCTGACGGAGTGTGCTCCGCTGGTGAGTGTGAATCCGCATGATATCGATTACCACAGTGGCAGTATTGGTCTGCCAGTGCCCTCAACGGAAGCAAAGCTGGTGGATGATGACGATAATGAAGTCGCGCCAGGTGAACCGGGTGAGCTCTGTGTCAAAGGTCCTCAGGTGATGCTTGGCTACTGGCAACGTCCTGATGCCACTGATGAGATCATTAAGGACGGCTGGTTACATACCGGTGATATCGCCGTGATGGATGATGAGGGCTTCTTACGTATTGTTGATCGTAAAAAAGACATGATTCTCGTCTCCGGCTTCAACGTCTACCCTAATGAAATTGAAGATGTGGTGATGCAGCACAATGGCGTGCAGGAAGTCGCCGCGGTCGGTGTTCCTTCTGGTAGTAGCGGTGAGGCGGTGAAAATTTTCGTCGTTAAGAAAGATCCTTCGCTGACGGAAGAAGAACTGGTGACATTCTGTCGCAGACAGCTTACGGGTTACAAAGTACCGAAGCTGGTTGAATTCCGCGATGAACTGCCAAAATCAAATGTCGGAAAGATATTACGACGAGAATTACGTGACGAAGCCCGTGCCAAAGTGGACAATAAGGCCTGAGCTTCACGCTAATCGCCATGACGCCGGTTAAGCCGGCGTTTTTTATGGGCGCAAACAAAAGAGAAACCGTTTTGAATTACCAGATGATCACGACCAATGATGAGCTGGCTTCGCTGTGCGAGGTTACGCGCGACTTTCCTGCCATCGCCCTGGATACCGAATTTGTCCGCACCCGGACCTATTATCCGCAGTTAGGTCTGATCCAGATGTACGACGGCAAACACGTGTCGCTGATCGACCCACTGAGCATTACTGACTGGGAGCCGATGCGCTCGTTGCTGCTTGACACTACCGTCACGAAATATCTGCACGCGGGCAGTGAAGATCTGGAAGTGTTTCTCAATACTTTTGGCATCATGCCATCTCCCTTGATTGATACGCAGATCCTTGCCGCGTTCAGTAACCGTCCACTCTCATGGGGATTTGCGGCCATGGTGGAAGAGTACACCGGCCTGACGCTGGACAAGAGTGAATCTCGTACCGACTGGCTGGCGCGTCCGCTGACGGAACGTCAGCTGGATTATGCCGCTGCAGATGTGTTTTATCTGTTGCCGATTGCCGGCCAACTGATGAAAGAAGCGGAAGCCTCAGGCTGGCTTCCCGCAGCGCTGGATGAGTGCCGTATGACACAGCAGCGTCGGCAGGAAGTGGTCGATCCGAAAGAGGCCTGGCGCGATATCAGCAATGCATGGCAACTGCGTACGCGTCAGCTTGCGTGTCTGCAACTTTTGGCGGACTGGCGTCTTCGTAAAGCTCGCGAGCGCGATCTTGCCGTGAACTTTGTGGTGAGAGAAGAGCATCTCTGGGCCGTTGCACGTTATATGCCAGGCAGCATGGGAGAACTCGATAGTATTGGTCTTTCAGGCAGTGAAATTCGTTTCCACGGCAAAACGCTGCTTGCTCTGGTGGCGAAAGCCCAGCAAACCCCGGATGATGAACTGCCGGAGCCGCTACAAAATCTGATGGATATGCCTGGCTATCGTAAAGCCTTTAAAGACATTAAAGCGCTGGTGCAGGACGTGGCTACGGAGAGCAAACTGGGTGCTGAATTGCTGGCATCACGTCGTCAGATCAATCAGTTATTAAACTGGCACTGGAAGCTGAAGTTGCAAAATGGATTACCGGAGTTGATGGCGGGTTGGCGCGGGGAATTGATGGCCGATCGTCTTAAAACGCTGTTGGAAGCTTATCCGCGATAATAAAAACAGGCCGGGCAGTATTATTCCGCCCGGCATATCCCCGGTAGGCTTTGCTTCCCGGAGTGACAAGACTACGACTACAGTTTACGGACGTGACTCTTCCGCTTCAGGTAACGTCACGTTGAGTTCCAGAATCGAGATATCCCCGTCTTTCTGCTCAAGCTGAACCGTAACCATTTCCGGGTCAATCTGTACGTATTTACAGATGACTTCCAGAATATCTTTGCGCAGTTGCGGCAAATATTGTGGCTCGGCGTCACTACGACGGCGCTCTGCAACAATGATCTGCAGTCTTTCTTTTGCGATGTTGGCGGTGTTCTTTTTCCGCGAGAGAAAAAAGTCCAGTAATGCCATAACTTATCCTCCGAACAGGCGTTTGAGGAAACCTTTCTTCTCTTCTTCAATGAAGCGGAAAGGACGTTCTTCTCCCAGCAGGCGATCTACGGTATCGGCATACGCTTTACCCGCATCGGCCAGGGTATCAAGGATCACAGGCTCGCCCTGGTTGGACGCACGTAACACGGATTGATCTTCCGGGATCACGCCCACCAGTTTGATGCGCAGGATCTCCAGTACGTCTTCCATGCTCAGCATGTCACCTTTGTTGACGCGTCCAGGATTGTAACGTGTCAGCAGAAGGTGCTCTTTAATTGGGTCTTCGCCATTTTCCGCACGACGGGATTTAGAGGCGAGAATACCCAGAATTCGGTCAGAGTCACGTACGGACGATACTTCAGGGTTGGTGGTAATAATGGCTTCATCGGCGAAGTAGAGCGCCATCAGCGCCCCGGTTTCGATACCGGCAGGGGAGTCGCAGACTACAAAGTCGAACTCCATCTTCTTCAGTTCGTCGAGTACCTTCTCCACGCCTTCGCGGGTCAGAGCATCTTTATCGCGCGTCTGTGAGGCAGGTAGAATAAAGAGATTTTCGGTGCGCTTATCTTTAATCAGCGCCTGGTTCAGTGTGGCATCGCCCTGAATGACATTAACGAAGTCATACACTACGCGGCGCTCACAACCCATGATCAGGTCCAGGTTACGCAGGCCGATATCGAAATCGATAACGACCGTTTTCTTTCCCTTCTGGGCCAAACCAGTAGCGATGGCCGCGCTGGAGGTGGTCTTGCCAACGCCTCCTTTACCCGAAGTCACAACAATAATGCGTGCCATAGAAATTCCTTGTTAAAAAGGGATCAATTCAACGGTTGAACAGTCAAAGCATCGTCTGCTAATCGCAGGCGAGCCGCTTTGCCATAAAATTCGGCTGGGATCTTATCGCTCAGCCAATATTCTCCTGCGATGGAAACCAGTTCCGCCGTCAGGTGAGTACAAAAAATTTGCGCATCCCGGTCACCACCCGCACCGGCAAGTGCACGCCCACGCATCATACCGTAGACGTGAATGTTGCCATCTGCAATCAGTTCTGCGCCAGCACTGACGTGGTTTGTAACAATCAGATCACAGTTTGGTGCATAAATACGCTGACCGGAACGGACCGGCACATCAATCAATCGTGTTTTTGTGATTGGTGTAACGTTTTGCACAGGTGCTGGAGGGGGCTGAGATGCGACAGGAGCCGGACGTGAGGTTTTTTCCTTACCCTCGGTCAGAATCGGCAGCCCGGCACGATCAATCTCTGCTTTCAGCTCCGCATCTTTGCAGCCGCTAATTCCCACGATACGCAGTCCCGTTGATGCGACAGCCTGCTGGAGACGCAGCCAGTTAACCGGCGCATCCAGACCGCTGACATTGACGACGACGGGGGCGTGTTTCAGGAAGGCGGGGGCCTGAGCGATTTTGTCTTCTAACGCCTGACGAATAACCTCGGGTTTTGCATCATGCAAATGAACCACTGATAAGGTGAAGCTACTGCCTTTAAGCTCGATGGGCGTGTTTGACATCCTGGCCTTACTCAATTTGCTATTAACCGCAACGTAGCCGTTACGATATTCCGAAGAGTATCAGGCATGTTATAGTCAGGAGTATATTGAGGCAAGCAACCACCCATTAATTCAGAGTAAAAACATGTTTTGTGTGATCTACAGAAGTACAAGCCGCGACCAGACCTACCTTTATGTCGAAAAGAAAGACGATTTTTCTCGTGTGCCTGAAGAATTAATGAAAGGTTTTGGTCGACCGCAGCTGGCGATGCTGTTACCGCTGGATGGGCGTAAAAAACTGGTGAATGCCGATCTGGAAAAAGTAAAAACGGCATTAGCCGAGCAAGGTTATTATTTGCAGCTTCCACCGCCACCCGAGAATTTATTAAAACAGCATCTTGAGGTGAACGGAAAGAAATAGTCCCGGTCATTTTCGGGCACAACATATCAACCGTTTAGGGGACGTAAATGTATCAACATCATAACTGGCAAGGTGCATTACTGGATTATCCCGTCAGCAAAGTTGTCTGTGTAGGCAGCAATTATGCGAAGCACATTCAGGAAATGGGCAGTGCGACGCCAGAAGAACCGGTATTGTTTATTAAACCGGAAACGGCGCTCTGCGACATTCGTCAACCTCTGGCCCTTCCGCAAGGGCTGGGTTCGGTTCACCATGAAGTGGAGCTTGCTGTACTGATTGGCGCGACCCTGCGTCAGGCCTCCGAAGAGCACGTCCTTAAAGCCATTGCCGGATACGGTGTCGCACTGGATCTGACCCTGCGAGATGTTCAGGGCAAAATGAAGAAAGCGGGTCAGCCCTGGGAAAAAGCGAAAGGGTTTGATAATTCATGTCCGATCTCCGGTTTTGTTCCCGTTGGTGAGTTTACGGGTGACCCGCAGGACACGCCGCTCAGCCTGAAGGTCAACGGAGAGTTCCGCCAGCAAGGGACGACGGCGGACATGATCCACAAGATTGTACCGTTGATTGCATACATGAGCCGTTTCTTTACCCTTAAACCCGGCGATGTGATTCTGACCGGCACACCAGAAGGCGTGGGGCCGCTGCAAAGTGGCGATGAACTGGAAGTGAGTTTTAACGCGCTTTCACTGAAAACCCGCGTCCTGTAAAAGCATCTTGCCGCCTCAGAAAGGCGGCAAAGCTTGCATCAATGAGTCAGACTCGTTATAAGGTGCGCTTTCTCTTTGACGTGTGGACATCCTGATGAACGAAATCCCTTTCTGGCAAAGCAAAACGCTCGACGAAATGACCGACGTGGAGTGGGAATCGTTATGTGATGGTTGTGGGCAGTGTTGCCTGCATAAGCTGATGGATGAAGATTCTGACGAAATTTATTTCACTAACGTTGCGTGCAAGCAGCTGAACATCAAAACGTGTCAGTGTCGCAACTATGAACGTCGTTTTGAGTACGAACCCGACTGCATCAAACTCACCCGTGATAATTTGCCGACCTTTGAATGGTTACCGCATACCTGTGCTTATCGCCTGCTGGCCGAAGGGAAAGGTCTGCCGGACTGGCATCCTCTGCTGACGGGCTCAAAAGCGGCGATGCACGGTGAGCGTATCTCTGTGCGGCATATTGCGGTGAAAGAGTCTGAGGTCCGGGACTGGGAAGATCACATTATGAATCACCCCAATCGATGAAATAAAAAAACCGCCTCGGCGGTTTTTTTATTTCGGGGTGTGTCGCCTGATGCCCTCACCCCAATCTTCTCCCATGGGAGAGGGCGCAAAGACTAAAAACGGCAACCGAAGTTGCCGTTTTGTTTTTACCTGCCAAACAAATCACGTTTTTTCGGTTTAAACGGCTGGGCAATCAGCACCAGTAATGCCACGACGAAATAAGCAACGAAAATGCCTACCAGCCATTGCGGCATCTCCAGTGTCAGGAATTCCCACTGGCGAACAGAGCAGTCACCGGATGCGACAAACACCTGAGGCAGCCATTTATCCAGTGGTAGCCAGCTTGGGAAGCGGGCGGCAAAATCACAGGTCATAAATGGCGACGGGTGTAACTGCATCATGGTGTGCTGCCAGGACAGCTCGATGCCTTTCCATGCGCTGTAAAGCCAGATAGCGATACCGGCATAGCGAAGGGGTGATTTTGGTGCGATCGCACCCACCAGCCCTGCGCCCATAATGCCGAAAAGCGCGCAACGTTCATAAATACACAGCACACAAGGCTTCAGCAACATTACATGCTGGAACCACAGCGCCACCATCTCCAGTGCGAAGGCGGTCAGTGCCATTAACAACCACGCTCCGCGACCGCGGGAGCACTGGTTTAAAAATCTCAACATAATCATTTCCCTGGAACATGCTTAGAAAGCGCAGTGTAAACGAATTCACTACTTGCGCCACCTGGTCTTGGCGAAATAAAGCGTAATTGGATGTTTATAATGCGAAAAGTCAAACCGGGCAGTGAACTGCCCGGTTGCATTGCTTTACTGCGTCGCCAGTATACCTATTTGCATCAGCCAATGCGTATAGGGAATGAGGGTAAATTTGACGCATAGCAATCCGACGAGAGTGAGCACCAGGGTATAGGGCAGAGCCATCCACACCATCCGGCCATAAGAAAGTCGTATGAGTGGTGCAAGCGCCGACGTTAACAAAAACAGAAATGCCGCTTGCCCATTCGGGGTGGCAACGGAGGGCAGATTGGTTCCGGTATTAATGGCGACGGCCAGCAGTTCGAATTGACCTGCACTGATTATCCCATGCTCCATAGCGGCTTTTGCCTCATTGATATAGACCGTCCCGACAAAGACGTTATCGGAGATAGACGACAATAATCCATTGAACAGATAAAAGAGCGATAGTTGGGCATCCGGGTCTGCTCGCAACACGAAGGCAATAATAGGAGAAAACAGCTGCTGATCGATAATTACTGCGACAATGGCAAAAAACACCACCAGCAGAGCGGTGAAGGGTAAGGCTTCTGTGAAGGCTTTGCCGATGGCATGTTCATCGGTAATACCGGTAAAAGTGGTTGCCAGAATAATCACCGAAAGCCCGATGAGCCCAACCTCAGCAAGATGAAAGGCCAGTGCGGCGATCAGCCAGATGCCGATGATGCCCTGAGCCACCAGTCGCAACGTTTCCTGGCGTGTTCGCAGGCTACGGCTTTGTACATCAAATTTATGCAACTCTTGACGTACAGCTTCCGGAAGTTGTGCGCCGTAGCCAAATCCCCTGAATTTCTCAAGAAGGAAGCAGGTCAATAATCCGCATAAGAGAACCGGTAAACTGACCGGCGCCATACGCAGGAAAAACTCGCCGAAGTTCCAGCCAGCCGCCTTGGCAATGATCAGATTTTGAGGCTCCCCAACCATGGTCATTACGCCGCCGAGAGCCGTTCCGACACCTGCATGCATCATCAGGCTACGCAAGAATGCGCGGAACTGTTCCAGAACCTCGCGATTGTGCTTATCTACATGGCTATCATCCTGGAGATCGTCACTGGGACGGGAAGAGGCCACACGGTGATAAATGCCGTAAAACCCGACGGCAACGCTAATCACGACGGCAACAACCGTTAAGGCGTCCAGGAAGGCAGAAAGAAAAGCGGCAGCAAGACAAAAGGCGAGTGATAACACCGTTTTGGACGGAATACTCAACAGTAGCCGGGTGAAAATAAACAGCAGCAACTGCTTCATAAAGTAGATCCCGGCCACCATGAACATCAACAGCAGGAGGACTTCCAGGTTTGCCGCTATCTCTTGTTTGACATGTTCTGCGTGGGTCATGCCAATCACGACGGCTTCGATGGCCAGCATGCCACCAGAAAGTAGCGGATAACATTTAAGCGCCATTGCCAGCGTGAAAATAAACTCCACGACCAGCAACCAGCCTGCGATAAAGGGATCAATCCAAAAAATAATGGGGTTGATCACCAGGAAAATGAGAAGGGTGAGTTTGTACCAGTCAGGCGACTGGCCTAAAAAATTGCGCCACAGTGCGCGACTATAAGAAATTTCCACGACAGATGTCCTTCCCGTCTAACCAGACAAAACATCAGTATACGCAAAAAGAAGGTGGGAAGGGTTGTTACAGCGTGTTGAGTATTTGATAAAAATGAAACAGCGATCCCTCTTTTCTCGGTTTGCTGTGCTATCTGCCTCTGCGTCCCTCTGGTATGATGAGTCCATTAGCTAAAGCTGTGTAATGGAAATCTCACTATGGTCATTAAGGCGCAGAGCCCAGCGGGTTTCGCGGAAGAGTACATCATTGAAAGCATCTGGAATAACCGTTTTCCTCCGGGAACCATTTTACCAGCTGAACGCGAACTTTCTGAACTGATTGGCGTCACCCGCACCACGTTACGAGAAGTGCTTCAGCGTCTGGCGCGTGATGGATGGCTGACGATCCAGCACGGCAAGCCGACGAAAGTGAACAACTTCTGGGAAACCTCGGGGCTGAATATCCTCGAAACACTGGCACGCCTCGATCATGAAAGCGTGCCGCAGCTGATCGATAACCTCCTGTCCGTGCGTACCAATATCGCGACGATCTTTATTCGTACGGCATTCCGCCAGCACCCCGACCATGCTCTTGAAGTGTTGGCCAGTGCCAAAGCGGTAGACGATCATGCAGATGCGTTTGCAACGCTGGATTACAATGTGTTCCGTGGTCTGGCGTTTGCTTCTGGTAACCCAATTTATGGCCTGATTCTGAATGGCATGAAAGGGTTGTATACCCGAATTGGTCGTCACTATTTTGCGAATCCGGAAGCCCGCAGCCTGGCGCTCGGTTTCTATCACAAACTGAGTGAGCTCTGTACTGAAGGTCTGCACGATCAGGTTTATGAAACGGTTCGCCGGTACGGCCATGACAGCGGAGAGATCTGGCATCGGATGCAGAAATCGTTGCCGGGTGACTTGGTTATTCAGGGCCGATAACGTAAAAAACCTCTCAACTGAGAGGTTTTTTATTGCGACTGCAACGTTGAATTACAGAGCGTTTAACCGTGCAGGGCAACGGTCCAGTAATTCGACGCTTCCGTCTTCATTCTGCTGCTCCAGCAAAACGTCAAAACCCCAAAGACGATGCACATGCTTCAGCACCTCTTTACGTCCTTTATCCAGCGGCGCGCGGTTATGCGGGATATAACGTAGCGTCAGAGAGCGGTCACCGCGTAAATCCACATTCCAGACCTGAATGTTTGGTTCAAGGTTACTCAGGTTGTACTGAGAAGAGAGGCGAGAGCGGATCTCCCGATACCCTTCTTCGTTGTGGATGGCTGAAATTTCCAGATAGTTATTGCGGTCATCGTCCAGCACGGTGAAGAACCGGAAGTCACGCATAATTTTCGGCGACATAAACTGGCTGATGAAGCTTTCATCTTTGAAATCGCGCATGGCGAAGTGCAACGTCTCCAGCCAGTCAGAACCGGCAATGTCCGGGAACCAGTAGCGGTCTTCTTCGGTGGGAGACTGACAGATCCGTTTGATATCCTGGAACATGGCAAATCCCAGCGCATACGGGTTAATCCCGCTGTACCAGGGGCTGTTGTACGGCGGCTGGAAGACCACGTTGGTATGGCTGTGCAAAAACTCGAGCATGAAGCGCTCGGTCACTTTTCCTTCATCGTACAGATGGTTAAGGATGGTGTAATGCCAGAATGTCGCCCAGCCTTCGTTCATCACCTGGGTCTGTTTTTGCGGGTAGAAATACTGGCTCACTTTGCGCACGATGCGCAGGATTTCACGCTGCCACGGTTCCAGCAACGGGGCGTTTTTCTCCATAAAGTAGAGCAAGTTTTCCTGAGGCTCAGACGGATAACGACGTGCCTCCGCAATGGTTTTCTCTTCCTCACGTTTTGGTAACGTACGCCACAGCATATTCACCTGGCTCTGAAGATACTCCTCACGGCTTTTTTGTCGCGCTTTCTCCTCCTGCAAGGAGATTTTTTGCGGACGTTTGTAGCGGTCAACGCCATAGTTCATCAGGGCGTGGCAGGAGTCGAGTAGTTTTTCCACCTCATCCACACCAAAACGTTCTTCGCATTCGGTGATGTATTTACGGGCAAAAATCAGGTAATCGACAATAGAACTGGCGTCCGTCCAGCTACGGAAAAGGTAGTTATTTTTGAAAAAGGAGTTATGTCCATAGCAGGCATGCGCCATGACCAGCGCCTGCATGGTAATGGTGTTCTCTTCCATCAGATAGGCAATGCAGGGGTTGGAATTGATAACGATTTCATACGCCAGGCCTTGCTGACCATGCTTGTACAGCCGTTCTGTCTCGATGAATTTTTTGCCAAACGACCAGTGCGGATAATTGATGGGCATCCCAACGCTGGAATAGGCATCCATCATTTGCTCCGAGGTAATCACTTCAATCTGATGAGGATAAGTATCCAGTCGATAGAGCTTCGCTACCCGGTCAATTTCAGCCAGATAGACATCCAGTAACTCAAACGTCCAGTCGGGTCCATCGCTCAGACGTGTGCTGTCCTTATTCATGGAATCAATTGTAGCCATTAGCGCGCCCTCATTGTTGTTAGCCCTCTCTGTCTGGAGAGCCTCTTTTCAAGCATAGAACAACGCATTGAAAAGCGTGTTGGTGCAGAAATTTTTTCTTTGCGATTTCGCTTTTTTGAAACGGTAAAAGGCAGGGGTGTAACAGGATTTTGTGCTGGTTAAAAATAACGCACAGCAGGAGATACCAAATATGCCCTGAGCCCACAGGAAAGGGGAGATGTGAGATAAGTCACCATAAAAAAGTCGTATGTTGAATAATATTTTCAACTAGGTTATCAATCTGTAATTAGAAGATTGTTCTTTTGCACATAATGGAGCGACTATGCGTGTTGTCATACTGGGAAGTGGCGTCGTGGGTGTCACCAGCGCCTGGTACTTAAGTCAGGCCGGGCACGAGGTGACGGTTATCGATCGTGAGCCAGGTGCAGCACTGGAAACCAGTGCGGCAAATGCCGGGCAGATCTCTCCGGGGTATGCTGCACCCTGGGCTGCACCGGGTGTCCCGCTGAAGGCGATTAAATGGATGTTCCAGCGCCATGCACCGCTGGCGATAAGTCTCGACGGCACGCAGTTCCAGCTCAAATGGATGTGGCAGATGCTGCGCAACTGCGACACCCGGCACTACATGGAAAATAAAGGGCGTATGGTCCGCCTGGCGGAATACAGCCGCGACTGTCTGAAAGCGTTGCGCGCCACAACCGGTATCGAGTATGAAGGCCGGCAGGGCGGTACATTGCAGCTATTCCGTACTGAACAGCAGTTTGAAAACGCCACTCGCGATATCGCTGTACTCGAAGACGCTGGCGTCCCTTATCAGCTGCTTGAGGCCAGCAGGCTGGCGCAGGTTGAACCGGCGCTGGCTGAAGTAGCACATAAGCTGACGGGAGGGTTGCGTTTGCCGAATGATGAGACGGGCGATTGCCAGCTTTTCACTCAGCGTCTGGCGAAGATGTGTGAGCAGGTGGGTGTAAAATTCCGCTACAACACTTCCGTTGATAAGCTGCTCGCGGAAGGTGAAAACATCTACGGTGTGAAGTGTGGCGATGAGGTGATCAAAGCTGACGCCTATGTGATGGCATTCGGTTCCTACTCTACTGCGATGTTGAAAGGTCTTCTGGATATCCCGGTTTACCCCCTGAAAGGCTACTCCCTCACACTTCCGGTGAAAGAAGAGAGCGGCGCACCGGTCTCCACCATTCTGGATGAAACCTACAAAATTGCGATCACCCGCTTTGATAACCGCATTCGTGTGGGCGGTATGGCGGAAATCGTGGGCTTTAACACTGAGCTGCTACAACCGCGTCGTGAAACGCTGGAAATGGTTGTCGGCGATCTCTTCCCCCGTGGTGGTTTTATCGAACAGGCCACATTCTGGACCGGACTGCGTCCGATGACACCTGACGGCACACCGATTGTCGGCCGCACGCCATTTAAGAATTTATGGACCAACACCGGACACGGCACGCTGGGCTGGACAATGGCTTGTGGATCTGGCCAGTTGTTGAGCGATCTGATTTCCGGCCGTACGCCTGCCATCCCATTTGATGATTTATGCGCTGCACGCTATCGTTCGGGGTATACCCCATCACGCCCGCAACACCTGCACGGCGCACATAATTAACAAGGAGTCGTCATGTCCCGTCCTATTCTGGCTCAGTTGGATCTGAAGGCCCTCAGGGATAACCTGCAGATTGTTCGCCGCGCTGCGCCAGGCTCACGTGTGTGGTCGGTCGTGAAGGCCAACGCCTACGGCCATGGTATCGATCGTATCTGGAGTGCGCTGAATGCTACCGATGGTTTTGCGTTACTGAATCTTGAAGAAGCTATCTTGCTGCGCGAACGCGGCTGGAAAGGGCCGATTCTCCTGCTCGAAGGGTTCTTCCATGCGGATGACTTACCGTTACTGGATAAGTACCGTTTAACCACCAGCGTGCACAGCAACTGGCAAATCAAAGCGCTGCAAAACGCCAAATTGCAGGCGCCTCTCGACATCTACGTCAAGGTGAACAGTGGGATGAACCGCCTGGGCTTCCAGCCTGAGCGCGTACATACGGTCTGGAAACAACTTCGGGCTCTGCAAAATGTCAGTGAAATGACGCTGATGGCGCACTTCGCAGACGCGGAAAAACCGGACGGGATTAATGATGCAATGACGCGTATTGAACAGGCGGCAGAAGGGCTGGACTGTCCACGCTCGCTGTCCAACTCCGCCGCGACGCTCTGGCATCCTGAAGCGCACTATCACTGGGTGCGTCCGGGTATCATTCTTTACGGTGCATCCCCCTCAGGCCAGTGGCAGGACGTTGCCAACAGCGGCCTGAAGCCGGTGATGACCCTGCGCAGTGAGATCATCGGTGTGCAAACGCTGAAGGCGGGAGACACTGTGGGCTATGGGAGTCGCTATCGTGCAACAGGCGAGCAGCGCATCGGGATTGTTGCCGGGGGATATGCAGACGGCTATCCACGGCTCGCGCCGACGGGAACGCCTGTGTGGGTCGATGGCGTACGTACAGGCACGGTAGGGACTATCTCCATGGACATGATGGCGGTGGATTTAACGCCCTGTCCGCAGGCAGGGATTGGCTCGCCCGTGGAGCTGTGGGGCAACGAAGTGAAAATTGACGATGTGGCTTCAGCGGCGGGTACGGTAGGGTATGAACTGATGTGCGCTTTAGCACCACGTGTTCCAGTTGTGACGATGTAACGTCAATATTGGCCGGGCGACATCATCGTCGCCCGGCCAATACGCTTATTCGGTCTCTTCTTCCATAGGACGTACACCGACTTTACGCACCGCGTTATCTTCTTTCTCCGCCACCGTCCAGATCATTCCGGCAAATTCGACCTGATCGCCTACCACCGGCGCTGCGCCCAGTAGCTGCTGAATGATTTCGCCCAGCGTTTGTTGTTTATCCCGATATTCCAGACCTTCATCCAGGCCGTAAATCAGAGCGACATCGGCAAACTTGGCATTGGCTTCCAGAATAAAATCCCCGAAGAACCGCTGATCAAGTGCAACGGGCGGCGACTGGCTGAACAGTTTGCCGAGTGCGGGGAGGTCGCGCTCGCGGCCTATTACACACAAAATATCCCCTTCACGCAGACGGGTACTGCCGGTCGGGTGCAACAAAATATTGTCGCGGAACAGGGCTGCAATGCGTGTTTCCGCTGGCATATGCAGGTCACGCAGCGATGCGCCGACACACCATTTATCGGCGCTGAGCTGATAGACAAACTGCTCCCACGGATTTTCGGGATGGATATCCAGTCCCACGCGGGAGACCGGCCAGCCGACAGGAGGAATGACCACTTTGGCTTTTTTCGCGGCCCATCCCAGGGACGTTCCCTGCAACAACAGGGAAACCAGCACGACAAAGAAGGCGACGTTGAAGAAGAGGCGAGAGTTATCCAGCCCGGCCATCATCGGGAACACCGCCAGGATGATGGGGACAGCCCCACGAAGTCCTACCCAACTGATGAAGATGCGCTCGCGCAGGTTGAACCCGCGAAACGGCAGCAGACCGGCAAACACCGACAGCGGGCGGGCAAAGAAAATCATCCAGGCGGATAAAATCAGCGCAGGAACAGCGATTGGCAGGAGATCGGACGGTGTCACCAGCAGACCGAGTACCAGGAACATACCGATTTGTGCCAGCCATGCCAGCCCGTCAAAGTTCTGCAAAATGGCGTGACGGTTGCGAATCGGGCGATTCCCCAGCAGGAAACCACATAAATACACGGCAAGGATACCGCTGCCGTCCATCGCCGTGGTCAGGGCAAAAATCAGAATGCCGCCGCTCAATGCCAGCAGAGGGTAAAGCCCGGCGGGGAGCGAGATACGGTTAATCATTTGCTGGAGCAGGTAACCGCCGGAAAGCCCGATAGCAATGCCCAGGCCAAACTGTTGCACTATTTCCCAGGCAAACATCCAGCTCAGACCGGCTTCGTGTTGCTGGATCATTTCAATCAGGGTGATGGTGAGAAATACCGCCATGGGATCGTTACTGCCGGACTCAATTTCGAGCGTGGAGCCGACGCGTTCGTTCAGCCCCTTTCCTCCCAGCAGAGAGAAGACCGCCGCTGCATCGGTTGAACCGACGATCGCGCCAATCAGTAAACCTTCCATCAGGTTCAGGTGGAATAACCATGCGGCCATCATGCCAGTAAGTCCGGACGTAATCAGGACGCCAATGGTGGCCAGCGACAGGGCCGGGCCGAGGGCAACACGAAATGAACTTGCCTGGGTACGCATCCCGCCATCCAGCAAAATGACTGCCAGCGCGAGGTTACTCACCATATAGGCGAAGGGATAATTATCGAATGGGATACCACCGATACCGTCGATGCCCGCCAGCATGCCGATAGCAAGGAAGATGACCAGAATAGGTATGCCGAGACGCGACGAAAATGAACTTAATAAAATACTGCAGGTTACAAGTACCGAACCCAGAATGAAAAGACTGATTATCGCTGCGGCATCCAATGTTGTCTTACTCCCACCTCAATATTGCTGTTTCTCCTAAAACCCTAACATATTAACGACAGAAACAGCGTTTTATTGAGGCGGTTTAACGGCTTTTTTATGCCTTTATATGGGGATGGCCGCTGATTGTTAACCGACTGCCTGACGTATCGTGGGTCAATATCGCCTGCGCCCCGAGTGGAAGGGTGACCGTTTGCTGTTCATGACCAAATGCCAGGCCGGTTATCACAGGAATATCCAACCGGGAACGGATAAAATCGACCATGGTGTCGAGTGAATAACCCGCGTCGTAATCATTGGGTTGTGCGCCACTAAAACTGCCCAGAACAATGGCAGACTGACGCGAAAGAATACCCGCGTGATAAAGTTGCAATAGCATACGCTCGACCCGGAACGGGTGTTCATTAATGTCCTCAAGCACCAGAATGCCATCCTCGATGGTGGGGAGCCACGGCGTGCCAACCAGTGACACCAACATAGCCAGATTTCCTCCCCACAACTGACCTTCACACGCCCATTGGGGGCCTTCGCCTTGCCACGTCACATCGAAGACTGGATTCTGGAGCGCGCGCCAAAAGTGTTCCTGCGTGAATGCATCCAGTTCGGGCGCGCCAACGTTCCCTGCCAGCATGGGGCCGCTGAAGGTAATGATATTGTGTAAGGCCAGAAGACCCAGTTGGATCACGGTGAAATCGCTGTGCCCGCAGATCAGCAGTGGGTCCTGCTGCTGGCGTTTTGCCAGCCCCGCCCAGTCGATACTCTCCAGCAAACGACTTGCGCCATAACCGCCGCGAACCGCCATTACGATGGTGTTTTCTCCGTTCAGGGAGACCAGATCGTTTATATCGGCCAGACGTTGCGTTTCGGTTCCGGCGAACCGCTGCTGGCGGCGAGGGATAATTGTCTGATTTGTGACGCGATGGCCCGATTCCAGTAAGCGCTGAACACCGCGCTGTGCGGCGTCCTGGTTAATGCAGTACCCGGATGGCGCGATAAGATGAAACTGAGACATGGCAATTCCTTGCTGAATGAGAAACTAAATGCTTATATCATGCCGCCTATGCACGCTCTCCATCAAGGGGGCTGCGTAAGGTAATGACCGGCTATAAGGATAGATGACGTGAAATTGAGATGGTTTGCTTTTTTGATTGTGTTGCTTGCAGGCTGTAGTACAAAACATGACTATCAAAATCCACCGTGGAACCCGGAAGTACCTGTTAAACGGGCAATGCAGTGGATGCCAATCAGCGAGAAAGCGGGCAAGGCATGGGGCGTGAGTCCGCGTCTGGTCACGGCGATTATTGCGGTCGAATCAGGCGGAAATCCAACGCTGGTCAGTAAATCGAATGCGGTGGGGCTGATGCAACTCAAAGCCTCGACGGCGGGGAAAGAGGTTTATCGGTATATGGGCTGGAGCGGACAGCCATCAACCAGTGAGCTGAAAAACCCGGAGCGTAACATCTCAATGGGAACTGCCTATTTGAGCATTCTGGAACATGGCGTGCTGAAGGGGATTCAGGATCCTGAAGTGATGCAGTATGCGCTGGTGGTCTCTTACGTCAACGGTGCAGGGGCGTTGCTGAGAACCTTCTCATCAGACCGTCAAGCCGCTATCCAGGAGATCAACGGCATGGATAAAGATGAATTCTTTAATCATGTGGTGAAAAACCATCCGGCCCCGCAGGCTCCACGTTATATCTGGAAAGTCCAGAAAGCGATGGATGCGATGTAAGGCCGTTGTCGGGCGGCGCACATGCTGCCCGACGTCACTTACAGAACTTTATTTGCCCTTTCCCGTGCTTCTCGTTCCAGTGAAAAAATAATACGTTGTAATTCGCGCTCTGCTCCTGGGCCAACATTCAGAAAACGGAAGCTCAGGCGCGGGGTGGTAATGGTTTCATTTTTACTGTCCACCACTTTACGCTCGCTGATCGCAATCAACTGTGCATCGAAGTAAAAACGCCCCCATCCGCCCATATCCAGCTCTATTTGCGTGAACCGCATGCCTTCAACCAGCCCGTCGGGTTTTGCTGTGTCCATCAATGCGCCCATGCCACCGAGCGACAGATCGAACAAGCGGAAGCGGATCTCTTTTTTATCCGGCATTTTGGCTTTACAAAAATACGAAGGATGAAGCGGGGCGCTGATGCGAAAATACTCACGGCGCTGCACAAACCAAAGGTTAGTGGGTAATGGCGCAACAAATGCCGGCAGACCCTGATAGTCATCCTGTTCGAGCCGCGGCAGAACGAATTCGACTTTCGCCCCCTGGGTTTCGGCCAGCACAGAAATATTCGCCGCACGCAATACGGCGCGGTTCTCATACTCCTGGCTACCCAGATCAACCACCAGGCGCTCCGGCGTGACCTCAAGGATCTTGCTGATGAACTGGTTCGTTGACCAACTGATGCGCAATGGCACTTCGCCTTTTTGCAGGTCGCGTAATACCCCTAATACAGCCAGCGGATTTTGTTTCAGGAACTGCTCACTGTAATTACTCACGCCGAATGGCTCCTCGATGTGTGACAGACTGTCATAGCGTTATCGGCAGACTCAAATGAAACTTAATACAAACCGGTGAGTTTTTTTCACCGCGTCAGGCAATTTAAGTCGGTGAGATGAAACTGGTTTTCCGGCGATGACCTATACTGAGTGTAACTGCACAGAAGGTTTTCTGCGCACGAATTAAACCTGCAAGAGGGCATCGCTATGGGTATCATCGCCTGGATTATCTTCGGTCTTATCGCTGGTGCTATCGCCAAACTCATCATGCCTGGGCGTGATGGCGGTGGCTTTATTTTGACCTGTATCCTTGGCGTCGTGGGTGCGGTTGTTGGTGGCTGGCTAGCGACAATGTTTGGCGTTGGTGGCAGCATCAGTGGTTTTAACCTGCACAGCTTCCTGGTCGCTGTGGTGGGTGCGGTTGTCGTGCTAGGGGTGTTCAGGTTACTCAGACGAACATAAATTACCCGGAAGCGGCTCTCCTGTGAGGGCCGTTTTTTTGTGCCTATCTTGATTTGCAAATAGGAATGAGAATAATTGTCGTTTCTGAATTACCCAATAATAAGACGACAATATGAACACCTCGCGTTTTGCATTATGTGCGTTGGCAGGAGCCGTGACGCTGGCATTTCAGGCACAGGCTTTTGCCGAAGAATCAACCGTCGTGGTGACGGGCTCAGAGCAGGGAAGTGAGCTTCCCGTCTGGACCAATAGCGCAACCAAATCGGCAGTTGCCGAAAGTAAAACGCCCCAGGTGATCAATACCCTGTCGGCACAAGAAATTGAACAGCGTCATGCGAACTCGGTGAATGAGATCCTGCGCTATGCCCCAGGGGTATCGACTGAGGTGCGCGGGAATACCTCTTACATGAGCGAATACAAAATTCGCGGGTTTACGGTTGATCAGGAGTTCTATAACGGGCTTCAGTTACCCTATAACGTCACCGGGAATACCAAAGCGCGTATCGACCCCCTGTTGATTGACAGCATCGACATCCTGAAAGGACCGTCATCGGTGTTGTACGGTGGGGGCTCCCCCGGTGGGCTGGTTAATATTCAGGGTAAAAAGCCGCAAAAAGAGGCGAAAACCGAGCTGGGGTTCAGCACCGGAAACCGTAATCTGAAAGAGGGTTATCTGGACTCGACCGGGCAAATTGCCGACAGTGACTGGAATTATCGTCTGCTGGGCAAGGCGACAGAGAGCGACGACCAACCGCACACCACGCGCTATGAAAACTATCTGGTTGCACCGTCCGTCACCTGGCAGCCCGACAGCAAGACGCGTCTCACCCTTGACGCGCTGGCACAAAATACCCCGAGTTTATCTCCGTCTAACCCGTTGCCTCTGTCCTATTTACGCTCGAAATATGCCGGTCGTCGCGACTATGCGGGTGATGAGTGGAACGGCTTTAAGCAGCGCCAGTGGATGCTCGGCTACCGTTTTGAGCATGCGTTTGACAATGGCTGGGGGGTGAGTCAGAAGACCCGCTATTTCGATGTTGATACACATCAGCGTAGTGCCTACCCGACGGGACCGGGTAGCGATGTCTATGACCTTAACCGCTTTGCCTATACCACGGATGAAGATCTTCAGAGCGTTAACGTTGATAACCAGATCACGAAAACGGTGTCTCTCGGCGAATGGCAGCATCACCTGTTGGCCGGGTTTGATTATCAGAAAATGAATTCACATTTCCACTATCGCTATGCCGCGGCGACGCCGGGAATCGATATGCGTTCTCCGGACTATACGCAGATCCATGAGAGTGCGCTGGGGCTTTACACCGCGCAAAAAAACCGACTGAGCTATCAGCAAAATGGCTACTACGTGCAGGATCAGGTTGAATATGGCGGGTTGAATGTGTTGGGTAGCTTGCGCTATGACGATTACCGTTCCGTGACCACCGACTATCTGCAACACGGTGATAAAGCGTGGGTTTCGCAGGATCGTGTGACCAAACGTCTGGGCGCACTCTACGCCTTCGGGAACGGGATCTCTCCATTCATTAGCTACTCCGAAGGTTTTTCCCCTGTGTCGCCGCAAGGGACGTTAACGGCAAAAGACGTCAAGCCAACGACCAGCAAACAGGTTGAGGGCGGGGTGAAGTACCTGCTGGAAGACTACGCCACAACCTTTACTGCATCGGTGTTTAACATTCGCCAGAATAACGTCGTGACGACCGATCCCGGTTTCCTGAATTATCGTCAGACCGGAGAGGTGGAATCCAAAGGGGCGGAATTGTCTGCCATTAGCCGCCCTACGGACAACCTGACGCTGATTGCAAACTACGCTTACACGCATGCTATCAACACCGAAGATGATAAATACAAAGGTAAACGTCCAACGCAAGTACCAGAAAATTCAGTGAATTTGTGGGGAGACTATACCTTTGACAGCACACCGTTGAAAGGACTGAATCTGGGAGCAGGAGCCCGCTACACCGGCCCTATGGAGATCGCGCCGGATAACCATGCCGGTAAACTGGGGGGAACAACCCAGTTCGATCTCGCGGCATCGTACCGTATGGGTGAAATATTGCCGTCGCTGGCGGGGTTGACGCTAAAGGTCAGCGCACAAAATATCGCCAACAAAGAGACGTTAACCTGCTATGACGCGGCAAACTGCTGGATTGGGCGCGATCGGACGTATCAGTTAGGGGCAAGTTATCGTTTCTAAAAAAGTCCGGTAGTGCAGTGTGGACCGGGCCTGTCGGTTTTATCCGCCCTCACCCTGTGGGAGAGGGCGGCGGTAAGGGGAACAGATGCAGAGGCGTTACTGCGCTGCATCTTTCTGTGGGACCGCGTCATCATTCGCCGCAGGCTCTGTCACGGGAACACTCTCGCACGGCTTCTCTTTCGGGCAGATCCCGTTCAGCATTTTCAGCGTCACGCCGTTGGTCCAGCCAAAACCGTCCTGTAAAGGATACTCGCCGCCACCCCCTCCCGTTCCTGTCGTGGAAACATCATACTTCTCCACCAGTTTCTGTTCACGATCGTAGGTGTGCTGCACGTTTTTCAGGAAGCGCCAGGTCACGTCCATAGCCGCTTTCTTGTGACCGTAATTTTGCAGGCCTTCAGCGGCGATCCACTGCAGCGGCGCCCAGCCATTCGGGGCATCCCACTGCTGACTACTGTTAAGAGTGGTTGTTGAAATACCGCCGGGTTTCAGCAAGCGAGATGCCGTTGCTGCCGCCACCTTATCGGCGCGATCTCTGGCGGCGGCATTGACGTACAGTGGGAAGAGGGCGGCTGCCGTGAGCTGATTACGTACTTTTTTGCTTTTCAGATCGTAATCCGCATACCACCCCTCTTTTTCATTCCACAGATAGTGCTCGATGGCCTTCTGACGGGCGGTTGCCCGTTCCTCATAGTGGGTTGCACTGGCCGTATCGCCAGCGTCCTGGCCTGCTTTTGCCAGCAGTTTTTCCATCTTAAACATCAGGGCATTCAAATCGACAGGAACCATGCTGGTGGTACGGATCGTGCCGAGTTTTTGCGGATCGTCCATCCAGCGGGAGCTAAAATCCCAGCCGGAAGCGGCGGCGGCACGCAGGTCGCGGTAAATCTGCGTGGCCGGGCGGTTAGGGTTATTTTTGGCCGTGGTGACATCGTCCAGCCAGGATTCTGGCCTCGGGGTATCTTTGTCATCCCAGTAGCGATTCAGGATCGTACCCTCATCCAGTTTCACCACCCGTTTGTTAGCCTGGCCCGGCTGAAGTGCGTCTGCGCCATCCATCCACCAGGCATACTCTTTTTCCATCTGCGGGCGGTATTTCTTCAGTGCATCGCTGTCGTGGGTGGCGAGCAACTCCACCATCAGAGCGAAGAAGGGAGGCTGTGAGCGGCTCAGATAGTAGCTGCGATTTCCGTTAGGAATGTGCCCCCAGGTGTCTACCTCATAAGCGAAGTTATCCACCATGTCGCGAACCGTGTCCCAGCGGTTGCTTTCGGCTAACCCCAGCATGGTGAAATAGCTGTCCCAGTAGTAGACCTCCCGAAAGCGACCTCCGGGTACAACATAGGGTTTGGGAAGCGGCAGAAGGGAGTCCCACTTGTCGGCCTTGTCGGTGGTGCGGGTCAATACGGGCCACAGGCCTTCAATATGCGCCCGCAATGTCTGTCCTGAAGGTGGCTCGTACTTTTCCCCTTCAGTGGGCAGGGTAAAATTAACATCGACGAAGTGACGTAAATCGAAACCTGACTGATTACGTTGCATGCGATAGTCGGCAAGGATCATCAGGGGATCGCTTTTAGGAATCGCATCGGCGAACGTTTTTTGATCGGGAAAGAGTTTGGCGCTTTGTACATCATTAAATAGCGGGCCAAGGAGCACGTCCGGGGACGCGGATTGGCTCGAAAGAGGATCGTTGGCATAACTTAGCGCGGTTATGCCAAACAACGCGCCGCCGAGAGCTAGCTGCAAAAGGGTAGGGTGGCGCATTTGAGGTCTTATCATGGGTTATCTCCTTTATCTGCTGACCAGCGTGACCGCCGTCATCAACCACGAGAAAAACCTTAGACGAATATGCGCGGCTTCGCGTGCCGGATGTCCCATTTTGCGCACAACCAGACGATTTACCGCTTAAACCTCTTCCGACACCGGAATGTCTTTTAGTGTCCCTGGCGCGTGGCCAACAATGCGTTTAAATGCGCGACTAAACGCCGCCAGCGATCCATAGCCTAAGCGTAAGGCCACGGTTTCGATGGGCTGATTTTCATGACGAATGTACTGAACCGCCAGACGCATTCGCAGCTCACTGAGATATTTTGCCGGGGTTGTCCCCGTAGCCGAAAGAAAACGTTCGGCGAACACGGAGCGAGATGTTCCTGCCTCTTTTGCCAGGTCTGCGACGCTCCAGTTCACACCAGGCTGTTGATGCATGGCGTAAATAGCGCGGCTCAGTCGGGGGTCACGCAACACCTGCACCCAGCCAGTCGCTCTGCCGCATCCGGCTTCCACCCATCCACGCACAATCAGTGCGGCAACGACATCAGCCAGACGCGCCAGAATCCCGGCAAACCCCACCTGGCGGGTCATAGACTCCCGCTCCATTGCCGACAGCAGCGGGTGGATCTCCGGCCAGGTGGACATCAGACGGCTTACCATCATGACTTCCGGCATCGCTTTGATCAGCGGCTGCATTCCGCCCAGTTCAAAGTCCATACATCCGCTAAAAATAATGGTGTTGGCATTTTCCGGGCAAGGCTCGCAGGAGATGGTACAAACCGAGTTGCAGATAGGCTCACTGGGGAAGGCATTCACGGGCATCACCTGCGCCTGTTCATCTGAGAGCAGAGCATGAGCGTTCCCGTTGGGAATAAAGAGCGCATCTCCACTGTTTAAGGTGAACGTTGCGCCGCTCTCCATGCGCAGCAGGGCAGCACCGTGACTCACAAAATGGAATTGCGCTTTACCAGGGGCCTGGTCGAAGGCGACGCCAAAGGGGGTACTGGCTTCAATCCGGCGGTATTTGACGCCAGAAAGGCGCATTCCGCGGAGCAGTTCGCTGATGAGATCGGGGGACGACTGGCGGATCATGATGTCACTTCCGGACGAATTATCAATAATCAGAGATTATATGTCATAGATCGTCCACGGGGAACACTCTATGCTTTTGCGACATTAGTCACATTTTTATAACGGGAGAACAACAGATGAATTCATGTGTCGCGGCGAGAGAGGCTATTGCGCCTGCCAGACCCGCCTGGCGAGCCGTCTATTCACTGGGGCTGGGGGTTTTTGGTTTAATCACGGCAGAGTTTTTACCGGCCAGTTTACTGACGCCGATGGCCGCGAGCCTGCATGTGAGTGAAGGGATGGCTGGACAGGCCGTTACCGCCACGGCGCTGGTGGCGCTGGTCACTGGGTTGTTGATTACCCCGGCGACCAAAAGTATCGACAGACGTTGGGTATTGATGTTCTTTTCGGTTCTGCAAATTGTCTCCAGCCTGCTGGTGGCGTTTGCGCCAACGCTGCATGTCTTACTGCTGGGACGACTGTTGCTGGGGGTCGCGATTGGTGGGTTCTGGGCAATGTCGACCGCTACGGCCATGCGTCTGGTTCCTGCGGATAACGTTCCGCAGGCGCTGGCGGTCATCTTCTCCAGTGTTTCAATTGCGACCGTTGTGGCTGCGCCGTTGGGCAGTTTTCTCGGTAGCCTGATTGGCTGGCGTAATGTGTTCCTGCTGTGCATTGTGCCCAGCGTGCTGGCGCTGCTGTGGCAGCTCTGGGTATTGCCGTCAATGAAGCCGGAAAATAGCGGCAGTTTTAGCACGATGTTCCGTGTACTGCGCCGTCCGGGTATGGTGGGCGGGTTACTGGCGACCGTGCTGATTTTCAGCGGGCACTTTGCCTTCTTTACGTATCTGCGCCCGTTCCTCGAAACGGTCGGCCAGGCGAGCGTTGAAACCATTTCACTGATTTTATTAGGTTTTGGTGTGGCTAACTTTGTCGGGACGTCCATCGCCGGACATCTGCTGGCCCGTAATTTACGCCTGACGCTGGCACTGGTTCCGTTTGTGATGGGCGTGCTGGCGCTGACGATGGTGGCATTCGGTCACCTGGCGATTCTGGATGGTTTCCTGGTTGCGCTGTGGGGCTTTGCATTTGGGATGGTTCCGGTGGGCTGGTCAACCTGGCTTGCGACGACCGTCCCGGACGAAGCCGAAAGTGCAGGGGGATTGCTGGTGGCGTCTATCCAGTTTGCAATTGGAGCCGGGGCGGCAGGCGGTGGTGCGATGTTTGACCTCAACGGCGCAAGCGGCGTCTTTGCCGGCAGCGGGTTACTGCTGGTTACGGCAATGGTGATTGTGTTTATGGGTGTGCGGGTCCGCGCGCAGTAAGCCAGATGACGTCCGCTTCCCTCTCTTTTCGGGAGAGGGAAGCGGCAGGCATCCGGACAACAGGCGGGACTCGCGACCTGATGGTCTGGGCTGATGGGGTAACGGTTGCGCGCAGCCCTTGTCACCACGGCACGACCTTACCGAAGCGATCCAGGAATTCCAGACCTGGCCTGCTTCGTTTGCGCTCAATCACACTGACGATATCCGGGATGGTCTCCGTAAGGCTGAATGCTCCATCCTCGCCCCCCAGATCTGTGCGTATCCAGCCTGGTGCAAGTAGCAGCAAAGCCCGGTCGGGAGTCTTCAGGACCTGTCGCGCCGCATAACTGCGCATGTACTGATTGAGCGCAGCTTTCGTCCCACGGTAAACCTCTTTTCCTCCCTTTTCGTTGTTGCTGATGCTGCCCTGACCAGATGACATTACGCCGATTAACCCATCCGCAGTTACTTGCGCCTGAAAAGCGTCTATCACTCTCAGGGGGGAGAGGGCATTGGTGATCATCACATGGACAAACTCTTCAGTGCTGACTTCTGCAATAGTTTCACTTTGGTTCTGGTTGGCGATGCCTGCATTGACAAAAAGCGTGTCGTAACGCTGATACCGGAGGCGTGTCTTTAGGTCGGCAAGTTGCGCAGTATCCGTCATATCAAGGTGCTCGACCGTCAGAGACAGTGGGTAACGTGCAGATAGTGCATGAAGAGCGGCATTAGTGCTGCGAACGGTTGCTGTGACGTTCCATCCCCTGTGGAGCAGTTCTTCTGCCATGGCGAAGCCGATACCCCGGGAAGCGCCAATCAGCAGCATATGCGGTCTTTCCGCTCTTGGTTCATTCAGTGTCATTTTTGTCACTCCTGCCTATCTCGTGTAGGGATAATTTAAACGCAGGGCCACCCTTGCACCAGACGCGTGGAGTGCAATAATAGATTGCATTTGATGCAATGGTTCGAAGCATATGCCGGAAATTGATCTGAATTTACTGACCGCGTTGGATGCCCTGCTGGCCGAGTGCAGTGTCACGCGAGCAGCTCAGCGTCTGGGACTTAGCACATCTGCGATGAGCCGGACACTGACCCGCTTACGTCATGTCACTGGCGATCCGCTTTTAGTCCAGGCCGGGCGTTACATGGTCCCCACGCCCTATGCAGCGAAACTGGCCGAAAACGTAAGCCAGACGGTGTTCAGTGCACGGACGCTCCTTCAGCCGCCGGGGGAGGCTATCAACCTTGCCACAACGGAACGAAGCGTTGTTATCCGGGCGAACGAGGGATTTATCGACCTGTGTGCAGCGCCTTTGCTGCAAGAAATACGGCAAGTTGCACCCAATATGCAGCTCCTCTTTGCCAGTAAATCCGATAAAGACGTGCAGGCGTTGCGAGAGGGGAAAATTGATCTGGAAATTGGTGTGCTGGGGACGAATGCGCCGGAGCTGAAAACCCGATTACTTTTCAGCGATCGTTTTGTCGGCATTTGCCAAAAGGATCATCCTCTTTTACAAGAACCAGGCATAACACCTGAGCGTTACATCCGTTTTCCTCATGTTGTCGTTTCCAGAAAAAATAAACAGTGGGGGCCGGTCGATACGGCACTGGATGTGCTGGGGCTGCGACGGAAAATCGTGATGTCAGTGCCTTCCTACGGCTGCGCGATCAATCTTATTCGTCATTCAGATGCCATTGGCCTCGTGCCTTTTACCGTGCTGGCATGGTCCGATCCCTGCGCTGAAATCAACTATTTCGAACTGCCAGTGCCCACGCCGCCGATAAAGGTTTCTGCCATCTGGCATCCACGAATGCATGCCGATCCTGTGCATCAGTGGGTCCGGGAGACGATCGTAAAAGTGTCCCGCAGCGAATTTAGCAGGCACACTCGTGCAGTGCTGGAAAAGGCAAACGTGAAGTGAATTCAATGTGAATAGATCGGTGTCAATCCGGTAAATCACCAGGCCATTTCTGGCTGAAACGTTATTGTCCGTCATCCATTCCCATCAAAACCCTGCTCACGCAACATCCATGGGTTAGTGCCAGAACAGAATAGTTTCACCAAACAATTACATTGACAGCTTCCATTGATACGATCAAAACTAAACCGTACAGTTCACATTTGATGTGAATGAGATGATTTTTGCAGAGGGATTGCCGGTAAGTGCAACCCTTAACCACAACGAAAGGATCTGCACATGAAGATGTTAAGGCAAATCAGTGGGCTGGCGGTTATGGGTATCACCCTCCTGATGGTGGGGTGTGCCAGGAATGAGCCTGTGCGTTACAGCGGCATCGACTCGGCGTCAACGTTGACAGTAAATACCGACGATGACGCTGACCGCATCCCCTATCGTTATTCACCCCTGGTGGACTGGCGCAAGTACGACAGCATTATTATTGACCCGGTGAAAATTTATCAGGGTAACGACGGACAGTTTGATGATATGGCGCAGGATGATCGCCGTACCCTTGCCACCTATATGCAAGAGCAGTTCAGCAAAGCATTGGAGCCACGTTTTAACAAGGTCAAAGAGCCTGCGGCGAACACGTTGCGTCTGAAACTGACGCTGACGGGCGCTGATACCACGCCGCAAGTGGTGGGAACTTTCACCAAATTCGATCTGGCGGGCGGTCCTTACAACATCGTGCAATCGATACGGGGTGGCAAGGGACTGATGAGCGGTTCGGTGGATTATGCCGTTGAAATTTATGATGCAAACAGCCACGAACTGCTGAAAGCCTACGTTGCGCGACAGTATCCAAATGCCATGAATGTTTCTGCCAGCATCGGCTCGCTGAGTGCCGCTGAAGTCGGTATTGAAAAAGGGGCAGAAGAACTGGCGGAAGCGCTCAGATAGCGCCAGCCAAAACGTGTGCAGCCGGGAGGCGTTCAACCCGACCGGCTGTGATTTTCCTCATGAGTTTCGTTCTGGCGAACCCCAGCTATGAAAACATTCCCGCATCTGACGATCTGCCCGCATTGCGACAGTGTTTACCAGACATTGCCCTGTGCGTCGGGTGAAACCGCACGTTGCCAGCGATGTTACGCCGTTCTATGGCGTGGTCAGCGGCGTGTACCTGGTCATGTATTGCCTCTGATGTTGACGGCGGCCATTACCCTGTTCCTGGCCTGTATTTTTCCGGTTATCTCCGTCGGATTTCATGGGATGACGAATGACACCACGCTGTGGAATGCGGCCTGGGCGCTGGCTTCCGGAGACGGTAATCCCCTTATGGCACTCTGTACCGTGTTTCTTCTGGTTGTCGCGCCATTCTTACAGATCGCACTGACAGCCTGGCTGCTGATTTTTGCGCGTTTTGGGCGTCCAGCACCTGCGTTTATCTTCAGCATGAAAGCGCTCAGATGGCTGCATCCCTGGAGTATGGTGGAAGTCGGTGTGCTGGGTTTTCTTGTTGCGGGGGTAAAACTCTCGTCGCTGCTGGACGTATCCGTAGGATCTGGCGGTTGGGCGCTGGCGGTCTCCTGCGTGTTAGTGGTTGTGATTAACAGCCATGATCTGCGTTCACTGTGGGATCTGCTCCCGAGCGAGGAGAAGGGCTGTGATAATTAATCCCCCCTTTGCCCGTCAGGTGCAGGTGTGCCGCTGTCCACTGTGTGGTCTGGTGTGTGCCGATGAAGCGACGCCTGGTGTTCGCAGAAAATGTCCTCGCTGCCAGACGGTACTGCCTCACTGCCAGCCAGAGCATTCGCATTTAAGCTGGGCGCTGCTTTTAACCTCGATGATCCTGTATGTCCCCGCCAATATTTTCCCGGTGATGCACACGTCATTTCTCGGCTATGGCAGTGAAAGCACCATCCTTTCCGGCGTTGTCGCCTTCTGGCGAAGCGGTTCGTGGGGCATCGCGACGATCATCTTCATTGCCAGCGTGATTGTTCCCTGCCTGAAATTTTTGTCACTGAGTCTCTTGTTGATCTCTCGTGCCCGTAAGAGCGTCTGGGCCAGATGTGAGCGCGCCAGGCTTTACAGGATAACGGAGTGGATTGGCTGTTGGTCGATGCTGGATGTGGTGGTGGTGGCCGTGGTATGTGGCCTGCTCCGTTTTCATGCGCTGAGTGAGGCCGAACCCCGGTCAGGGATCCTGTATTTCGGCCTGGTGGTTATTTTGACCATGCTCTGTGCGTTGAGTTTTGAACCAAAAACATTATGGGAAGACAAGCAATGAAGCGTCCTGTTTCGGGTATTCCTCTTTTTTACCGTGGGCGCTGGCGTAACGCCTTTATCTGGTTGCTTCCTGTTGTCGCGTTTATTGTTGCGGTGTCGATGGTGATTCAGGCGCGCTTATCCGTCGGTCCGGAAGTGGTTATTGCGTTTCGCAGTGCAGCCGGTCTCGAAGCCGGAAAAACGGCGGTTAAATACAAAGATGTCACCGTCGGACTGGTGAAGGCGATCACCCTCAGTCCCGATAACACTCAGGTGCTGGTGCGGGTCGCACTCGGCAGAGATGCGCAAAATCTGACGCGCGCCGATACCCGATTTTGGGTGGTCCGGCCGCGTGTCGGAATGAGCGGAGTCAGCGGCATTGATACGCTGTTATCCGGGGCTTACATCGGCGTGGACAGAGGGCAGTCTGATGAAAGCCAATACCGTTTCACTGGTCTGGAAATCCCGCCGGCTATCGTCAACGGTATGGCGGGGAGCCAGTTTAAGCTTGAAGCGGATGACCTTGGATCGCTGGATATTAACTCCCCGGTTTACTATCGCCGTATCCCGGTCGGGCGGATTACGTCTTATCAGCTGCGTAAAGACGGCAGGGGGATCGATCTCAACATCTTTATTGATGCTCCTTATGACCGCCTGGTTACTGCCGATTCACGATTCTGGAACGTGAGTGGGGTGGATCTTTCCGTCGGAAGCGATGGCTTTCAGCTTAAAACCCAGACCGTTGCTGCCATCATGGCTGGAGGGATCGCATTCTCCAGACTGGATAACCCAACCCAGGGAGGGCTCTATAAGCGAACCCGTTACAAGCTGGCGCCGGATCAGGAAACGGCAATGGCTCCAGCAGATGGCCCACCGGTGCGATTTCAGTTACGTTTTGAACATCCCTTGCATGGCCTGAACGTTGGCGCACCGGTTGAGTTTTCCAGTGTGCGGATCGGACATGTTGCCTCGGTTGAACTCGACTATAACCCCGAGGGATATCGCTTTCCGACCATTGTGGATATTGATGTTTATCCCTCCCGGATGGGTAATGTGCTTGAGAAACTCCCTAAACCAACAGGCGACACTGACCTTAATACGGTTATTTTCACCCGTGAAATGATCGCGCATGGTCTGCGGGCAAAGGCTGCGGCCAGTAGTTTGCTGACGGGGCAACTTTATATCTCGCTCGATTTTGTCCCGGATGCGCCAGAAGTGAATTTTGATGCGGCAAAACGCCCGGTTGAGCTACCCACCGTGAATGGCGGGCTGACCATCCTTCAGGATCAGCTCACAGGTATCGCCCGGAAAATAAACAAAATGCCGCTGGATGAGATCGGGAACAACATGAACACCGCGCTGGTTGAACTGAATAAAACGCTGAGAATGGTGAACAATCAGTCTCTGCCTGCTGCCAACCACCTGATGCAACAGGCGCAGCAAACGACACAAGACGCGCAAAAGCTGCTGGCGGAAGATTCCCCTCTGGTCATTCATCTCCTGCACTCTTTGCAGGAGGCCACCCGAACGCTACGGGCCGTTCGCAGCCTGACAAATCAGTTGGATCGCCATCCGGAATCATTATTGCAGGGCCGCACTGACGATGTGGTGCTCAATGTTCCTCATTCACTCAAGGAAGGAGAGCAGCCGTGAAAACTGTTTTCTGTCTCGTCATCGGTGTCGCGTGCGGGCTGGCCGGTTGTTCATCTCCCCAGGTGCGTTACCACACGCTGGTCAATACCGACCCCGTATCCCGTGTTGTCACGCCGTCCGATTTTGTGATCGATCTGTTGCCCGTTGGTGTTCCTGCTCAACTGGATATGCCACAGATTGTGGTTCGCCAAAGCGACAACGGTGTGGTTGTTCTGGACAACGAACGCTGGTTAAGTCCGTTGGGGGATGAGGTGCAGGCGGCGCTGTCCCTCAGAATGACGCAGCAACTCAATACCGTGGATGTGGCCGGGTTGGCGAGGGATAACAACAAACCGGTGGTGCGCATCCTATTGCAGGTTCGGCGTTTTGATAGCTGGCCGGGTAATGCCGTTACTCTGGATGCTAGCTGGAGCTTATCCACTCAACGAGAGTCAGGGAATCGTCGGCTGGTGTGCGAAAGCCACCTGTCGCAACCTCTCTCCGGCGATCCGACGGACATGTTTGCTGCCTGGCAGAGTGTGATTGAACGGCTGGCTCGTCAGATTGGACAGACGGCGACTCACTGGATGGCAACGGGTACGGCTGTATGTCGTCGCGATTAGTTTCGGTCAGCGCCAAAAACCGGGTTCGATGGAACGCGCCCGGTAACAGGGCAGGGACGTGTTATTCAGGCTTTTTAACTGCGCCGTCCAGAAAGAGACGCACACCATTTGTGACCATCTCGCTGATTTTTTCCTGAGAGAAATCAGGCATATCTCGCAAGAAAAATAACACCTCGGTTTCTGCCTTGATCAGGGACGTAAACTGGATGGCGCGAAGCATTGGGGCCGATGCTGCCAGTTCCCCCCGTTCCATCGCCGCTTTCATTTCCTGAGCCAGCGCTTCCATACTTTGCCGGATACCGGATTCCAGAAACCGTTGTCCGATATCGGAATGACCGGCTTCACCCAGCACAACGCGATAGATCTGAAGTGCCTGGTTATCCCCTGCCACCACCCGGAGCATATCTTCACCAAAGCGGACGAGCCTTTGCTCCAGGGAGAGACGCTGGTTGTCGGGTTGCGTGAGCCCGCTCGCGGCTTCGGTGAGAAACCTGGCGCTGTAATTGCGCACAACCGTTTCAAACAACGCCTCTTTTGAAGAGAAGTATTTATACAGCGTGGCCTTGGATCCACCCGCACGTCTGGCCACTTCATCCATTGAGGCACGCTCGTACCCAATCTCCAGAAACACCTCAGCGGCGGCAGCTACGATCCTCTGGCGGCGCGCTTGCGTCAGTACCTTCATGTTGAACCCTTACTGATCAAAAAATAACTACACCGTACAGTACTCACATTATTATGCCATGTATACGCCTTGAATGCCTGGATGGGGATCGCGTAATGGGTATCGGGAAGAGAGGAATGCTCGCTTATAAAAGGGGATTACTGGCAGCCAGAGCAGTCTGAAAAAAGGAGTCAGGATCATCATGCAATTGTCTGGTGATGAAAATCATTCTCATTCATTGCTCCATGTGATAAGTTTCATTATAAATGCAACTTATAGTTGGGGACGCAATCATGAACGCAAGTGAGAAAGCCGGACATACCTTCTTAGCCAGCCTGGGGAAGACCCGTTTGCGGCCTGGCGGCGTTGATGCAACCGAGTGGCTGTTCAATCAGTCGAATCTCACGGCGGACAGCATCGTGTTGGAGGTCGCCTGCAATATGGGAACCACTTCTATCGAACTGGCGCAGCGTTTTGGCTGCACGATATACGCCGTTGATATGGACAACAATGCGCTGAACAAGGCGCGGCAAAACGTTGCTGCAGCTGGTCTGCAGGATAAAATTCAGGTACTGGAAGCGAACGCCACATCGCTACCCTTCGCCGACGATGCCTTCGACGTTGTCATTAACGAAGCGATGCTGACCATGTACGTGGATAAGGCCAAGACCCGGTTGATCGATGAGTACTATCGCGTGCTCAAACCCGGCGGCCGTCTGCTGACGCATGACATCATGTTTACCAACGAGCGGCTGGAGACGGGCAGGCAGACGCAACTGGCAGAGATTGTGAAATCCAATGTCAGCCCTATGGCGGAGTCTGCGTGGAAAGCACTGTTTCTCGCGAGGGGTTTCCGGTCAGTCACTACCCAACACGGGGCGATGTCGCTTATGTCACCTCAGGGGCTGATTCGCGACGAAGGGCTGGTGCGAACGGCGAAAATCCTGTTTAACGGGTTACGCACCCATGAGAACCGAACGCGCTTCCTGGGCATGTTCAGATTCTTCCGCCGTAACCGTCATCAACTGAACTACATCGCTTGCTGTTCGCAAAAATAGCGCTCAGGGGCTGGGTTGTCGCGAGAGGCGCGTGTAAAAAAACGTCCCGCATTCATTTAAGCCAGCGTTTTTTCAAACGCTGGAAATCGCTACGTTGGAGACGTTGTCCACTCAAAAAAATTCGATAAACCGGCTTTCTCGGCCCATTTTCAGGGAAGCCCTGAGCACTCAGCACAGGCTCACTAAATCAGCCTCAGCTAAAGATCTATTGTACAAGTCGACAATTACACCGAGGACAAGAGTTTTCCGGAACATCGTTTAGCAGGAAAAATAGAATTGAGATTTTTAACGTTGTTTACACTACTTATTGCTATCACCCTACATGCCGAAGATCATGGTTATGGTCCGCCAATCGCCGTATGCCTAAACAAACATACCATTCCCTATATTGACTCGACGGTTCCTGCTGAGAAAATCGTTAATGATGTTTATAAGGCGTGCCAGGGTATCGTTGATGAATGGAATAACGAAAAAGCCTCTTTGCTCAGGGGAATGGTAATCAAGCAGGATAAGGCATTTCGCGATATGTATACTTATTATTGTTCTGGTTCGAGTGGTGGGAGAGACTTTCTTGCCGCCGAAATCAATTTTTCAATTTGCGCCAGAGGAATGTTCTCTTCGTAACAAGTCAGAAAGAATTCGTGTGTAATGTCAGAGTAGAAGACCTCTGCAACTTGTTGTAAAGGCGATGTTTCACCTATAGATAACTCCAGATACATGCCATCACGTAGTACGTCGCTTCCACGCCTCAGTTCATATTTAATCTCAGACACAGGAGATTCCTTTTTTACAATGACGGTGAAGGCCGTTCGCCTCAGGTAACATCAAAAACGGTTTGGGAGGAACATAGCCAGACTTCTGGCATAGAGCGAACATGAATCTTGCACGAATACTAACCGTTTGGTGAACGTGTGCGAAAAGTAAATGTGTCGAATAACAGGGACACTCAGATCTTGAGTGCAGCAAGGATGGAGGCTTCTATTTTCTCCGGAGTCGTGAACGGCGCAAAACGCATGAGTGGTGTACCGTCGCGACCGATCAGGAACTTCGTGAAATTCCACTTGATCCGTCCGCCCAGAACGCCGGGCAACTCGTTTTTCAGGTAACGAAACATCGGGTGCGCGGCGACGCCGTTGACCTCCACTTTCTCGAACATGGGGAAGCTCACACCGTAGTTGACGTGACAGGTCAGCCCGATTTCCTCAGCACCACCGGGTTCCTGCTTACCAAACTGGTTGCAGGGGAAACCCAGCACCACAAGCCCCTGGACAGCATATTTCTTATAGAGTGCTTCAAGGCCAGCATATTGTGGCGTGAAGCCGCAATGGCTGGCAGTATTCACCACCAGAACCAGCTTGCCTGCATAGTCAGTCATTGAGATGGTCTGGCCGCGCAGGCTGGTGGCAGTAAATTGATAGAAGGTGGTCATATCAGAGCTCCTGAGAGTAGAAACCGTTCAATGCCGACATTGCCACGTAGCGCGTTGATGCCGGGGATCGCGTCGTGAGTGATGGCATGAGTCTGGTAGAGCGGTTCAATAAGTGTGTTGCATCCATCGGTTGAACTCACCGTAGAATCGGGCATTCGGAATACATAGTCTATCTCCTGAGAGTCCAGGAAATCGTCCGCCCTCTTCAGAGTGACATTATCAATATAGATAGAGAATAACGGCAGGCGTTAAGCACACGTTAACTCACCGGAAAAAGTCATCCACCGAATCGCTCCACTCATGGCCAGACACAGACCATACCTTGTTTATCGGGGGAGGAAATCCGCTCCTGCAGTACCCATTTTTCCCCACGAAATCGAATGCTCCATGCGGATACCCGTTGATAAGGAGCACGCACCTCTGACTGTCTTCTGACCAGCCGATTTTAACGTCAGAAGGAATGTGCCCATCTGAAATATCCTCGGCATTGTAGATATGTACTGCATCCTGAATTGGGTTTCCTTCAACGGACTCATCGAGCGCGTAGAAATACCCGGTCCGGCCGTCGTCTTCAAATACGGCGGCCAGCATCCCCTCAGGAGCCAGGCTTTTTATCACCTGCGCTTCTCCAGTAATGAGCTGAGCCTGTATCGTCACTAAAATCGTCATACCGATTACTCTCCTTTCCATGGTTATTTGATTAGGCGGCTTTCTAACTGACAAGCAATCTACCATAACATCCCTGAAATGAACTAAGCCCCTGACCTGCCGCCACTTTGTTGACACACAATTGCTTTAGAAAGGTCTGCTTCTGGCACACTGGGATATCCGGATCAGACAGTTCTCCCCTGGACGGGCCATCAATCTGTCCATCAGTATGAGAGATAGTTGATAGGCAGCGATAAGCCAGTGTCTGCTGCCAGAGGTCACTCATTAAACGATTGCCACTCTTTTTTCAGCAGTGCGAAGATAAAGGTATCATCATATGTTTCTTCACCATCATCCTGTATGAACGAGACAAATTCTTTAAAACAGCCCTCTTGCCGCATATGGAGGCGAACGCAAAGCTTCTGAGAAGATAAATTGTAGTCTTCAACATATGCATAAAGACGTCTGGCTTCTTTTTCAGAAAACAAATATTGAAACAGTGCTGTGACGGATTCAGTGGCATACCCCTGACCCTCGTAACGTTTGTTAAAATGCCATCCAACTGACCACGTATTCCTGTCAGGTTCTTCACTATTATCAGCAAAGAGATGACCAATCAGTTCATCTGTCTCTTTAAGACATACAGCAAACTGGCTGTTGTCGTGGGCTCTTCTGTCGACTTCTGCGGCCGCATCTTCCAGCGAATTGAGTTTCTCGTCCTGGAAACAAGGCGAGCGAGGTGAAAACAGGTAATCGAGAAGGGAAGATGCATCTTTCGCTTTGAATGCGCGAAGAATGAGCCGTGGTGTATTCGTGAAGATCATGAAAACCTCATATTATCTTGTCAATGTTTATGCATTCTAATAAATATCGCCCACTAATTTGACGCCAGGTAATGCTTGATAATCTTTAACTCACTCAGATGTTATCGATGTCCGCACCTGTCACTGACCAGCCCTTCAGGCTGCCAGTATCCGCATTTTTAATGAAGGAGTTCATATGCTAAAAGTCATCGCCGAAGATTTTATCAAACCCGAGAGCATCGACACCGTTCTCCCTTTCTACCGCGAACTCATCGCGGCAACGAAAGAAGAACCCCTGTGTATTGCTTATGATTTGTATCGGGATGAAAAGGATCCGGGGCATTTTATTTTCATTGAAGAGTGGCCAGACCGGGCAGCACTCGAAGCACATTGCGCCAGCGAGCATTTCACTCGGCTTGTTCCCTTGATTGATCAACACGCGTGTAAAGTGGCGCAGTATATTCTGATGGATGTTCGGGTGGATCCTGAGAGATAAAGTCCACTTCTGGCATGAAGCGGCAAGCCCTGACGTATGACCTCGGCTCTGAGCGAGAAGCGGACGATATTGCGTGTATTCGTGTCCATAAGCTTTATTTCGTTGATAAATGGCGTATAAATTGAACGAGATTGTTGCGAAAAGGCATCTTCAATATGAATCCCTATGAAAAACAGTACAGGCAATTGATAGCAAACGGGGCTGTCGCCTGGGCGGGAAAAGGTTACATCAGGGCAAAAAAACAGCAGGAGAAAATCTTTCATTGGCTCAATCTACATCACTATTTACCCGTATTGGGTGCGCCGGTACTGGAAATGGGATGTGGTAATGGAGCAATGGCTGCACAGTCCCTTGCTGAGAGAGGATATTCAGTGTGGGGTGTGGATATTTCTGAAACCGCTATCAGGTGGGCAGAGAAACGTTTTCAGCAGGCAGGCCTCTCTGCACAATTTTTTGTCGGAAATGTTTGCTGCCTCCATCAATGTAAGAACTCAACATTTGATCTAATTATTGACGGCAGTTGTTTGCATTGCCTTATAGATGATGACCGAACTCTCTTTTTTGCAGAGATGAAGAGGTTGCTCAAACCCGGAGGACGGGTTGTGATCAGTTCTATGTGCGGAATACCCGGTAATTTTGCAGACATTAGCGCTTATGATCCGGTCAGACATCATTTACTGAAAGGAGGTCAACCCTGGCGCACTCTGAAACCGCTATCGGCTTTAACAGATGAGATACAGGAGGCGCAATTTAACGTACTTGCTTTAAGAGTTAATAACAACGCATGGTGGGATCATGCCACAGTGGTATGTTCGGTGAACACATCACTATATGATTCACAATAGCTACTGAGCGGTTAAGTGTTAACTCTAGGTCCGCAGTGAGCGAGAAGCGGACATAATTTCTCGCAAACCGATTGCGGTGCGTTAAATTACATGCATAACGATAAACTGAACAAATTAGGATAGAATGCTTTGTGTAGGGACACAACTCGAACTGTTTGACGAGCTAAAAAGTAAACTATTCATGAGTAGACGACTTAATAGAGACTATCGAACCAAAATCAGAAATATTCCCCGACGCCTAAAAGCTCTTAACCGTTGGGCTAGTACTTTTCACAACCCTGAACGTAGCATTTTCTCAGAAGATGAGCATTACTGGAATTTCAAAATTCCAGTAGACATTAATATCGTTGAGGGGAAATGCAGCACGCTTAAAACCAAAGCGGCTTGTGCGCAAGCTTTAATTAATGCATGTTCAAACCTCATAACGGTTACTGCTGGTATGAATTACAGTCCTCGAATTACCGCTGTCGTATGTCTTCCTGATATGTTTACAAGTGAGGTCTGTCTTTATCGATCCGAAGAATACTTTCAAGGGTTTATAACTGAAGGTCGCTCTGAAAATGGTGCTTCGGCTTTGATCAAAGATCGTAGCCTTGCAGCTGAGTGGGGACTCGTTCTTCCCGCTAACATACAGGAAATCGGTATCACTCTCGAATATTATGGAAGTGAGGACCGTGATGAGTGGTTTACGGGAGAACGCTGGTATTATGGTCAGGTGACTTAAGGGAATTGCTTTCATTTGATTAAAAATAATGCACTTATAAAAAGGGATACTACTTATGTCTAACGTCCGCTCCTGGCACTGAGCGGCTATTCAGTTAGGTTAACTTTTGTACCTGAGTTCATAGAGTGAACGATGAAATTTTTGCTGAATATACTCAAGTAAAATGCGAAAAAGAGTTCAAATCTGATGGAATTATGCACAGAGGAAAGACACCTTTCAGGGGGGGGTATAAATTACCGCACAAGCAGATCCAACCAATCTGGGTTCTCAATTTTACGGGAATAGGGCAGCATCGCGCGATTAATCAGCTCAAAGAATTCTGACTCATCCATCCTTGCTGCTTCGCTTGTACCAGTGCCCTCCCACTCGTCAAAGAGATGCCAGTAAAGCGATTTCAGGGTATCCACTACTTCCGCGAAAATCTTTACATCAGGTTCAAGCCAATGGCACACCAGAAAACACATTTTCTGTTCTGCATCATGGATGGACGCACACTGGGAAAGTTGACTCATAAATAGCTTGATCCAGACCAATGCTGCTGTTTTTAGCGGTGGCAGATCTATCCGCTGTTCTGTCATGTATCGTAACAGATATAATTCAACCTCGGTCCGTTCAGGTTCATTATCAAGTCCCAGCGAAGCGAGAATTAAAAGAGTCTCCGAATCATTTCCTTCGGTGATTTGATCTTCAGCCCATGCAATGATCAGACAGTCCAGATCATTGTGCAGAAAGTGATATTTCTGTGAAAAAACAAGCAGCCCGAGCAGGTCATTGAGTGTATATAGAGATGGCATCTGGTATTCCCTTTCCTGTACTGTTTACATAAATCCTGGCAACGCTAATCTCTGAGCCCATCATTAATTGAACGATGGATCTATGTAACCGAATGAAACTTCAGTTAACCTTCATTTTCTCTTACCTATTAATATAAATAGCATAAAGTGCAATGGCACACCGATTTTAGCCACGTATTCAGGAATGCGAAATACCCGCTTCTGGCACACAGCAAACCCATTGATTATTCTCCCTCCAGGATGTCTTTTGCTTTATCAGACCAGACACAGGAACAAACCTCTGTCCAGTAGACTCGATTTTAGCTTTTACGAACATCACGGAGTTGGACAGAACAGGTTGAAATAACGGCTATTTTTCCGTGTTTCTACATTCAGAAGAGGGTAGATTAATCTTATAACGTATCGTTGAGAAGGGTCTGAAGATGAGCGCGGTTGATAGCGTAAACGCGAAGTATCCGGGAGCAAATGCCTGGCAAATTGGCGACAGTACCGATATGGCCAATGCACTTGCAGATCTGGTGGTAAAAGGGATGAAAACCGCCTCATGCGGCTCTTTGGCTTCCTTTCAGGCAGAAGCGTCTGCGCCCAAAATAGGGAGTTATAATATTATCCTCAATGGTCAGGGTACGCCGGTCTGCGTTGTGAGAATGGTGTCGATGCGCCTGGTTCGTTTCTGTGATGTTACCGAAGAGTTTGCCAGGAAAGAAGGTGAAGGCGATTTAAGTCTTGAATACTGGAGGAAAGAGCACCAACGTTTTTTCACCCGGGAAGGTTTCTTTTCTGCTGATATGGAGCTGGTTGCTGAGGAATATGAGCTCGTTGAAGTTCTGTAATCCACCTACGTTATGCGCAGTATCGACAGGAAACATAATCTGGCGCAATGCGCATTCAGCCGATCCTCTTCGTACCGCAGGGGGAGGGACAACGCCGGAAACCCTCACCCTCGCGGGTGAGGGCCGTGTGCTAAAGCCCTTTTTTCTCCATTAATACCGCCAAATCAACCAGGCGGTTTGAGAAGCCCCATTCGTTGTCATACCAGGCCAGGATCTTGACCATATTTCCGCCAATCACCAGAGTGGACAGCCCGTCGATAATGGATGAGCGTGGATCACCCTGGTAATCACTCGATACCAGCGGTTCGTCGCTGTAACCCAAAATCCCTGCCAATGGCCCACTGGTCGCGGCTTTTCGGAAGGCGGAATTCACCTCTTCGGCGGTCACGTCGCGGCTGAGCGTCACCGTCAGGTCGACAATAGAGACAACAGGAACCGGGACGCGAAGCGAATAGCCTGTCAGGCGGCCATCCAGTTCCGGGATGACTTTCCCCAGCGCTTTCGCCGCACCGCTGGAGTAAGGGACGATAGACAGGGCTGCCGCACGCGCCCCGCGAAGATCTTTCTCCGGCTGGTCGTGTAGTGCCTGGCTGTTGGTATAGGCATGAGTGGTATTCATCAGGCCATGTTCAATACCAAATTGCTGGTGCAGTACCTGAGCCGCCGGGGCGAGGCCGTTAGTGGTGCAACTGCCGTTACTCACCACGAAATGCTGTGTGGGGTCATACAGTTCGTGGTTTACCCCCATCACAATTGTCAGATCGTCATTCTTACCTGGGGCTGAAATAATGACGCGTTTTGCCCCACCGCGATGAATATGTACTGCGGCTTTTTCCCGTTCGGTGAAGAACCCGGTCGCCTCGATAACCACCTCAACGCCCACATCTCGCCAGGGAATAGTGGCCGGGTCGCGCTCGCTAAACACCGTGATCCGCTGACCATCCACCTGTAGCGCACCATCAGCAGCCTCTACAGGGGCAGGCAACGTGCCAAGCAAGGAATCGTATTTCAGTAAATGGGCGAGGGTTTTGCTGTCCGTTAGATCGTTTATGGCTGCAATCTGAATATTCGGATTGCCCAGCGCTGCGCGCAGGAAATTACGTCCGATTCTGCCAAAACCGTTAATACCGACCTTAACCATGATCAACTCCTTATCTGTGATTTCTGGAGTGACTGTAGGCGTCAGGCGTGATGGCGTAAATGACAAAAAAGGATCATATTACGCCATGTTGCGGCAGTGAAAGCGCTGGCGGTACTCGCCAGGTGTGAGATGAAGCTGTTTTTCGAACACCCGGCGCAGATTGATACTGCTGCCAAACCCGCTCTTTTCGGCAATGAGTTCCAGTGATTCAGTTGTTTGCTCCAGTCGCTGACGGGCTGCGGCAAGACGGGCCTCGGTGACATAGCGAGCCGGAGACACGCCAGCATCACGGGTAAACACGCGGGTGAAGTTACGCGGACTCATTGCGGCTTTTTCCGCCAGATTTTCAACACACAGGTCGGCGGTGAGGTTGTGCAGGATCCAGGCTTGTAGCTCGCTTATCGGGCCGGACGCGCCGGTTTGTTGCAGGTTATAACGGCTGAACTGCAGTTGTCCGCCGGGGCGACGCAGATACATCACCATGTCCTGGGCAACGTTCCTGGCAAGAGTAAAACCGTAATCGTCCTCAACCAGTGCCAGAGTCAGATCAAACCCGGAGCTGACGCCACCGGATGTCCAGATTGGACCATCCTGAATGTAAAGCGGGCCACCTTCGACATTGATTTTTGGATAGCTGGCTTGCATTGTCTCCAGCAGTCGCCAGTGCGTCGTCGCGCGTCGGCCATCAAGCAACCCGCTCTGGGCCAGCAGCATCGCCCCACCACAAATGGATGCAATACGCCGCGCATGAGGAGCCGCAAGGTGTAGCCAGTCCACCACGGCGGTGCTCTCCAGTTCGTTCATTCCGCGTCCGGTGATGATGATCGTATCGAGCGGTTCACGCGGGTCCAGCTCCGGCAAGCGATAATCCGCGAGCAGGTTCAAACCAGACTGACCGTGGATCACCTGATGGGGTTGCGTGGTGGCGATAATAATGCGGTAGCAGGGATGTTGCAGGCCTTCCGGGTGCTGCCGGTTGGCCTGCATCAGAATGTCGGCGATACCCGCGGCTTCAAACAACATGCCGCCATCAGGAACAATAATCAGGATTTTCTTCATGTCCTGAAAAGTACCTTTATTACAGAGTAAGTCAAGTGGCAGAGTGTGGGCGAACATGCGGACAAGAAAGAAAAGAAAGGGCAGCGCAGGCGTAGGATGCTCATTTTTCTGGCAAAGCATAGTCGTTTAAGTTCGTTGTCATTTCTCGCGCGATCTCAGATCGTCAGAGCACAACGATACTGACGGAAATGGCGCGAGAAGGAATGGGTAAACGATCGTCCCTTTATTTGCACGAGCAGCAACGAGAACGTATTCACCAGCTATCAACAACCTGGTTGTGGCGAAGCGAAATACCCACCTGGATACTCATCATCGTGATCTATAGCGGCTGGTTTATCACGCTCGCGAACTGGCAAACGCTGGGGTTAGTGCCCACGACGCTGATCCTTACCGTGTTTACCGCCTGGTATATGTCGCTTCAGCATGAATTAATCCATGGTCATCCCACACGCTTTCCGTGGCTCAACCAGCTCTTCGGCATACTGCCGCTGGCGGTATGGTATCCCTACGGACTTTACCGGGATTCACATCTGGCGCATCACCGTAACGATCATCTGACCGTCCCGGTTGACGACCCTGAGTCCTACTATTTCACCGATGAGAGCTGGGCGCGATTTTCCCCGTGGCAACGGCGCGTCATTCATGTACGTAACACGTTCATGGGCCGGTTGTTGCTGGGGCCACTCCTGGATATTGTTCAGACGCTGGGTGGGGCGATAACCGCGTTTCGGCGTCTGGATTTTCCGGCCATTATGATGTGGCTGGTGCATGGCCTGTTGCTGGCCGCACTGTTCACGTGGATGTCGCGCGTTGAATTTTCCCCACTCTGGTTTGTGCTGGCGGTGAGCTACCCTGCGCTGGCGTTGACGAAAGTGCGTTCCTTCCTTGAACACCGTGCGGCGGACGATCCGCTCGCTCGCTCGGTCATCAACGAGGCCGGGCTGTTCTGGCGCGTGTTGTTTCTGAACCTTAACTACCATTTAGTGCATCACGATCTGCCTGGCGTCCCCTGGTATGGGTTGAAAGCGATCTACCAGCATAACCGTGATGATTATCAGCAGCGAAACCAGCAATTTCTGGTTCGGGGTTATGGTGAATGGTTGCGCAAGTTCTGGAGCAGACCGGTGGATGTGACCGTCCATCCCGGCATCAAAAAAGAGGATAGCGATGCATAACTCGCTGGCATTCCCTATGTATGCGGTAAGCCGTCAGGATACCGAATCTCTGTGGCGGGCGGTACAGCACTTGCTGACAGAACGTGGTGTCCCTGTGGGCAATCTGACGCCGGGTTGGCCAGAATCGGCGCTACTGGAACACTGGAAAAACCCCGACCTTATCCTGAGCCAGACCTGCGGCTACCCACTGGTAACTGTGCTACCGGAAGTGCAGACCGTTGGCTGTTTTCACTATACAGCGCCGGGCTGTGAAGGGTTCTGTTATCGTAGCCTGCTGGTGGTTCGCGACCAGGAGCGTGACAACACGCTGGCGGATTTTCGTGGTCGCCGGGTGGTGTGCAACGCCACCGATTCCCAGTCGGGTTACAACGTGTTGCTGAAAATGGTGGCCCCTCTGTCGGAAAACGGACGCTTTTTCTCACAGGTGATACTGAGCGGCAGTCACCGTCAGTCGCTTATCGCAGTGCGGCGTGGTGAAGGTGACATCGCAGCCATTGACTGCGTGACGTATGCGTTATTGCAGCGCCATGAACCCACGTTGCTTGATGGCCTGGCGATAATTGCCAGCAGCCCGCTTGCACCTGGGTTACCGCTCATTACATCGGTAAACACGGCGGCCGAAACGCTCCATGCCATCCGCGATGCCCTTAAAGCGTTGGTGAGCGCTCCTGAGTATCGGGAGGTGCTTTCCGCCGTATTGATTGGCGGGTTTAGCGAGGTGACGCGCCAGCCGTATTCCTTACTGCTCGACTGGCGCAAAGAGGCGGGAAGGTCAGGTGTGACGCGTCTGGGATGATGCCGCGAAGCGGTTCTCAGGCACTGGCAGCCCCAATTTTTCCCGTAACGTCCCCGGCGCATACTGCATTTTCATCACTCCACTGGCTTTCAGGAGTGGCACAACCTGCTCCGTGAAGCGTTCAAAATCACCCGGCAGCAGGGGGAACATCAGGTTAAAACCGTCCGCCGCACCAGAACGATAGATCCTGATCAGAGTGTCGGCCACCTCCTGCGCACTGCCGATCACCAGCCAACTGTCTGAACTTTGTAGCAACAGACGGCCCAGCTCAAGGATGGTGAGAGACGGATCATAGTCACGAATCAGTTGTAGCGTCGTGCGAATGCCATTGAAGCTATCTTCATCCGGCAGTGGAGGAAGGGGGTGATCGCGGGGATACTGGCTCAGATCTCGCTTCAGATAAGATGAGAGCAGATCAATCGCCATCTGGTCGCTCATCAGTTGCGCATTAAGCTGCTGGCGTTCGGCTTTTTCCGCTTCGGAATTCACCACCACGGGCAGCACACCGGCGATGATTTTGAAATGTTCAGGTTTACGCCCAAGCTTAACCAGCCTCTGGTTCATCTCTTCGCGATAGGCCAGCCCTTGCTCAATGGATTTGATAAACACGAAATGCATATCAGCCCAGGTTGCCGCCAGATGTTTACCTGCTTCAGATGATCCCGCCTGAACCAAAACGGGGTGTCCCTGAGGCGGGCGTGGGACGTTAAGTGGGCCGCGAACCTTAAAGAAATCGCCCTGATGGTTGAGATGATGAATGTGTGCGTTATCTGCAAACAGACCGCTCTGTTTATCGAAAAGCAGCGCGTCGTCTTCCCACGAGTCCCACAGACGGGTGACCACGTCGATAAATTCACCCGCACGCTGGTAGCGATTGTCGTGCCGGGGGATCTGATCCAGACCAACGTTGGCCGCTTCCTCTTCCAGCCAGGAGGTTACGATATTCCAGCTTGCTCGCCCGTGACTTAAAAAATCGAGCGAGGCAAAGTAACGCGCCAGATTATAGGGTTCAATCCAGGAGGTGGATGCGGTTGCCATCAGGCCGATATTATCCGTTACTGCGGCGAGCGCAGACAGGAGCGTCAGCGGCTCCAGACGCGCGTTAGCGTAGTGGGTTAAACCGCTAGGTACGCTATCCCAGACGCCCGTATGATCAGCGACAAAAATGGCATCAAGGGTAGCCGCCTCGGCCTTACGCGCGAGATCGGCATAATATTTCAGGGTAAAGACAGCTTTTTCCGGAGCGTCCGGATGACGCCAGGAAAAACGGTAGTCTCCCTGCGGGTTAAAGAAAAACAGATTCAGGATCAGTGTGTTGTGCGACATTGTCAGGCTCGTTTCTGGTTGCGGTCATTCCCTGGCCATAAAGGGGTTACTGCGCGGTCAGGTGAGTGTTGACCCATTGTTCCGCGACGGCGGCAGGATCTTTATGCTGTAGATCGACCTGTTTGTTCAGCTCAACCAGCGCGGTGTTATCCAGTTTGCGGGAGACACAGTTCAGGATGCTGTCAATTTTGGGTGTCAGTGCGGCTTTACGCACCAACGGAACCACGTTCTGGCTCGGTTGTTCGTGTTTGTCGTCTTCCAGCACCACCCAGTCTTCTTTGGCGAGCGAGCCCTGTGTTGAGACGACGGTTGCCACATCAATCTTGCCGGAATTGAGCGCCAGGCGAGACAACGGACCGCCCATATCCAGCGACTTCACCGCCTTGAACTCCAGCCCGTAAACGCGTTTCAGTCCCGGCAAACCCAGGGCGCGAACCGGAAATTCCGGTGGACCGCCGATCACCAGTTCGTGGGCGATGGGGGTCAGATCAGAGAGTTTGCTTAACCCGTATTTCTTTGCGGTTTCGGCCCGAACCGCCCAGGCGGTAACGGAGCTGGCGGAAGAAGGTGTCAGCAGTGTGAAATCGGCAGGCAGCACTTTCTCCAGCTCGGCGCTGACGTCGCCTTGCTCGGTCGCCAGCGTTTTACCATCATAATAATTAAGCAATGCGCCGAGATATTCCGGGACAATATCAATTTCACCACTTTTCAGTGCCGGAAGAATAATTTCACGGTTACCCAGATTAAGACGGGTTTTTACCTCAATATTATTTTTCTTTAGGGCACTGGCATAAATATTGGCGAGAATAGAACTTTCGGTAAAGTTTGCGCCGCCAATGGTGACGGTTTCCGCCAGTGTCGTAAAACTCAGGCTAAATAATCCTGCCGCCAGTAGGGATAATGTAAACCCACGACGGTTAAATACTTGCCAGAATGGTTGTGTCATAGTGCCTCTTTTATTGTGCAGGTGGTTTTTGTGAGAATTAATTGAGTGCGGATGCGGCCTGTAGCCGAAATATCCGTTTACCGATCAGCGAAAATAACGCTTCGCAGGCGATGGCGAGTAGCGTGACCACCAGGGAGCCCGCAATCACTTGCGGCATGTCGCGCTGGCCGAGTCCGTCAATCAAAAAACGGCCTAACCCGCCCAGACCCGCGTATGCCGCGACCACCGCGGTAGCGATCAGTTGCAACAGCGCGGTACGTATACCCGCAAAAATCAACGGCATTGCCAGTGGAATACGCAGTTGCCAGAGGCTTTGTAGTGGGGTCATGCCCAGCGCGATGGCTGCGTCGCACAGCGTCCGGTCGGCATGGTAAATTCCAACCCACGTGTTGGTCAGAATGGGCGGAATCGACAGTGCGACCAGCGCCAGAAATACCGGGACATCGTTGAAACCAAAAAGAATAATGCACAGCAAAATCAGCCCCAGCGAGGGGATCGCCCGGCCAATATTAAACAGATTGATCACCAGGAATGCCCCTTTGCGCCAGTAACCCAGCATCACACCGAGTGGAAGCGCGATGGCGGATGCGATCGCCATGCTGATCAGTACATACCAGAGATGTTCGCGTAGCCGCAGGAGTATCCCCGTATCACCTGACCAGTGATTCGGCTGTATAAGCCAGTGAAGGGTTGCCGTTAACGTCTCCATCATCGTGTCCAGGGGGTGATCCAATAGCCCAGATGCGCTATCAGAGAGTCAAAAGTAAAGGACAACAGCAGGCTCAGAACCACGCTGACGGCGATAGGTGTCAGAAAATCCTGGTTGAAGCCCGAGAGCAGCAACTGTCCGAGACCGCCCTGACCAATCAGTGCTGTTACCGTAACCAGACCAACCAGCGTGACCGATGCAATACGCAGCCCGGCAAACAGTGAAGGGATAATCAAATACAGTTCAACGTCAATGAAACGCTTCCAGCGCGTGTATCCCAGAGCGCGTGCAGACTCCAGTACATCGAACGGCAGTTTTTCGATCCCGGCGACCACATTACGCAGCAGGATCAACAGGGAGTACAGCGTAAGTCCGATAACCGAGGTGGTCAGTGACAGCCCCGTGAAGGGGATCAACAGAATAAACAACGCCAGCGACGGGATAGTGAATAAGATCCCGCACAGGTAGAGGAGTGGTGGCGCAGAGGCGGGCCAGCGCAGCGTCAGGCCAATCAACACGCCGGTCAGAACTGTGCCGAAAAAGAGCGAAACCAGCACCAGTTGGGCGTGCTGCCAGAGCAACGCCGCGATCGGCGTCTGGTTATCCACGATCCATTGCCAGTCAATCATAGCGGCGAACATCCACATGCCCGTCCAGCACATGCTGGAGCAGGGCGTGCGTAATGCTCCCCTGATACTGTCCGTCGCCGTTGACGTGGACCAGGACGCCACCTGGAGCATCCAGCAGGGCGCTGTAGGCAAAACGCAGGGTATGCAATGCCTTGAGTGTAAGGGAAAGTGGGGTCGTGATGCGGCGCTCAGGATCCAGCCAGTACAACGGGCGTCGCTGGTTATCCAGCACCAGTCGCAATGGGCTGGCAACGGTAGGGTGCTCGCTGGAGATCGGCGTCAGTGTTTCATCGACAAGCGCGACATCATGTCGCGGAAGCTGGCCGACCTGGAACCTGCCCAGACGTTTCAGGTTCGGCTCTGGCCCAATGAAGCGCGCCACAAACTCACTGGCCGGATGGGCCAGAATGTGATCGGGCGTATCGAACTGCGCCAGCACGCTGCCCTCCTGAAATATCGCGATTTTGTCGCCTAAACGGATGGCTTCATTGATGTCATGGGTGACAAGCACGATGGTTTTATGCAGCCGCTGTTGCAGCTGGAGCAATTCATCCTGCAACTTTTCGCGAACCACCGGATCAATTGCCGCGAAGGGTTCATCCATCAGTAACACCGGTGGGTCGGCTGCCAGCGCGCGGGCAATGGCAACCCGACCCTGCTGCCCGCCAGAAAGCTGGTGGGGATAACGGTTCAGCAGTGTGGGATCAAGCGACATTAATCCAACAAGTTCGTTAATTCTCGCCAGAATATGTTTTTTATTCCAGCCCAGTAAACGCGGTACGGTGGCAATATTCTGTGCCACCGTTCGGTGCGGAAATAATGCCGCGCTTTGCATGACAAAACCTATTTTACGGCGCACCTGAATAATATCTTCGTCCGCTATTTTGTTTCCCTGAACATATACGTTTCCGGTATCAGGAATATCCAGCTGATTAATCATGCGTAATATTGTTGTCTTACCGCAACCGCTGGGTCCGACAAACGTACAAAACTCGCCTTCACGGATAGTAAGGTTGAGTCCACGTATAGCGGCATGCGTACTGCCAGGGTACGTTTTGTTAATGTTTTCGAGTCTGATCATAGGAAACAATAGCACCCTGAAATTATTGCATTTATATAAACGACAAATTACAGAGGCAGAGAGGGGGGCGCAAATATGATATTTGCATTTGTATTGCTGCTATTTGTCTTTTGTTTCCCCTCTGCCAGGACGCAGAGGGGGAAGGGATTACATCAGTATGTAGCTTAACCCGGAGAAGGCAACCATCCCGGCAATGACCGTGGCGAAGAGGCTGCGGGTTAGCATTCCGGCGACGGCAGAGATGGCGGCGGCCAGCAACGAGATACTGATCCCCGAAGGGGTTAGCGCCGGTTTTCCAATCAGCTCAGCGGTGATGATGGCCGTCATGATGGCGGATGGAATAAAGCTCAACCATTGCTGCAAAATGGGCGCAAGACGAAAACGCGAAAGCAGCAGGATCGGAACCGTGCGCATCAACGCCGTGACCAGCGCGGAGATAAAAATCGCCAGCAGAATATTTCGTTCCATCGTTATTTCTCCCCTTTGTAAAAGAGGCGTAACCCCAGGGTGGCAAGCGTTGCGGCGACAGAGGCGGCAATAATGACTACGACGCTGATATCCAGCTGTTTTGCTGTCAGCAGCGTAATCGCGACCGCGGTGGCAATACTGAAGGTTTCCAGTGCTTTTTTGCGGCTGGCGAACCAGATCATCAACACGAGGCCAATAAACATCGACACCAGACTGAAGCTCAGCCCTTCCATTAGCGAAGGCGGAAGCGCTGAGGCGAGCCACGCACCGACGACACAGGCCAGGATCCAGTTAAGCCACGCGGCCAGATTGAGGCCGAGCATCCAGGCATAGGGCACGTGATTCGAATGGCTGCCGCGTTGCACGGCGACGCCAAAGGTTTCATCGGTCAGCAGCAACCCGCTGATGAGCTTTTGCGTAGTGCTCTGCTCGCGAAAGAAGACGCTCATGGCGGAGCTCATTAGCAGATAGCGCAGATTCACCAGAAAAACGCTGAATACCACCGAGGCGACCTCCGCCCCGGTCGCCCAGAGGGAATAGAACAGAAACTGTGCGGACCCCGTGTACAGGACGCTTGCCAGCAGCGCGGTTTGTATGGTCGTAAACCCGGAGAGCGTACCGATGGCGCCAGCGGCAAAACCAATACTCCAGTATCCCGGAATAGTCGGCAGGCAGGCGCTGATCCCGGCGCGAAATTCTGCGGTTGCCTCATCCCTGTGAGCGGTCTTTGTTTTCATCAACATTAATTTGTCCCGTAATGTACATCACTGAATGATAATCTTAAGAAATGGCAAAAATCGCTATAGTAAAATCCTGCGCATTTGCAGAAATATCAATTTAAGGGTGTGATGTGGCAAAAGATACGCGGGATGACATCAGGCTCTGGCGGGATAATGCGCTACACGGTGGCATGGAGATCCTGCGTGCTTCCTGTTACGAGCACAGCTATCCGCCTCATTTTCATAATGAGTTTGTGATTGCCGCCTTTGCCCGTGGTGCGCAACGCACGCGTATCAGCAGAGAGCGAGGCATTGCGGCCCCAGGTACGGTGATGTTTATTATGCCGGGAGAGGTGCATACCGGCGAAGCGGTACAGCGCGATGAAGGCTGGGATTATTGTGCATTTTATCCTTCCGAAGGCCTGGTTCAGGATGTGGCGGAGACGGTGCTGCGTGGGCAGGGAAGTGTGAATTTTGGCACAGACGGTATGCGCCACGATCCTGGCATGGCGAGACGAATGCTACAGGCCGCGTCGGTGCTCAGCGCCAGCCACGACCCGCTAGAGAAAGAGTGCGTGATGTATCAAATTCTCAACCTGCTGGTGGGACACTATGGGGAGCGAACCGTAAATTCTGGTCGCCAGGCCATTCTGCGGGCGGATATCCGCAAGGCGGTTGATTACCTTCATTCGGCCTACCAGCATTCCCTTTCGGTCAAAGAGATTGCCGATGTCGCAGGACTGAGCGAGTTCTATTTTATGCGCACGTTCCAGTCGATGACCGGCTTGTCGGTACACCAGTATCTGACCCAATTGCGGTTGGTGCGTGCAAAAGCACTGTTAGCCCGGGGGATGGGGGCTGCACAGGTGGCGACCGATGTGGGCTTCTTCGACCAGAGTCATCTGATCAAACATTTTCGTCATCATTTTGGCACGACGCCCGGCGCGTTTGCCGTGGCGTCGGCCTTATAGTTTACAATGCCCGGATCTCTTTCGAACGCAGCGTCACTCTGATGGGCACTGATTTAAACGAGGGTGTGCCGCTGTCCTTATCAAGGTAATCGAGCGGAACCAGGACGTTGGCTTCCGGATAATAGGCTCCGACGGAGCCAGACGCGATGTTGTATGCAACCACGGTAATATCCTCCAGGCGCTGCGTCTCGCCCGGTAAGGCCGTTTCGAGATCAACCCGATCGCCATGTTCCAGCCCAAGCTGTTCCATATCCCCTTCATTCATGAAAAGAATATCCCGCCGACCGAACACGCCGCGATAACGGTCATCCAGCGCATAGATGGTGGTGTTGTACTGATCGTGACTGCGTAATGTAATCAGGCGCAGGACGTTGTCGCCTTCGCCCGTGGCATTCTCATCCACACCCTGGAAGACGGAGAACATGGCTTTGCCGGTCGGTGTTGGCCAGACTCGCGCGACAGGAGGCAGTGGCATGCGAAAACCGCCTGGCACGCGGATGCGTTCATTGTAGTTTTCGAAACCAGGGATGGTTTTTTCTATCAGATCGCGGATGCGATCATAATCAGCAACCAGTTCCATCCAGTTTACGTTACTGTTTGTGAGCGTCGCTTTGGCCATACCTGCGACGATAGCTGGTTCGGCGCGAATCAGGGGCGACGCAGGTTTCAGCTTCCCGGATGAGGCGTGCACCATCGACATGGAGTCTTCCACGGTAATGGACTGTCGCCCTGTTTGCTGAATATCCAGTTCCGTGCGGCCAAGGCAGGGCAAAATAAAGGTTTCTTTGCTCACCAGCAGATGCGTGCGGTTTAGCTTTGTGCCGACGTGAACACTCAGATCCAGCGTGCGCATAGCCGGGAAACCCCGCGTGTGGTCTGGCATGGCCACGGCAAAATTACCGCCAAGACAGAGAAGGGCTTTGGCGGTTCCGTCGATCATTGCCTGGGTGGCCTGGACCGCATCGTGTCCGTGTTTTGACGGTGGAACAAAACCGAAGAGATTTTCCAGTCGTTCCAGAAATTCTGCGGACGGTTTTTCTGTGATACCGACGGTCCGGTTTCCCTGAACATTAGAGTGTCCGCGAAGCGGGCAAATACCCGCCCCGGCTTTACCGATATTGCCCCGCATTAACAGCAAGTCGGCAATCAGGCGGACGTTTGCCGTCCCTTTGTTATGCTGGGTGATGCCCATACCGTAGGTGATGATGGTGGCGTTAGATTTGGCGTAGGCATCGGCCACACTTTTCAGGGCTGCCTGTGATAAGCCTGACTCGCGTTCGATAAGTTCCCAGTTTGTTTGCATGATATCTGCAGCAAAATCATCAAAACCCTGCGTATGTTCGGCAATAAAGACGCTATCAAGCACATTGCCGTGCAGGGATTCAGACTCCAGCAGATGTTTCGCAATGCCTTTTAACGCTGCCGCGTCACCGCCTGCCTTTACCTGGAAATAAGTCGAGGCGATATCGGTCGAGCTGTAGGTGGCCATTTCTATCAGGCTTTGCGGATCGGCAAAACGCTCCAGAGCTCTTTCCCGCAGCGGGTTGAACACGATAATGGGCACGCCGCGACGTGCCAGTTCGTGCAGCGTACCCATCATCCGTGGGTGGTTGGTTCCGGGGTTGTGCCCGATAGAAATGACCAGTTCTGTCTTGTCAAAATCATCCAGCGAGACCGTTCCTTTGCCAATCCCAATCGAGCGGGGTAATCCAACGCTGGTCGCTTCATGGCACATGTTGGAGCAGTCCGGGAAATTGTTCGTACCGTATTCACGTGCGAAGAGCTGGAACAGCCAGGCGGCTTCGTTTGAGGCGCGCCCCGACGTGTAAAACTCGACCTGATCGGGTTCAAGACCGCGCAGGATCTCGCCGATGCGCGTAAAGGCCTGTTCCCATTCCACTGGGCGAAATGTGTCACTCTCTGCATGATACTGGAGGGGGCGAGTCAAACGGCCATAGCCTTCAAGTTCGAAATCTGATTTTTCGAGTAAAGCGCTGACCGTGTGTTGCGCCAGAAATTCCGGCGTGACGCGTTTGCTGGTGGCTTCCCATGTCACCGCTTTCGCGCCGTTTTCGCAAAACTGGAACGTGGATTTGTGTTCTTTATCAGGCCAGGCACAGCCCGGACAGTCGAAACCATCCGGCTGGTTGGTGCGCAGCAGCGTGGCAGGGGCATCCAGGGTGTCCATTTGCGTGCGTACGGCAATGGCCGTCGCTTTCAGAGCGCCCCAACCGCCGGCAGGACCGTCGTAGTGTCTGATTCCGGGAACTGAGCGTCTTTTGGTCTTCATCTGGACTCCTGATCGATAGGTTAACAGATGAATTTTACACCTTATTTATTAACGCAATGGCAACAAAATCTCTTCATTTGCAAAATGACAGTAGGAGCGGGATGAGCGCGGGTGGACTGACGGTTATCCGCGACTCGTCATTGCATATCGGCAAATAGAGATCACTAAATCATGTGAGTTTTAAGTTTCAGGAACTGCGTTATTATGGCATTTCATCTCTAAGGGGGGATTATGACGTTTCTGACAGTATTGCAAAGGATCCGCAGTTTTTATCAGGTTTTAGATATTTCACAGAAGATGTATTTTAATATTCTGCTTGCAGTCTGTATTTACAAGGTGTTGGATATTTTAACGGGTATGAATAATTTTACTCGCTCCTTTTTTATTTTAAGTTTACTTCTCTGGACGATTGTTATTTTTTTCGACCTTCTGGCTGTATTTAAACGCGTTTATACTACCTTGCCTGGAAAAGGGGTTATCCTGGTTGTATTCAGTCTATGTACCGCATTGGCAATTTCAATTGCAGGACAGGTTATCAATGCAGTGACAGGCGTTGAACCCACTAAATTCGCAAATACAACGGCCATACTTTCAATTCTGACGATTCCATTTATTTTTTCGTTATTGATGGGGGTGTTATTTGCAATAAGTGTTGTCATCGTCGTACCTCTGGCTTTGATGTACTATTTTATCCTCGACCGGGAAGTGAAAACATTATTACTTCCTTTCAGTAAACATACTGAGACAGTCCGTTTTTTAGGCGTGACCCGCCTCATCCAGTTATTCAGCTTTGGTGTTTTTTGCGGATTTATTTATGGCATATCACATCATGCTATCGAAAAATATTCGACGTTTATGACGGAATCGGCGGATTCTCTTATTTTCAATCTTGAAATGTATAGCCGATCGCCATGCCAGCTTGAACCTTCTACACGGGGTGTATTGATTGACGATGAACATATTCTGGTTGCTCGTCAGCAAGGAGAGAGGCGGATTTTTACACTAGAGACGTGCCGATATAAAACAGACAAAGCCTAGAGACCGGACTGTGGGGAGATAAAAAAACCACGCGATTGCGTGGTTTTTTATATGACTTAGACGTTGAACAGGAAGTTCATCACATCGCCATCTTTAACGATGTAGTCTTTGCCTTCAGCACGCATCTTGCCCGCTTCTTTCGCGCCTTGCTCACCCTTGTAGGTGATGAAGTCTTCGAACGCGATGGTCTGTGCGCGGATAAAACCTTTCTCGAAGTCGGTGTGGATTTTACCTGCGGCTTGCGGTGCGGTCGCACCCACAGGAATAGTCCAGGCACGAACTTCTTTCACGCCAGCGGTGAAGTAGGTTTGCAGGTTCAGTAGTTCGTAACCTGCGCGGATCACGCGGTTCAGCCCCGGTTCTTCCAGACCCAGCTCAGCCATGAATTCTTCACGGTCAGCATCGTCCAGTTCGGCGATATCGGATTCAACGGCGGCACAAACGGCCACAACAACAGAACCTTCTGCCGCAGCAATTTCACGGACTTTATCCAGGTACGGATTGTTCTCAAAACCGTCTTCGTTGACGTTAGCGATGTACATGGTTGGTTTCAACGTCAGGAAGCTCAGGTACTTGATGGCAGCCTTGTCTTCTTCTGTCAGGTTTTTCAGCGCGCGCAACATGCCCGCGTTTTCCAGCTGTGGCAGACATTTTTCCAGCGCAGCCTGTTCAGCTTTCGCGTCTTTATCGCCACCTTTGGCTTTCTTCTGCACACGGTGCAGGGCACGTTCGCAGGTGTCCAGGTCAGACAGCGCCAGCTCGGTATTGATAACGTCGATATCGTCAGCCGGGTCCACTTTGTTGTTTACGTGGATGATGTTGTCGTTCTCAAAACAACGAACGACGTGACCAATCGCTTCCGTTTCACGGATGTTGGTCAGGAACTGGTTGCCCAGACCTTCACCTTTGGATGCGCCTTTTACCAGACCCGCAATATCCACGAATTCCATGGTGGTTGGCAGGATGCGCTGCGGTTTCACGATTTCCGCGAGCTGATCCAGACGCGTATCAGGCATGGGTACGACACCGGTGTTCGGCTCAATGGTACAGAACGGGAAGTTTGCCGCTTCAATACCCGCTTTGGTGAGCGCGTTAAACAGGGTGGATTTGCCAACGTTAGGCAGACCAACGATACCGCATTTGAATCCCATTTCTAAATCACCTTAATGTCTTGATTATCAATCCGTTAGAGCTAACCGATTGAAGAAAAGTAAATAACTTCGCTTATTATACACGTAACCCGCATGTCGCGCGGTAAAAAAGCCGTAATGTCCGGATTATTGCGCTTTGAAGGCATGTAAGCGGTTTGTCGCTTTTGTTAAGCCATCTTTCAGCCAAATTTCGGTGCAACGCGCCGCTTCGTCTACTGCATCATCAATCAGTTTTTGCTCAGAAAGCGGAGGTTTGCCGAGCACAAAGCCGACAACTTTGTTTTTATCGCCCGGATGGCCGATTCCAACGCGTAAACGGTGAAAATTCGGGTTATTGCCCAATTTACTGATGATGTCTTTTAGCCCGTTGTGGCCACCATGACCACCGCCCAGTTTGAATTTTGCCACTCCTGGCGGCAGGTCCAGCTCATCATGGGCGACCAGAATTTCGTCCGGATTGATGCGATAAAAAGTTGCCATCGCCGCAACCGCTTTGCCGCTCAGATTCATAAATGTGGTTGGCACAAGCAGGCGCACATCAGTACCCGCCAGGTTTATACGCGAAGTAAAACCATAGAATTTCGGTTCTTCGCGCAGGGGGGCGCGTAACCGTTCGGCCAGCAGATCAACATACCACGCACCGGCATTATGGCGGGTTGCAGCATATTCAGCGCCCGGGTTGGCAAGGCCGACAATCAGTTTAATCGTCACGGTTTAATTCCTAAAAGATTCCAGATCTGGCGCGTAGTTTACTGTCTGGCGCGCCGCTTGACAAAATTCTGCGCCGGCAACGCCAAAATACGAATAATTACTGATGTGAACCATTAGAATTTCAAGCGGTTCAGAGGCTTATTTGTAAACTTTTGTGGTGGAGATGAGCGTAATTGTGATCGTTCACGCAACTCCTGAAAGGGCCGTTGTCTATACTTTACACACAAGGATTAGGGACATACTGCCCTGCAACCCAAACCAAAGTTCCGGAGGTAATCTATGAAACGCAAAAACGCTTCGATACTCGGTAACGTACTGATGGGGTTGGGACTGTTCGTGATGGTCGCCGGTGTCGGTTACTCTATTTTAAACCAATTGCCGCAGCTCGACCTGCCACAATATTTCGCACATGGCGCGGTATTGAGTATCTTCGTAGGTGCTGTCCTCTGGCTTGCAGGTGCGCGTGTCAGTGGTCATGAACAGGTGAGTGACCGGTACTGGTGGGTGCGCCACTATGATAAACGCTGCCGCCGCGATCAGCATAAACACAGCTAGCGGTTATAGCAGGATTTTATGAGAAACGGTTCCTGTCGGAACCGTTTTTTTTTGCATATCAGCTTGACCCTCACGTAACGTAAGGCTCCAGAGTGAGTGCCACTGGCAAAAGAAAAGGAACCGTTATGTTGATTCAAGTGGGGGAACTGGCCAGACGGGCCGGGATCACCGTGCGAACATTGCACCATTACGAACAAACAGGGTTGTTACTGCCTTCTGCCAGAAGTGCGGCTGGCTACCGGCTTTATAATCTGGCTGATGTTAAACGCCTGCACATGATACAGGTGCTGGCAAAAGCAGGGCTGGAGCTTGCCGAAATACGAGACTTTCTGGATCACGCGTCTCTCTCGCTGGCTGATCTCCTGGACGCACAAATCCGCTTGCTGGATAAACAGGTACGCAGCATCAGTACGTTGCGTGACCGACTGACGGATTTACGTACCGGACTGAATGCACAGGAGACGCCGGACCTTGAGTCCTGGCTACAAACTCTGGAGTTAATGAACATGTATGATCGCTGGTTTAGCAAAGAAGAGTTACAGCAGTTACCCTTTGCGGCGCAGAAAGCCGAGTTGGCTGTGATTTGGTCAGGCCTGGTTAATGAGGCTCAAATGCTGCTGGAACAGCATGTTAGTGTGACGGATCCGAGAGCGATGGATCTCGCGACACGCTGGATGCTGCGTCTGGAGGAGGACACGGCAGGTAAGCCAGAATTCCTGACCCGGCTTAATGAGATGCATAGCGTTGAGCCGCAAATGCGCGAGCAAACAGGGATAACACCTGAGATGACCGATTATGTTACGCGGGCTTTCGCCGAATCAAAACTCGTTATCTGGGAAAACTATCTTACCGCAGAAGAGATGGTGTTTACGCGCGCCCACTATTTTGACCGGATGATGGAATGGCCACCGCTGGTAGCGAAATTACACCAGGCGCAGCAAGCGTCGCTCGATCCCTCAACAGAAGCTGCACAAGCGCTGGCTGAAAACTGGCTGATGCTTTTTCAGTCCTACGCGGGAACAAACCCGGCCACACAGCAAAAGTTTCGGGTTGCGATGCAACAGGAGCCGCATCTGATGAAAGGAACGTGGATGACGCCTGCTGTGCTTGAATGGCTACAGCAGGCGATAGGCATCATGATGCAAAAACGCTTATTGATGCTCGGTCACTAACACATCGGCTAAGGCTGCTTCGCGATTAGGATAGAATGCGAGACGGCCTGGAACTGGTTGTACACCAGCCCGCGCCATGGTGCGCAGAGGCTGGAATTCAAGATTACTCACGCGCAGTTCGCAGCCTTCCGGCAGCTTTTTGACAAAGCGCTGGAAGGCATCCAGACCTCCCGCATCCAGTACCGGAACTGCATCCCACTTCAGTACCACGATCCGTTTACCGGCAATGCGTGACTCCAGTTCGTTGAACAGGCCTTCTGCTGCGGCAAAGAACAGCGGGCCGATCACCCGAAGCACCAGTACATCATCCGGAACCTCGACGTTCACCGGGGAGAGGCGGGTCATTTGTGCAATTCGGCGCATAAACAGCAGGGAAGCCAGCACAATGCCCACGCTAATGGCGATCACCATGTCAAACAGAACGGTCAGCGACATGCAGATCAGCATCACGATGATGTCGTCTTTTGGCGCACGACGCAGCAGGTGGACCACCTTATGCGCTTCGCTCATGTTCCAGGCGACCATCAGCAGCAGGGCTGCCATAGCCGAAAGCGGGAGCCAGGAGAGTAAGGGGGCAAGGATCAGCAGTGCAAGGATCACCAGTACCGCGTGAATAACGGCTGATACCGGAGAGGTTGCGCCTGCCCGAACGTTAGCCGCGGAACGCGCAATTGCGGCGGTGGCAGTGATGCCGCCAAAGAAAGGGGCAATGATGTTGCCAAGTCCCTGGCCGACCAGCTCGCTGTTGGCTTTATGCTTGGTTCCTGTCATACCATCCAGCACGACGGCGCAGAGCAGCGATTCAATAGCGCCCAGCATTGCCATCGAGAACGCAGCAGGTAGCAGCGCGCGCAGGGAGTCCCAGCTTAAAGTGAAGGTGGAGCCTGGCATATCCCACGGCAACACCAGTTGCGGTAAAAGCTGAGGGATCCCGTTGCCCTGCGAGCCATCGGCTAACAGGTAATGGAACTGGGAACCAATAGTTGCCACGTGACCGCCAAGCATGTTGACGATAGCCATCACTGCACATCCCAACAGCAATGCTGGCAGATGACCTGGCAGGCGAATGCCCAAACGTGGCCAGACAATCAACGTGCCCAATGTGACGATACCAATGGCAGCATCGCCCATATTGATAGTGGGTAGCGCCATAAACAGTGCCCCCACTTTTTGCAGGTAATGTTCCGGTACATGCGGCAACTGTAAACCCAGGAAATCCTTGATTTGCATCGTCCCGATGGTAATACCAATCCCTGATGTGAACCCCAACGTCACGGAAAGGGGGATATATTCGATTAACCGACCAAAGCGGGCCAGCCCGAACAGAATCAAAAAGACGCCAGACATCAGTGTGGCAACCAGGAGGCCAGCCAGCCCAAACTGCTGTGATACCGGGTAGAGGATCACCACAAAGGCGGCGGTTGGCCCCGAGACGCTAAAGCGAGAACCCCCCGTCAGCGCAATCACAATCCCGGCAACTGCCGAGGTATACAGCCCATATTGCGGTGCAACACCGCTACCAATTGCCAGCGCCATCGCCAGGGGAATCGCAATAATCCCGACGGTGATACCCGCAATAACGTCGCGCATAAAGCGTGACAGGGTGTATTTCTCTTTCCAGCAGGCGTCGATGAGGGCGCGAAAGGGCAGAACTTGTGAGGAAGTTACGTTTTTCACAATAATCTATCATCCGTGTGCGCATCATCTGTCATGTGAATGGCAGGTGAAGGAGGCATTGGTCATACAAATGAATATTCAAAACAAAAAAACCCGCCGCAGCGGGTTTTTCGGCCGTGTTCGATCAGTGCTCGAACATTGCTGAGATGGATTCTTCGTTGCTGATACGACGAATCGCTTCGGCCAGCATCCCGGACAGGGTCAAAGTACGTACGTTTGGCAGTGCTTTGATCTCATCGCTTAATGGGATGGTATCGCAAACCACCACTTCATCGATAACAGAGTTGCGGAGATTATTCACCGCATTACCGGAGAAGATCGGGTGAGTTGCGTAGGCGAACACACGCTTAGCGCCACGCTCTTTCAGCGCCTCGGCTGCTTTACACAGCGTACCACCGGTATCGATCATGTCGTCAACCAACACGCAGTCACGACCTGCAACGTCACCGATGATGTGCATCACCTGAGAAACGTTAGCACGTGGACGGCGTTTGTCGATGATAGCCATATCGGTATCGTTCAGCAGTTTGGCGATAGCACGAGCGCGGACTACGCCGCCGATGTCCGGAGAAACCACAATCGGGTTATCCAGGTTCAGCTGCAGCATGTCTTCCAGCAGAATGGGGCTGCCGAATACGTTATCAACCGGGACATCAAAGAAGCCCTGGATCTGCTCGGCGTGCAGGTCAACCGTCAGAACACGGTCTACACCGACGCTTGACAGGAAATCGGCAACAACTTTAGCGGTAATAGGTACACGCGCGGAACGGACGCGACGGTCCTGGCGGGCATAACCAAAGTAAGGAATAACAGCCGTGATACGGCCTGCAGAAGCACGGCGCAGGGCATCGACCATAACAACCAATTCCATCAGGTTGTCGTTAGTTGGAGCACAGGTGGACTGGATGATGAAAATATCACCACCGCGTACATTTTCGTTGATTTGTACGCTGACTTCGCCGTCGCTAAAGCGACCTACAGCGGCGTCGCCGAGGGAAGTGTACAGGCGGTTGGCAATACGTTGTGCTAGTTCCGGGGTAGCGTTACCAGCAAAAAGCTTCATATCAGGCACGAGAAGAACCTCAGGCATGCGTCCAATGGTGGATAACATTCGCCAAAAACTGTGCGGGCCAGGCGAAGGCTATCCAGGCGGTGTATTAAAGAGCGCGATGCAACGTCTGGAACAGGGTGACGTTGTCACCGAAACTCAGTCTGCGCAAGAAGGGTCTGCTGTAGCGGGGAAGTGTTCATCCCACGCGCCACAAAACCATGCAGCCATTCTGGCGCTTGCTCTAGCACCTGACGAGCGGCGGATTCAGTGTCAAATTCAGCAAAGACACAAGCCCCTGTGCCAGTCAGGCGCGACGGCGCGTATTCTAACAGCCAGGAAAGCACCGCATCAACCTTACGAAAACGTTTTCTTGCGATAACCTCGCAATCGTTGCTGAATTCACATTTTAATAACGTTTCTATTGACCGCGTTGGGGTATTACGCGGGAGGTCCGGATCGTTGAAAATAACAGGCGTGGGAATACTCACGCCGGGGTGGGCGATCAGATACCATTTTTCCGGCGGTTCAGCCGGTGACAGGATTTCGCCGACCCCTTCTGCAAAGGCGGCATGGCCACGAACAAATACCGGAACATCGGCTCCTAGTGTCAGCCCCAGGGCCGCCAGTGCGTCTGTTGACAAACCACATCCCCACAGATGATTCAGCGCGACCAGAACGGTAGCGGCATTGGATGAGCCGCCACCCAGTCCACCGCCCATAGGCAGCCGTTTCTCAACGCGGAGATCTGCACCGCTTCCGGTCGGCAGCCGCCCACTCTCTCTCGCCGCTTTCATCAGGAGGCGCGCGGCACGCACAATGAGATTATCGTCGTGCTCCACACCTTCAACAGGGGTCAGCAGTTGAATCTGGCCATCATGGCGAGGGCTGATCGACACCGTGTCACCATAATCGACAAACTGAAACAACGTTTGCAGTGTGTGGTAACCGTCTGCCCGTCGCCCGGTGATGTACAGGAACAGATTCAGTTTTGCAGGGGAGGGCCAGTGGGTCATCATTTGACCATCCAGTTATCCATTTTCAGCTTGATACGCTGAGTGCCTTCGGTCAGTTCCATATTGGATGGCAGCGCCGGTTTGCTGTTGCTGTCATAACCGCTGTACACCACTTTCCAGGTTTTGCCCTTTTCCGTGTAATTGACCTGGCTCAGACGATACTGGTCGTCGAGGGTATAATCGGTCGCATTACCCGGCAGGCCGAGGATCCACTGACGCAGGCTATTGAGCGGAATCGGCATGCCGGTCAGTTTGCCAATCATCTCTTCGGCATCGGTCGCGGTGTAATGCTGGCCTTTGTTGTCGGTAATTTGTGCTTCGCCAGGCTTCGCGTTTAACTCCAGTTCTGTGCTACCCAGCGGGTTCAGAAGCAGCAGACGGTAACGATCCTGCCCCGTTTGCTGCCAGAAGAAACGGGCGTACACTTTTTGCTCGTCAGATAGGTAGGCAAACGCACCGCGCGTCTGGTATTGGCTCAAATTGCGCACATCCTGCTGGTGCTGACGCCACTGCGGGGAGTCAGGGCTTTTACCCGGACCTTTGGGTGGAGTAATAGAACACGCGGTCAGAAGCAGCGCCGTCAAAGGCAGCAGGCGAATCAGTCGGGTCATAATAATGACAAATCCTTGAGATACGTTGCAGTAATAACCCTTAATGCTAGCGCCCGGCGCTGGCAGCGTCTACGTTCATATTGTCTTAAATCATTTAATTAGCGCGGAACACCTATTACTCCGAAAGGGGGCGGTCTCTTTTATTGATCTCGCGCATCCTGTATGATGCCACCTGCTAACCTTATTAACGCTGGTATTATTCCCGCTCACATGACCCTTTTAGCACTCGGTATTAACCACAAAACAGCCCCGGTTTCGTTGCGAGAACGTGTCACGTTTTCGCCGGATACACTCGACCTGGCGCTGGATAGTCTGCTTGCACAACCTATGGTGCAAGGTGGCGTGGTGCTGTCGACGTGCAACCGTACCGAACTCTATCTCAGTGTAGAAGAGCAGGATAATCTGCATGAAGCGCTGATCCGCTGGTTATGTGAATATCACAACCTGAACGAAGAAGAGTTGCGTAATAGCCTGTACTGGCATCAGGACAATGATGCAGTCAGTCATCTGATGCGCGTCGCCAGCGGTCTGGATTCTCTGGTACTGGGTGAACCACAAATTCTGGGGCAGGTGAAAAAGGCGTTTGCAGATTCCCAAAAAGGGCATCTTAAAGCCAGTGAACTGGAGCGCATGTTCCAGAAATCCTTCTCCGTGGCTAAGCGTGTGCGAACCGAAACCGACATTGGTGCCAGTGCGGTTTCTGTTGCTTTCGCAGCCTGTACGCTCGCTCGTCAAATCTTCGAATCACTCTCAACCGTTACGGTATTACTGGTTGGTGCGGGTGAAACCATTGAACTTGTGGCTCGCCATTTGCGTGAGCACAAAGTGAAGAAGATGATTATTGCTAACCGTACCCGTGAACGGGCGCAGGTTCTGGCAGACGAAGTCGGCGCAGAGGTGATTGCGTTAAGCGACATTGATGAACGTCTTAAAGAGGCGGATATCATTATCAGTTCTACCGCCAGCCCGCTGCCGATCATCGGTAAAGGGATGGTGGAACGCGCACTGAAATCCCGTCGTAACCAACCGATGTTGCTGGTCGATATCGCCGTTCCGCGCGATGTCGAACCGGAAGTCGGCAAGCTGGCGAACGCCTATCTTTACAGCGTGGATGACCTGCAAAGTATCATTTCGCACAACCTCGCGCAGCGTAAAGCGGCCGCAGTTCAGGCGGAAACGATTGTTGAGCAGGAAACCAGTGAGTTTATGGCCTGGCTGCGCGCCCAAAGCGTTAGCGAGACCATCCGCGAATATCGCGGTCAGGCAGAGCAGGTGCGAGACGACCTGACTGCCAAAGCGCTGGCTGCCCTTGAACAGGGCGGTGACGCGCAGGCAATTATGCAGGATCTGGCATGGAAACTGACCAATCGCCTGATTCATGCACCAACCAAATCTCTTCAGCAGGCTGCCCGAGACGGGGATGATGAACGCCTGACTATTCTGCGCAACAGCCTCGGGCTGGAATAGCGCCACACACCCATTTTCTATTACAAGGTGCATTTACGCCTATGAAGCCCTCTATCGTCGCCAAACTGGAAGCTCTGCACGAGCGCCATGAAGAAGTACAGGCGCTGCTCGGTGATGCCGGGACTATTGCAGACCAGGACCGTTTTCGCGCGTTATCCCGTGAATACGCACAGTTGAGTGATGTTTCGCGCTGCTTTATTGACTGGCAAAAAGTTCAGGAAGATATCGAAACGGCACAGATGATGCTCGACGACCCGGAAATGCGCGAAATGGCGCAGGAAGAGTTGCAGGATGCAAAAGCGCGTGCCGAAGAGATGGAGCAACAGCTTCAGGTTCTGCTGCTGCCAAAAGATCCGGATGACGAACGTAACGCTTTTGTCGAAGTGCGCGCTGGTACGGGAGGGGATGAAGCCGCTCTGTTTGCTGGCGATCTGTTCCGTATGTACAGCCGTTATGCTGAAGCTCGCCGCTGGCGAGTCGAAATCATGAGCGCCAATGAAGGTGAACATGGTGGGTATAAAGAAGTGATCGCTAAAATCAGCGGCGAAGGTGTTTATGGCCGTCTGAAATTCGAATCAGGTGGGCATCGCGTCCAGCGCGTTCCTGCAACGGAATCCCAGGGTCGAATCCACACCTCCGCCTGTACCGTCGCGGTCATGCCGGAACTGCCGGAAGCAGAACTGCCGGATATCAACCCATCGGAGCTGCGCATTGATACCTTCCGTTCTTCCGGTGCGGGTGGTCAGCACGTTAACACCACCGACTCCGCAATTCGTATTACCCACCTGCCAACCGGTATTGTGGTGGAGTGTCAGGACGAACGTTCGCAGCATAAAAACAAAGCGAAAGCATTGTCAGTTCTGGGGGCGCGTATTCGTGCCGCCGAAGTGGCAAAGCGCCAGCAGGCGGAAGCCTCAACGCGCCGTAACCTGCTTGGTAGCGGTGATCGCAGCGACCGTAACCGTACCTATAACTTCCCGCAAGGGCGCGTTACTGACCACCGCATCAACCTGACGGTTTACCGTCTGGATGAGGTGATGGAAGGGAAACTCGACATGCTGATCGAACCTATTGTCCAGGAATTCCAGGCCGATCAACTGGCGGCGCTGGCTGAGCAGGACTAATGGATTTTCAGCACTGGTTACGCCATGCCGTCAGTGAGCTTTCCGCCAGTGAAAGCCCGCGTCGTGATGCCGAAATATTGCTGGGGTTTGTGACGGGAAAAGCCCGGACCTTTCTCCTGGCGTTTGGCGAAACGGTGCTGAGTGCAGAGCAGGAAGCGCAACTTGCGGCACTGCTTTCACGCCGTAAAACGGGGGAACCTGTGGCACACCTGGTGGGTGAACGTGAGTTCTGGTCACTGCCGCTCTATGTCTCTCCAGCCACGCTGATCCCGCGTCCTGATACGGAATGCCTGGTCGAACAGGCACTGGCGCGGTTGCCATCTCATGCATGTCAGATCCTCGATTTAGGCACAGGAACGGGGGCGATCGCCCTGGCTCTGGCCAGTGAACGTCCTGATTGCCAGGTGACTGCCGTCGATGTGATGCCCGATGCGGTTGCGCTAGCAAAGCGTAACCTTGAGCGTCTGGGGCTGAGCAATGTGACGGTGATCCAAAGCAGTTGGTTTGCCGCTCTGGAACATTGCACCTTTGAGATGATTGTCAGTAATCCGCCCTACATTGACGAGCGAGATCCTCATTTGTCAGAGGGGGATGTCCGCTTCGAACCGATGACAGCGTTGGTTGCGGCTAACGAAGGGCTGGCCGATCTTGAACACATCATTGATTTGGCTCGCCAGCACCTGCTGCCAGGTGGTTGGTTGTTGCTGGAACATGGCTGGACGCAGGGAGAAGCGGTACGTCTGCTGTTCACCCGTGTCGGTTATCGCGCGGTGGAGACCTGCCGTGACTATGGGGGCAATGAGCGTCTGACGATAGGTAAATGGTCATGACGCTCTTTACTGTGCTGATCTCCGTTCATCTGGCGTCTGTCGCATTGACCATCAGTTTTTTTATTCTCCGTTACTGGTGGCGTTACAGCAACAATCCGTTGCTCGAAACCCGCTGGGTACGCGTTGCACCACACTGCATCGATACACTGCTGTTCCTGTCCGGTGTGGGCTTAATGTGGAAGACAGGCTATCTGCCATTTACTGATAAAGGCACATGGCTGACTGAAAAGCTGTTTGGCGTTATCATCTACATCGTTTTGGGTTTTATCGCGCTTGGACGACGTCGTCCGCGCAGCCAGCAGGTCGGTTTTATCGCCTTTCTGCTGGGTCTGGTGGTGCTGTACATCATCATTAAACTCGCCACCACAAGAATACCGTTACTGGGGTAAGTCATGAGGTCCTTGGCCGATTTCGAATTTAACAAAGTGCCGCTTTGCGATGGCATGATTCTGATTTCAGAGATGATCCGCGATGATTTTACGTCGCAGTACGTCAATGCTGAGCTGGAAAACCTGGTAAGCCTGGCGCGAGAAGAGATAAATCAGTCGCGCCCGCAGGACTGGCAATTAGAGAAGCTGGTTGAGCTTTTCTATGGAGAATGGGGTTTTTGCGATACGCGCGGTGTGTATCGCCTGTCTGACGCACTTTGGCTGGATCAGGTCTTAAAAAATCGTCAGGGCAGCGCGGTTGCTCTGGGCGCGATTTTGCTATGGGTTGCGCACCGTCTGGATATCCCTCTGGTTCCGGTCATTTTCCCGACACAGATGATCCTGCGTGCAGAATGGCTGGACGGTGAAATGTGGTTAATTAACCCGTTTAACGGCGACACACTGGACGAACACACGCTTGACGTCTGGCTGAAAGGCAACATTAGCCCGGTAGCCGAGCTCTTCAACGAAGATCTCGATGAAGCTGATAATTCAGAAGTGATCCGTAAACTGCTGGACACGCTGAAGGCGGCATTAATGGAGGAGCGTCAGATGGAACTGGCATTGCGTGCCAGTGAAGTGCTGTTGCAATTCAATCCGGAAGATCCATATGAAATTCGCGATCGCGGTCTTATCTATGCACAGCTTGACTGTGAACATGTCGCGCTGAACGATTTGAATTATTTTGTCGAACAGTGCCCGGAAGACCCGATTAGCGAAATGATCCGCGCGCAGATCAACGCGATCGCGCACAAACAAATTACACTGCATTAATCTTAATTCCGATTCACACCTGAATAAGGCGATCCTATGAAACAAAAAGTGGTTAGCATTGGTGATATCAACGTGGCAAACGACCTGCCGTTCGTGCTCTTTGGTGGCATGAACGTTCTGGAATCCCGTGATCTTGCCATGCGCATCTGCGAACACTACGTGACCGTAACCCAGAAATTGGGTATTCCGTATGTGTTTAAAGCCTCTTTTGACAAAGCCAACCGTTCCTCTATCAACTCTTACCGTGGCCCAGGCCTGGAAGAGGGAATGAAGATTTTCCAGGAGCTGAAGCAGACGTTTGGCGTGAAAGTGATCACCGACGTACACGAAGCATCACAAGCGCAGCCTGTGGCTGATGTCGTTGATGTGATTCAGCTTCCGGCATTCCTTGCGCGTCAGACCGATCTGGTTGAAGCAATGGCTAAAACCGGTGCGGTGATCAACGTGAAAAAACCCCAGTTCGTAAGCCCGGGTCAGATGGGTAACATCGTTGATAAGTTTATCGAAGGTGGGAATGACAAGGTGATCCTGTGTGACCGTGGTGCAAACTTCGGTTATGACAACCTGGTGGTCGACATGCTGGGTTTCAGCGTGATGAAGAACGTTTCCAACCAGTCTCCGGTTATCTTCGACGTGACCCACGCCCTGCAATGCCGCGACCCGTTTGGCGCAGCGTCCGGTGGACGTCGTGCACAGGTTACGGAACTGGCGCGTGCCGGTATGGCGGTCGGTCTGGCGGGCCTGTTCATTGAAGCGCACCCTGATCCGGCCAATGCGAAATGCGACGGTCCATCCGCGTTGCCACTGGATAAACTGGAGCCATTCCTGAAGCAGATCAAGGCGATTGATGATCTGGTGAAGAGCTTCGACGAGCTGGATACCAGCAACTAATAAAAAACCCGCTTCGGCGGGTTTTTTATATGTGCATCTTCTCACGCAGGAGAGGGCATCAGGTTCACGCAAAGATCGTCATCAGGTAGGCAATAAACAAGGCCATATGCGCCGCACCGTTCAGTACGTTAGTCCTGCCGGTCGAGAAGGAAATATGGCATAGCACCAGTGACGCGACCATGACAATCATCTCCGGCGCACCCAGCGCAAACTGCAGTTCGTTGCCAGTCATAAACGCAATCAGCGTCACGACCGGGACGGTCAGTGAAATGGTTGCCAGCACGGAACCAAAAAACAGGTTCATCGCACGCTGTACCTGATTGCTCAGTACGGCCTTCAACGCACCTAAACCTTCCGGTGACAGGATCAGCAACGCGACCAGGAAACCGGTAAATGCCACAGGGGCATTCAGCTCTGTTAACAGGGTTTCCAGTGGATTGGCGTTCATTTTGGTCACGGCGATAACCGCAATCAGATGTACGATCAGCCAAATCGTATGCCAGGCGTTACTGTGCGCCGAAGGTTTACCGTGATGGGGGTCGTCGTCGTCGCTGTCATCTTCATGTTCATAGACAAACAGGCTCTGGTGCGTTTTCGTCTGAATAAGCAGAAATACGCCGTACATGGCCGCAGAAATCAGGGCAACCAGTAACGCCTGTCCAGTGGTGAAATTCGCTCCCGGCAGCGCCATTGGAAAGATCAGAACAATAATGGCAAGAGGAAAAAGAGCAATCAGGTACTGTTTAATACCAAACAGATTCATATATTGAGTGGCAAACTTACGTCCGCCCAATAACAGAGAAAAACCGACCAACCCGCCGGTAACAATCATGATGATGGAGTACAAGGTGTCTCGCATCAGTGTCGGCGCAGCATCACCTGTCGCCATCAGTGCTGAAATCAGACTGACTTCAAGAATGACGACGGAAAGACTTAATATTAATGAACCATATGGCTCGCCCAGACGGTGCGCTAGCACGTCGGCGTGGCGAACAACACTGAATGCACTGCTCAAAATACCAATCAGGGCAAGGATATTAATGCCGACGACCACTGGCAATGACTGGCTGCTTCCCCAAAAAAGCAGCACTGCCAGTGCCAGGACCGGGAAAATGAGTGATGTCTCCTTGTGGCGGGTCTTCACCGCCTCATGTGTCGCTGTCATGTTGTTCTCCCTCAATGCAGGTGCTTGTAATTATAGATAGAAAATTTGTGGCCATTAAACTAACAGATCAAAATTACTATTCTGTTATTTTTTACTTACTTTTACCGTAATGGCTGTATTTCCGCTGAGTTATCTCTAATAGTGTGTTTTATCTAATTAAAAATCTAAATAACAATGAATTAAGTCGTCCATTTTTTCACTTTTGATAATGTCGGGCAAGAGCATAGATCGGCGATAGATGAGGCGCAGTAGTAGGTCAAACGTACTACACGGCTGAATAATTAGCAGCCTCAATTTTGACTTTTCAGGTGGTTGAACTTTCGTTGTATTGCAACTGGCCTGCGAATTGCTTATCGTTAATTAACTGCTGTCAAAATGAACAGCACATAATGCCGGGAAGGCGAATTACAGATGTCGCAAGGAAGCATGCAGTGGCGGAGGTGTAAAGTGTTAACGCGTGATTTCTTAATGAAGGCAGATTGTAAAACAGCATTTGGTGCTATTGAGGAATCGCTTCTCTGGTCGGCTGAGCAACGTGCGGCATCGCTCGCGGCCACGCTGGCGTGCCGTCCGGATGATGGCCCGGTATGGATTTTTGGTTACGGCTCCCTGATGTGGAACCCGGCTCTCGAGTTTGTCGAATCGGCGACAGGGACATTACCTGGCTGGCATCGCGCATTTTGTTTGCGCCTGACGGCCGGACGAGGCAGCGCCTGCCAGCCAGGCCGTATGCTTGCACTGAAAGAGGGCGGGCGCACCACCGGGGTTGCATACCGCTTGCCGGATGCGACGCTGGAGGATGAACTCACGCTCTTGTGGAAGCGGGAGATGATCACCGGCTGCTATATGCCAAGCTGGTGCAAGCTTGAGCTTGATGATGGTCGTACTGTCAACGCGCTGGTATTTATTATGGATCCGCGCCATCCGCTGTATGAAGCCGATACACGCACTCAGGTTATCGCCCCGCTGATTGCATCCGCCAGCGGGCCATTAGGCACTAACGCTCAGTATCTGTTTTCTCTTGATGAAGAACTGACGCGCCTCGGCATGAAAGATGAGTGTCTGAATGAGCTGGTGGCGAAAGTGCAAGCCTTGCTCGAAGGGAATGTGCGAAATAACCCGTTGCGTCCGGGATTTGCCTGATAAAACGCCCGGTTGCCAGAAGGCAAACCGGGCGCAGACATATCAGGCGGGAACGTAACTTACAGAGTGCTCAAGCGATTGACTGTGGCTGTCAATCAGGACATCCCACGTGCCGGTATAGGGCACAGTGAGCCACGCATTATCTTTATCCTGCACGCTTAAAATGTCAGCCTGCGATTGTTTTTGCGCTTTTGAACTCATCAGATGAATGTGGCAGCGCTCTGAGCAACGCACCACCACCGTATCCCCGCCAAACAGTGTCAAACTTGTTTTTACCAGTGCCATTATTTACCCCGTAGTCCGAAACGACGCTCTCCTTGCAGCCAATCCTGAGCGTGATGTTGTTCACAATTCACTCATGGCATAACACCAAACGGGAGGGGGTGAGATGCTGATTTTGATCAAAAAATTGCATAACGTTTAAACAAAAATGACAAAACACCTGAAAGCATTCAGCTGGCGCGTATTTAACAAGGTAAAGACGCGCCTGAATAAAATTAAATGCGGAAATGCCCGGCAGTTTCAGCGAGGTCGCCCGCCTGGCTCTGCAGCGCACTGGCGGCGGCGGCGGATTCGACAACCAGTTCGGCATTCTGCTGTACCATTCGATCAAGATGCGTCACCGCATGGTTAATCTCATGGATACCTTTCATCTGCTCGCTGGTGGCGATTGAAATCTCACGCATAATCCCGGACACACTGCCGATGCTGGAGCGGATCTCGTCCATGCTTTCGCCTGCCAGATGGACATAGCGAGAACCGGTTGCCACGCTGTCGGTAGTGGAGTCGATCAGGGATTTAATCTCTTTGGCGGCTTGTGCGCTGCGGCTGGCAAGGTTACGAACCTCTCCGGCGACAACGGCAAACCCGCGCCCCTGTTCTCCGGCTCGCGCCGCTTCTACCGACGCATTCAGCGCCAGAATGTTCGTCTGGAAGGCAATGCCATCAATCACACTGGTGATATCACCAATCTTGGCAGAAGCCACTTCGATAGATTGCATGGTCGAGATTGCCTGAGAAACGACATCCCCTCCGCGCGATGCGGCAGCCGAGGCTTTGCTTGCCTGATCGTTTGCTTCCGCTGCGGACTCGTTTGACTGGGTCACGGAGGCTGTGATTTGCTCAACGGCACTTGCCGTTTCACGCAGGCTGGAGGCAGCCTGTTCGGTACGCCCGGAGAGATCCTGGTTACCCGCGGCAATCTCCTGTGCTGCATTTTTTACCGATGCGCTGGCATCGCGTAACTGCACCATCACCACGGATAATTTGTCACTGAACGCATTGAAGGCCTGCGCGATTTGCGCCACCTCATCGTCACCGCTGTCCGGAAGACGCTGGGAAAGATCGTTGGTCCCGTTGGCGATGGCGTGCATAGCATCACGGATATCGGACAAGCGTCTGAGCAGGCGGGCAATCAGGAAATGGACAATGGCTCCGCTGAGCAGGGCAAGGATCACCAGGGAGATCGCGGAGGCTTTCAGCAGAGAGCGCATTCCGGAGGTGGCATCGTTGTTATCGAGGGCAACCACCAGCATCCAGTGTGTACCGGCGACGGGCGTTGCTATAAAGGTTTTCTCGACACCATTAAATAACCCATCAACCGAAACGCCGCTTTTCAGGGCAGTGAAATCAGCGTCTTTGACGGTTTCACTAAAGGGTTTCAGCGTCAGAGCGGGATCGTTGGCGGCAATGACTGTACCGTCGCTATCAACCAGTAAGCCACTGCTTGCAGGTGTAGGATGGATCCCGCGAACGTTAGCCACCACGCTGTCCATCGCCACATCGCCCGCCACCACGGCTTTAAGCGTGCCATTGTCTTTGACCGGTACGGCAAAGGTCACGACCAGTTTACCGGTTCCGGCATCAACGTAAGGGGCAGTTACGACAGGGGCATCGGTGCTGACGACCTGCTGATACCACGGGCGGACGGTAGGGTCGTAATCAGCAGGCACGCCGGCAGGGTCGGAGAATTTCGCCGTTTTACTGGCATAACCCACGTAGACGTTAGTAAAACCACCGGCCTCGGCGAGTTGTTTAAACACCGGAACCGGATCATCGCTTAGCGCCACGTTTTGCGCAGAGGCGATCACGGTCATTTTGCTGTTTACCCAGTCGGCAATCGCCATATTGTGGCTGGCACTGGTGCTGGTCAGAATATCGCGTTGCGATTGCTGGTTATCCTGGCGAGTAACCTGAAAGTTGATAACGGTGTTAAGAATAAGGGCGACGATCAGACAGCCTGTCGTCGCGGCAATGATGCGTGCGCGAATTGATCTGAACATAAGTAAAATACCTGCTGTGTTGTTTCACATGCCTATCGGCAACCCGGCAGGTAAACTTGATGCTGAAACCGCGTCCATAAGAAAATAATATTTTTCAGAATATATTATTAAAAAGTTAATACTTTATCTGCGGTAAGTGTCCATTGAGCCAGTTCGACCAGGGTTCCAATTGCAACTCCGTCAATCAGCGGTAATTCCGTGATACCCCGTCCGTCAGTGCAGGTCTTGCACAGTTTCACCGGGACATTTTGCGCCGTCAGAATTTCCAGCATTTGCTGGATGTTATATCCCTCGGCGGGTTTTTGCCCCTTCAGTCCGGCGGTGACCGCATCAGACATTAAAAAGAGACGTAATTGCAGTTCGCTGTCCTGATCGCGCAGGGCAATCGCCAGACGCAGACTGTTGAAGAGGGATTCACTGCCATATGCCGCACCGTTGGCGACGATTACAATCTTCTGCATGTTGACTCCTGTTCTTTGATAAGGCACGAATATTGCTTATCTCAACCGATAATACCGAACCGGGAGAGTAAGCATGACAATAATGGCTGGCCGTTCACCTGGCGCAATTGAATGGTTCCAGCGCGCAAAGCAGATGCGTCGACAACAGCTCAACACACTGGCACAACTGGGCTCACTCGTGAACGGCATCAGCCGTCTGGCGCATATGCTACAGTGCGAGCGTGGGGCGTCAAATGTCTGGCTCTGTTCCCAGGGAACGTTGTATGCCCTGGAATGCAAAGCCAGCCGGGCGTTAGCGGATGATAATCTCGCCGCGCTTTACCGTATCCTCGATGAACAATCCCCCATGCCCGGCAGTACCGTGTGTGAACGCATTGCGAGTGCGATACAAAGTCTGGATGGGCTTTCGGCACTGCGTGATGGCGTAAGCGAGCAAAACATCACCGCACCTCAGGCGATGGAGCACTACAGCCGTATACTCCGTCATCTGCTCAGTATCGTGCCACAACTGAATGACAGCATTGATGATCCGCAAATTGCGGGGCGATTCGTCGCGCTCTACAGCCTGATGCAGGGCAAAGAGCTGGCAGGGCAAGAGCGCGCGCTGGGCGCAATTGGCTTCACGCAGGGTTTTTTCAGTGATGATACTCGTCAGAGGCTGGTCGACCGCATTGATGGGCAGCAGTCCTGCTTTGATGTCTTTTTATCGTGCTGCCGCGAAGATGTGCGGGAGACATTTATGCTCAATTGTCAGCCGTGTCTGGAGACTGAGCAACTCAGGCGAGTTGCCTGTACCCGTCAGCCTGGCGCAGACAATGGTCATACGGCGCTTCACTGGTTTGCGCGACAAACCGCGCGTCTTGAGCATCTGAGAACCCTTGAAGAGATCGTTATCGCCGACCTGATGATGGCGGTGGATGCGCGCATCCAGAATGACGATGAGATAACGCCTGTGGATGATGAACAAGACGATCCCCTCGCGTGCTATCCGGATAAACCGTTGTTGCCACTGCTTCGCCAGCAGGCCCGCGAGATTGAGCTGCTGTCCCGCCAACTTGCATCGCTACGCGATACGCTGGAAGAGAGGAAGATCATTGATAAAGCGAAAAGCGTGCTGATGGCACACCAGAATATGAGTGAAGAACAGGCGTGGTATGCCTTGCGAAAAATGGCGATGGATAAAAACCAGCGGATGGTGGATATCGCTCACGCATTGCTTACCGTAAAAACATTGTGGCAGGTAATACCAAAGGAGTAGTTGCACAATCAGTGGGCATTTACTGCATGGTTGAGGTGCGTAAATCTCTCCTGAGGCAGGTTATCACCCGTAAAACAGAGCATAAAACCTGGCATCTACTTTGCATTAACTGATTACCATTTTTTGACGATGCACCAACGGCGGTGCATGCGTCTTCGGGATAAAGGCGTCCAACAGTGCTACGGCATTGTCGGGCGCTTTTTTTTGCTTTTTATTCAGGAGTGGGTCATGGCGGATTTGTCGAGACGGCGATTTTTGCAGGCCAGTATGCTGGCAAGTGGCGCGATGCTGTTACCGGGTGTCATGCAGGCGGCGTGGGCGGGTGGGTCGGATAAGCCGGAGCAAGAGACCGTGCGAATCGGGTTTATCCCCCTGACCGACTGCGCTCCCGTCGTTATCGCAGCACTTAAAGGGTTTGATAAAAAATACGGTATCACCATTGTGCCCACCAAAGAGGCGAGCTGGGCTGCTGTACGCGACAAACTGGTCGCGGGCGAACTGGATGCGGCGCACATACTTTACGGCCTGCTGTACGGGCTGGAGCTGGGAATTGCCGGTAAGCCACAACCGATGGCGAACCTGATGACGCTTAACCATAACGGTCAGGCGATTACCCTTTCCAGCGATCTGGCAGAAAAGGGGGTTCGTGACGTCGACGGGCTGCAAAAGCTGATAGGGCAGCAGGCTCCAGGGACATACACCTTTGCGCACACTTTCCCGACGGGAACACATGCCATGTGGCTTTACTACTGGCTGGCGAGCGCAGGGATCAATCCGTTTGATGATGTTCGCACCGTGGTTGTACCGCCGCCGCAGATGGTCATGAATATGCGCATTGGCAACATGGTCGGTTTTTGTGTCGGTGAGCCCTGGAACGCGCGGGCCATCAACGACCGTATCGGTTTTACAGCCGCTACCTCGCAATCTATCTGGCCGGAACATCCGGAAAAGATCCTCGGGACCCGACGTGACTGGGTCGAGAAAAACCCGCATACAGCGCGAGCACTGGTTAGCGCCGTTCTGGACGCTGCACGATGGATTGACGCATCCCCGGATAACAAACGTGAAACCGCGCAGATCCTCTCTCGTCGTGCATGGCTTAACACTAAAGAGCAGTACCTCACCGGACGCATGCTGGGGGAATACGACAACGGCATCGGCCAGCGCTGGCAGGATGCACACCCGATCCGCTTCTTCAATGACGGTGCGGTCAGTTATCCGTGGTTATCCGACGGCATGTGGTTTTTAACCCAGTTCCGTCGCTGGGGATTGCTCAAAACGGAGCCGGACTATGCCGCTATTGCCCAACGTATTAACCAGACATCAGTCTGGCAGGACGCGGCCACAGCGGTAGGTGGCATCAGTGCGCCATCGTCACCCATGCGCAGTAGCACCTTAATGGACGGAACCGTGTGGAACGGTCTCGATCCGGAAGGCTACGCAAACCGCTTCGCCATTCATCGTAAAGGGGCCTGATTATGACGCATCTGCAAAACAGACAATCCGTTGAAGAAAAACCGACAGGCGGCGAGGTGATTGTGCTTCCGCCGGTTCAGGTTCGTCGTCGTGCCCCGGCGTATGCTCGCCGGTTAAATGCCCTGCTTCAGCGCATCATTCCTGGTTTTCTTGGGCTTGGACTGCTGGTGGTTTGCTGGCAACTGGCTGCAATTAACAGCAAAGGTTTTCCGACCCCTCTGAGTACGTTTGACTCTGCACTTACCCTGTTCGCAGACCCGTTTTATCGCGATGGGCCCAACGACATGGGGATCGGCTGGAACGTGCTGGCCTCTTTACAGCGGGTCGCCGTGGGCTTTGGCCTGGCAGCGTTGGTGGGGATCCCGATGGGCTTCCTGATTGGTCGCTTTACCTTTGTCTCACGCATGTTTACACCGCTGGTTGCGCTCCTGAGACCCGTGAGTCCACTGGCCTGGCTGCCTATTGGTCTGCTGTTGTTCCAGAAAGCGGAACCGGCATCGAGCTGGACCATTTTTATCTGCTCCATCTGGCCAATGGTCATTAACACTGCCGAAGGTGTACGCCGTATTCCACAGGATTACCTCAACGTTGCGCGGGTGTTGCAGCTTTCTGAGTGGACCATCATGCGGCGCATTCTTTTTCCGGCTGTGCTGCCTGCGGTATTGACCGGGGTTCGCCTCTCTATCGGCATTGCCTGGTTGGTCATTGTCGCGGCCGAAATGCTAACGGGTGGGCTGGGTATTGGGTTCTGGATCTGGAACGAGTGGAACAACCTTAACGTCGAAAATATTCTCATCGCCATCGTCATTATTGGCGTGGTGGGGTTGCTGCTGGAGCAGGGGCTGATGCTGATTGCCCGCCGTTTTAGCTGGCAGGAAAAATAAGGAGTGAACATGAAACCGATTATTCAGGTACAAGCGGTGAGTCAGCGTTTTTCCACTGCCAGCGGCGAGTTTCTGGCATTGCAAAATGTCTCTTTTGATATTCATGAAGGCGAAACCGTGAGCCTGATTGGTCACTCGGGGTGTGGCAAATCCACGCTGCTGAACTTGATCGCCGGGATCACGTTGCCCACAGAGGGCGGGCTGATTTGTGATAACCGTGAAATTGCCGGACCCGGCCCGGAACGCGCGGTTGTGTTTCAGAACCATTCACTGCTGCCGTGGCTCACCTGCTTTGATAACGTGGCGCTGGCAGTAGACCAGGTCTTTCGTCGCACGATGAGCAAGGCTGAGCGCAAAGAGTGGATCGAACACAACCTCGAACGTGTGCAGATGGGTCATGCGCTGCATAAACGTCCGGGGGAGATCTCCGGTGGAATGAAACAGCGGGTCGGTATTGCCCGTGCGCTGGCGATGAAACCCAAAGTCCTGCTGATGGATGAACCGTTCGGTGCTCTGGATGCGCTCACGCGCGCTCACTTGCAGGATTCGGTGATGCAAATTCAGCAGGCGCTAAACACCACCATCGTACTGATTACCCACGATGTGGATGAAGCGGTACTGCTTTCGGACCGGGTCATGATGATGACCAATGGCCCTGCGGCCACCGTCGGTGAAATCCTGCATGTTGACCTGCCACGCCCACGTAACCGGGTGCAACTGGCTGACGACAGCCGCTATCACCATATGCGCCAGCAAATTCTGCATTTCCTCTATGAAAAACAGCCCAAAGCGGCGTAACGAGGAGAACACAATGCGACTGGTGATTATCGGCAATGGCATGGCAGCTACGCGACTGATTACATCGCTGAGCGAGAAGGCTCCCGGTCGCTTCACTATCACTGTTGTTGGTGATGAGCCGGAGCATGCGTACAACCGCATCCAGCTCTCTCCGGTGCTGGGTGGGGAAAAACAGGCCGCGGCCATTCAACTGTACGATGACGCGTGGTATCGCGCCCGGGGGGTCACGGTGTTGAGGGGGGAAAAAGTGGCTGCCGTAGAGGTGGCGAGCGGTGAGGTTCGCACCGCGAACCGCGTACTGCAGTGGGATGAACTGGTCTTTGCGACGGGGTCTGTGCCATTTGTCCCGCCCATACCCGGCGGTGAGTCTTCACATGTTTTCCCTTTTCGCACGCTGGGTGATGCCAACGCCATTATGGCAATCGCTGGTCCGGCTGTGGTGCTGGGTGGGGGCGTGCTCGGTATTGAGGCCGCCGCTGCACTGGCGCGAAATTGTGACAACGTCACGCTGGTGCATCGCGGAACGTGGCTGATGGAACAGCAGTTGGATCAGCAGGCAGGACGCTTGCTGGAAGAGGCTCTGGCTGAACGCGGTATCTGTTGCGAACTGGCATCCGGGATCGCGGAGATTGGTACGGACTCGGTCACGCTTATCAATGGTCGCCGGGTTGACGCGACGCGCGTGGTGCTGGCAACCGGTGTTGTGCCCAACATCCATCTGGCGAAGGACTGCGGATTGCAGTGTGCCAAAGGCATCGTGGTGAACCACTTGATGCAAACCTCATTGCCACATATCAGTGCCATCGGTGAGTGCTGCGAGATTGATGGCCAGACATTTGGCCTGGTCGCTCCTTGTCTGGTGCAGGCCGACAACCTGGCCGCCCGGCTGGCTGGCGATGTGCCCACGGCATTTATGCCCGGCGACAGCGGGATGCGCCTCAAGGTGACGGGTATTGAGCTGTTCAGCGCTGGGGGCGTATCGGTGCAGCCAGGCGATGCGGTCTGGCATTCATGGGATCCGTTAACCCGCCACTATCGTCGATTATTGATCCGCCACGGCATGCTGGCGGGTGTGCAGTTGATGGGGGATTGCCGCAGTGCCGCGACGTTCACCGATTTACTGGCAACGCCTGTTCCCGCACATGTGGACTGGCTTTTCGATCGTTTCACTACGCAACCACAGGTTGCAGGACAGAACGCTATGACAAAACCTACTCTGGTGGTGGTTGGACACGGTATGGTCAGCCATCATTTCCTCGAAGATTGCGTGAACCGCAATTTGCATCAGCAATACCAGATTATTGTCTTCGGTGAAGAGCGCTATGCCGCCTATGACCGTGTTCATCTTTCAGAATATTTTGGCGGACGTAGTGCTGATTCGCTCTCTCTGGTGCAGGGCGATTTCTTTGCAGACAACGGTATTGAACTCCGTTTGTCGCAACAGGTAGTGGCTATAGATCGTGACGCGCATGTCGTGCGTACAGCCAGTGGACACGAAACCCACTGGGATAAGCTGGTGCTGGCAACCGGTTCTTATCCCTTTGTTCCTCCTGTTCCTGGGCGTGAACTGGCAGGGTGTTTTGTTTACCGCACTCTCGACGATTTGGATCACATTGCGGCGCACGCAGAGAATGCCCGGCGCGGCGTGGTGATTGGTGGCGGGTTACTGGGGCTTGAAGCCGCAAACGCACTGAAACAGCTGGGTCTGGAAACGCATGTTGTGGAATTTGCGCCGAACCTGATGGCGGTCCAGCTCGACAATGATGGCGCGGCGATGCTGCGTAAAAAGATAGAGGCGCTGGGTGTGGGGGTTCACACCAGTAAAGCCACTACGGAGATTGCTGCTACAGATACAGGGCTGGCGCTACGTTTTGCCGACGGCGAACAACTCGATACCGATATGGTGGTCTTTTCCGCCGGGATCCGCCCGCAGGATGCGCTGGCGCGTAGTGGTGGACTGGCCGTTGGCGAGCGCGGCGGGATCTGCATTGATGCGCACTGCCGGACCTCTGATAAGAATGTGTTTGCCATCGGGGAGTGTTCGCTCTGGGAAGGCAAAGTTTACGGTCTGGTCGCTCCCGGATACCAGATGGCGCGTGTCGCGGCAGCACAACTGGCGGGAGACGATAAGATGTTTGCCGGGGCGGATATGAGCACCAAACTGAAGCTACTGGGTGTGGATGTTGCCTCATTTGGTGATGCACATGGCCGCACACCAGGGGCATTAAGTTACCAATGGACACACGGGCCGCAGCAAATCTACAAAAAGATTGTGGTTAGCCACGACAGTAAAACGTTGCTGGGTGGGGTGCTGGTGGGGGATGCGGGTGAATATGCCACGCTGTTACAGATGATGCTGAATGGTATTAGCCTGCCCAAAGAGCCTGAAACGCTGATTTTACCCGCCGTGGCAGGCAATGCGCCAAAAGCGCCTGGAGTGGCAGCCCTGCCGGAAAGTGCGCAGATCTGTTCCTGCCATAATGTCAGCAAAGGTGATATCTGCCAGGCGGTGAGTACCGGTGCTACGGATATGGGCGCGATTAAACAGTGCACCAGAGCCGCGACCGGCTGCGGGGGGTGTAGCGCGCTGGTCAAACAGGTGATGGAATACCAGCTAGCGGAACAGGGTGTGGAAGTGAAAAAGGATATCTGCGAACACTTCCCGTATTCACGGCAGGAAATTTATCACCTGGTGCGTGTTAATCACATTCATACCTTTGACCAGCTTATCAGCCGCTACGGAAAGGGACACGGATGTGAGATTTGTAAGCCGCTGGTGGGGTCGGTACTGGCCTCCTGCTGGAACGAATATTTACTGAAACCGGCACTCCTGCCGTTACAGGACACAAACGATCGCTATTTCGCTAACATCCAGAAAGATGGAACCTATTCCATTGTGCCGCGTATGCCCGCAGGTGAAGTTACCGCCGACGGGCTGATTGCCATCGGTCAGATTGCCAAACGTTATCAACTGTACAGCAAAATCACCGGGGGGCAGCGTATCGATCTGTTTGGTGCAACCCTTGAGCAACTGCCGGAGATCTGGCAGGCGCTGGTGGAAGCGGGATTCGAAACCGGACACGCCTACGGTAAGTCACTGCGCACGGTGAAGTCCTGCGTTGGCTCCACGTGGTGTCGGTATGGCGTGCAGAACTCCACCGGACTCGCCGTCACGCTGGAGCATCGTTATAAAGGATTGCGCGCGCCGCACAAAATCAAAATGGCTGTCTCCGGGTGTACCCGCGAATGCGCAGAAGCGCAGAGTAAAGATGTCGGGGTCATTGCAACCGATAAAGGCTGGAACCTCTATTTATGCGGAAACGGGGGGATGAAACCTCGACATGCCGATCTCTTTGCCAGCGATCTGGACGAGGCAACGCTGCTGCGTACTGTCGATCGCTTCCTGATGTTCTATATCCGTACCGCCGATCGCCTGCAACGTACCAGTATCTGGATGGACAACCTGGAAGGTGGGCTCGATTATCTGCGCGAGGTGATCCTTGATGACAGCCTGGGTATTGCTCACGAGCTGGAGCAGGAAATGGCACGGGTTGTCGAGACCTATCAATGTGAGTGGCAGACGACCCTGAACGATCCTGATCGTCTGGCGTTGTTCCGTTCTGAGGTCAACAGCACGCAGACGGATGACAAACGCTGGCAGGAGATTTGCGCCATCGACGAAATCCCTGAACAGGCGGGGATTGGCGCACGGCTGGGACGTAAACGCATCGCGCTGTTCCGTTTTGGTAAAGCGGTTTATGCCCTTGACGACCAGGAGCCGGGCAGCAGCGCAAATGTTCTTTCGCGCGGTATCCTGGGGGATGCGGGCGGTGAGCCAGTTGTGATCTCTCCGTTGTATAAGCAGCGCATTCGTCTGCGTGACGGACGTCAGTTCGAAAATGGTGAACCTGCCGTTCGCGCCTGGCCGGTGAAAATTGAAAACGGCAAAGTCTGGGTTGGCAATGAAGAACTGGTCATGCGGGCGGAGGCATCATGAATGAAACGCGTACAACGTGTCCTTATTGTGGTGTTGGCTGCGGAGTGGTTGTAAGACGAGAGAACGGAAACGTCAGCGTGCGGGGAGATGAAACGCATCCGGCTAACTACGGAAGGCTCTGCGTTAAAGGCTCGGCATTGGGTGAAACAACCGGTTTGCAGGGCCGACTTCTGCGCCCGAGGGTGGATGACCACGATGTTACCTGGTCCCGGGCGCTGAGTGTTGCCGGGGAGCGATTGCAGGCGATCATTGAGAGGTGGGGACCGCAGGCGGTGGCGTTTTATGCTTCCGGGCAGCTATTAACCGAGGACTATTACGCGGCAAATAAGCTGATGAAGGGATTTATCGGCGCAGCCAACATCGACACTAACTCGCGGCTCTGTATGTCATCGGCGGTGACAGGTTATAAGCGGGCGTTTGGCGAAGACATTGTTCCGTGCAGCTATGACGATGTGGAAAACAGCGATCTGGTGGTGCTGGTGGGTTCGAATGCCGCCTGGACGCATCCGGTTCTGTTTCAGCGTCTGGTAAAGGCGCGTCAGGACAATCCCGATATGAAAGTGGTGGTGATTGACCCGCGAAAAACGGCGACCTGTGATATCGCGGATCTCCATCTGGCACTGATGCCGGGCAGTGATGCCGGGCTGTTTGTTGGTTTGCTAAATGCCATTCAGGGCGATACGACCTGGAGCATTGACCGCGTGGCGGATTTTTGTGGCCTGCTGGTCGGCGAGGTGGGGACATTTTACGACTGGTTTATCACCGCTCCGCGCGCGATAACGCTCTATACCATGGGGATCAATCAGTCCACCAGCGGCAGTGACAAGTGCAATGCCATTATCAATGTGCATCTGGCCAGTGGGAAAATTGCCCGGCAGGGCTGTGGGCCTTTTTCGCTAACCGGGCAGCCAAATGCGATGGGGGGACGCGAAGTTGGCGGGCTGGCGAACCAGCTTGCGGCCCATATGGGGTTTGAACCGGACGATCTTGCGCGAGTGGCCCGTTTCTGGGGGACGGAGCGGCTGGCGCAGACGCCAGGGTTAATGGCAGTGGAACTCTTTGATGCGATTGCCCGTGGCGAGGTTAAGGCTGTATGGATTATGGGGACGAATCCCGCCGTGTCCCTTCCTGACAGCCACGCAGTTTGTCAGGCGCTGGCGGCATGTCCCCTGGTGGTTGTTTCGGAAGTGATGAGCGAAACGGATACCAGCCGCTTTGCTCATATTCGCTTTCCGGCACTGGGCTGGGGCGAGAAAAACGGCACAGTGACGAACTCTGAGCGCCGTATCTCGCGCCAGCGTGCATTTTTACCTGCGCCAGGGGAGGCAAAACCCGACTGGTGGATCATCGCCCAGGTGGCAAAAGCACTGGGATACGGCGAGGCGTTTGCATGGACGCACCCGCAGGAAATTTTTTGTGAGCATGCGGCACTTTCGGCATTTGAAAATGACGGCTCACGGGCGTTTAACCTCCGCGAACTTGCCTCGCTGACCCGCGAACAGTGGGATAACCTGACACCGTATCAGTGGCCGACGGGGGATATGCCGTATCGAAAAATTGTGCCGGTGGCGCCGCAGAAGCACAGTGCCAGGGTTGATGCCCTCTATCCACTGTTACTCAACACCGGTCGTGTCCGCGATCAGTGGCATACCATGACCCGCACAGGCTATGTTGCCAGACTGATGCAGCATATCGACGAACCTCTGGTCGAGATCTCGCCCGGCGATGCGCGTCGTTTTATGCTGATGGACGGGCAACTGGCTCGGCTTAGTTCCCCACGTGGGGTGATGGTCGCCAGAGTGCGAATACTCCAGGGCCAGCGGGAGGGGGAATTATTTGTGCCCATGCACTGGAACAATCAGTTCGCTCGCCAGGGTAAAGTCAATGTGCTGGTGGAAGGGCGCTGCGATCCGCTCTCTGGCCAGCCGGAGAGTAAACAAACCGCCATCCGGATCATGCCCTGGCAACCTGGCTGGCAGGGGGAGCTTTACGCGCGGGACCTGCCTGAAGTGCCACCTTCGGCTTGCTGGTGGCGTAAAGCGGCGCAGGGTGTGCAGCATTTAACGGTGGCAGGAGATAAATCTCTGCTGGAAGACATCATGGCACACTGCCGTGTCCAGGAGTGGCAACTTCAGCTTGCCCACAGCGGCGATCGTAACAGTGTTCTGGCCTGGCACAACGGAGAATTGATGCTGGGGTACTGGGAAGACAACACATTGCCGGAGTTGGCCCATACTTTTGTTGAAGAGGCCTTTCATACTGCGCCTGCGGAACTTGCCGCGCGCCATGCATTACTGAACGGACAACGTCCGGGTGAGCAGGTTGGGCAGGGGCGTATTATCTGTAGCTGTTTTAGCATTGGCGAAAGGGCAATCAATGAGGCGATCGCCGAAGGGTGTGATTCCGCTGCGGCATTGGGGGCGAAACTGCGGTGCGGGACTAATTGTGGCTCTTGTGTTCCTGAGCTGAAGGCATTGATAAGCGCAAGGGGGTAAATGTCTTTGGGGGCGAGTCGCTTTTCAGAGTTCAGGTTTTTCCTGAAATTTCTGTTAAGGCTGCAATTACTTCCTGAACACGCTAAGGTAGTAAAAGGTATATTTCAAAATACAGGTTCCTTTTCCAGACGTTGATGGTTGTTTCTTCCCGCATTCGCCCGCTGTGTTTACTCTTCCTTGTCTCGGCCGGGCCTGTTTTCGGCACGCCGAATTCCTTTGTGCAACAGGCGCAAAATCCATTTGATAACGATGGCGATGGTTTACCTGACCTGGGGCTGGCAAAGCCTACAGCCGACGGTGAAAAACATCTCGCAGAAGTGGCTAAAGCGTTTGGTGAAGCCAGCATGGTCGATAATGGCCTCACCACCGGTGAGCAGGCGCGTCAGTTTGCTTTTGGTCAGGTGCGGGATGCGCTGAGCGGTGAGGTGAACCAGCAGATTGAATCCTGGCTCTCGCCATGGGGCAATGCCAGTGTCGACTTGCTGGTGGATGAGAATGGCGAATTCACAGGCAGCAGTGGCCGTTGGTTTGTGCCCTGGCAAGACAATAACCGCTATCTGAGCTGGAGTCAGTTGGGGCTTACCCAGCAAACCGACGGTCTGGTAAGCAATGCGGGCATTGGACAACGCTGGCTGGCCGGGAAATGGTTACTGGGCTACAACACTTTTTATGACAACCTGCTTGATGAAAATCTCCAGCGGGCAGGGTTGGGGGCAGAGGCCTGGGGCGAAAACTTACGTTTATCGGCAAATTACTATCAGCCATTTGCCAGTTGGCGAAACCGTTCCGATGTGCAGGAGCAACGCATGGCGCGCGGATACGATCTTACCGCAAAAGCCTGGCTGCCCTGGTTTCATCACCTGAATACCAGCGTCAGCTTCGAGCAGTATTTTGGCGATAGTGTGGATCTGTTTAACAGCGGGACGGGTTATCACAATCCGATGGCGGTGAACCTTGGACTCAACTACACGCCAGTACCGCTGCTAACGTTCTCAGCGGCGCATAAGCAAGGGGAAAGCGGCGTAAGCCAGAATAATCTGGGCATGAAGCTCAACTATCGTTTCGGCGTTCCGCTTGAGAAACAGCTTTCCGCGAGCGAAGTGGCGATCACACGCTCGTTACGGGGAAGTCGGTATGACTCTCCTGAACGGGATAACCTCCCCGTGATGGAGTTCCGTCAGCGTAAAACGTTGTCAGTTTATCTGGCGACGCCGCCCTGGGATCTCAAAGGGGGGGAAACGGTAATACTGAAATTACAGGTCCGCAGTACACACGGTATCCGCCAATTACACTGGCAGGGAGACACGCAGGCCCTGAGCCTGACGTCGCCCGCAAAACAGAGCAGCGAAGAAGGCTGGAGCGTGATTATGCCTGCCTGGGATGGGCAAGAAGGAGCAAGTAATCGCTGGCGGTTGTCTGTCGTGGTCGAAGATGAAGACGGGCAGCGTGTCTCTTCCAATGAGATCACGCTAACGGTTGTGCCACCGTTGATCGCGTTGCCCAACGACGATCCTCGGTGGAAGCTGCTGCCGGAAGAATGAGATTAAAAAATACGTTCCTGATGAACCCACACCGCGGCTTCAACCCGTGATTTCAACTTCATTTTCTTCAACATATGCTTCACATGGACTTTGACCGTACTTTCGGTGATATCCAGGCGACGGGCGATCATTTTGTTCGGCAGACCCTGCGCAATCAGCTTCAGGATATCGCGTTCACGCGGGGTTAACTGGCTGACGTCGCGGTCAGACGTGGCTCGGTTGGCGCGCAAACTGGCAGCCAGCACGGGCGTTAACGCTTCACTCAGCACCATTTCGCCTGCCGCAGCTTGTTGCAGCGCCTTAAGCAGATCTTCTGGCTCCATATCTTTCAGCAGATAGCCGTCAGCCCCGCGTTTTAGCGCCGTCACCACGTCTTCTTCATGGTTGGAAACGCTGAAGACCACCACGCGGCCTGATAGCGATTTTTCCCGCAATTTATCGAGCGTTTCGAGTCCGTTCATGCCGGGCATATTGAGATCGAGCAAGATCAAATCAGGATCGAGTGATTCGGCAAGTTCAATACCCTGTTCGCCGTTGCTGGCTTCGCCCACAACGGTGATATCCTGCGCCATGCTGACAAGCTGTTTGACACCCGTGCGCAGCATTGGATGGTCGTCGATCAACAGGATGGTTGCCGGTTCCTGATTAGTCATGGTTTTCTCCTTGAGCAGTTATTTGAGGCTTTTCGGGAATAAAGGTGACCACTACTTCAGTGCCACCAGACTCTCCCCGGCGAACCTGGCAATCACCGCGCAGGCTTTGTGCGCGGTCTCGCATGATAATTAAACCATAGTGGTTACTTCTCTCGGCATTTTCCGGCACGCCGCAGCCGTTGTCCTGAACCGTAAGTTTCACCTGGTTAGCGTGATGACTGACAGTTACGGTTACTGCGGTTGCATCGGCGTGTTTGAGTGCGTTACTCAGCGCTTCACGGGCAATTTGCAGTAAATGAATGGCCTGATGGGAAGGAACAAAACGCGGCGGAAGCTGATAATCGAGCTTCACCGGGAACCCCAGTCGGGCGCTAAATTCACGGCAGCTGGCTTCGAGAGCGGGACGCAGACCCGGTTCAGTCAGCTGCAAACGGAAGGTAGTCAGTAATTCGCGAAGCTGTACCCACGAGGTGTTGAGTTCGTTGCGGATCTGGCTCAGCAATTGCTTGCTGCTGTCCGGCATACCGTCGTCCTGCATTTGCAGACAGCTGATCTGCATTTTCATACAGGAGAGGGACTGAGCGATGGAATCATGGAGTTCGCGGGCGATGGTGGCGCGTTCTTCCATCACGATCAGCTGTTGTTGTTTTTCCTGGTGACGATCGAGAGCCAGCGTGGCCGTCAGTTGTTCAACCAGCGTATCGACCAGCTGTTGTTGATCGTGGCTCAGATGACGGCCATTAGGCAGCGTCGCCAGAAGAATGCCGTATTGTGTATGGCTGTCTGTCAGGCGCCATTTAAGCGTTGTGCCGCTGTTGTTCATCGGTGGTAAACCGCGAGGGCAAAGATGGCAGCCTTTGTCGTCGCATGACATATCCGACTGACAGGTGAATTCCTGATGATTCTCCTCATCTTCAACGTCATAGACACGCAATTCCAGGTCGTGCAGGAGCGTCAGATTTTGCAAACCATTCAATACCGGGGAGAGGCGCTCACAGAGAGGAACCTGCATGTGCAGCCGACGATTAGCTTGCCACAGGAAAGAGAGGATTTCGTTTTTCTGCTCCAGACCGGCGGTTTTTTCCTGTACACGTTGTTCCAGTACGGCGTAGCTCTCAGCCAGCTCAGCAGACATGTCATTCAGCGCCTGGCCGAGCATGGCCATTTCGTTACGACCGCTGATGCGAGCACGTTTTGTGAAGTCTCGATGGGTGACAGCGCGGGCTACCGCCAGCAGTTGTTTCCACGGATTGAGCAAGCGCTTGCGTAGCCAGATGATGGTGAAAACCAACAGCAGCCCCATGAAGATGGCCATGGCCCGATGCAACAAAACAACCTGCTCGATACGCATCTCAGTGGTATGGTCAAACGAGGAGACAAGGTCATCGATGCGCGCCACAAAACGGGCAACGTCGGTCGCGACTGTGTCCGGTGATTTTGCCTGACGCAGGCCGGGTTCAAGCTGGCTGTGCCAGTATTCCTGTAAGGCTTTTAGCTGCGCCTGCTGCCCGTCACGGTTGGCGGCAAATGCCAGCTCAGAACTGAACGCGGTTCGCTCCATTTCATCCAGAAGGGGTTGATCTTCTGCGGTGAGCGGAATGGCGGCGAGCAGACGATAACTCTGCATGCGTAGTGAGCCTGCCTCGTTAATGGCATGTGCGCTACCCTGTACGCCCTGGACCAGCCGACCGGAAATAGCCATGCCTGCCACACCGATGGCGGTGGAGAGCAAAACGATTAACGCTAACTGGTTGACTAGCGTCAGCGGAGATAAACATCTTTTTAACATAGGGTTGCCGGGCTCCTGACGTGGCCTGCTTGCAGGAATGGCGCTATTCTCGTGCATACCCTGGAGTATACCCATACCAATAAAGGATTACCTCTAAATTGCCAAAGAGGTACGGGGTTGTGGAAGGGGGAGATGCTGACGCCTCAGCACCGTGAAAAACCACACCTTTTTTGCCGAAAAACCCTACCCACTAAGAGTAATGATCTTTTTTTGACCGCGGATCCTCCACCTTTTCCTTTGATTTATATCAACTTACCTCTGCCCTAAAACCCTAATGTTTGCAGCATCATTCAAGAATCAGAGGTGTCTATGAGTCACTCATCCGCTCCCGAAAGGGAAGACGGTGCTGTCATTACCGAATGGCGTCCGGAAGATCCGGCGTTCTGGCAACAGCGCGGTCATCGTGTAGCAAGTCGTAATCTGTGGATTTCAGTTCCGTGCCTGATGTTGGCATTTTGTGTATGGATGTTGTTTAGTGCAGTGGCAGTAAACCTGCCGAAAGTGGGCTTTACGTTTACCACCGATCAGCTGTTTATGTTGACCGCCTTACCGGCATTGTCCGGTGCGTTGCTGCGTGTGCCCTATGCCTTTATGGTTCCCCTGTTTGGGGGGCGTCGCTGGACGGCTTTCAGCACCGGGATCATGATTATCCCGTGCGTATGGCTGGGTTTTGCGGTGCAGGACACCTCGACACCCTTTAGCGTGTTTGTGATTATTTCCCTGCTGTGTGGCTTTGCGGGGGCAAACTTTGCCTCCAGCATGGCGAATATCAGCTTCTTCTTCCCGAAAGCGAAGCAAGGTGGCGCGCTGGGTATTAACGGCGGTCTGGGGAACATGGGCGTCAGCGTCATGCAGTTGATTGCCCCGTTGGCTATCTCCGTTTCTATTTTTGCCGTATTTGGCGGAACCGGTGTCGCACAGCCTGATGGCTCCTGGCTGTACCTGCAAAATGCGGCCTGGATTTGGGTTCCGTTCCTGATCGTACTGACGCTTGCCTCCTGGTTCTTTATGAATGACCTGTCGGCGTCAAAAGCGTCGCTGAGCGAGCAACTGCCAGTCCTGAAGCGTGGACATCTGTGGGTGATGGCGTTGTTATACCTCGCGACGTTTGGTTCATTTATCGGATTCTCTGCGGGCTTTGCGATGCTGTCGAAGACCCAGTTCCCGGAAGTGCAGATCCTGCATTACGCGTTCTTCGGTCCGTTCATTGGCGCACTGGCGCGTTCCACTGGCGGCATGATTTCTGACCGACTGGGCGGAACGCGTGTCACGCTGGTGAACTTTGTGGTCATGGCTATCTTCTGCGCGCTGCTGTTCCTGACGCTGCCGACGAACGGGCAGGGCGGAAACTTTGTGGCGTTCTTCGCGGTGTTTATGGTGCTGTTCCTGACGGCCGGACTGGGGAGCGCGTCTACCTTCCAGATGATCTCCCTGATCTTCCGCAAGCTCACGATGGACCGGGTAAAAGCGCAGGGCGGCACAGAAGAGCAGGCAATGCGCGAGGCTGCAACTGATACCGCAGCGGCGCTGGGCTTTATCTCTGCGATTGGGGCTATCGGCGGGTTCTTTATTCCTAAGGCCTTTGGCATCTCGCTCGACCTGACGGGTTCTCCGGCAGGTGCGATGAAAATATTCCTCGTATTCTATATCGCCTGTGTGGTGATCACGTGGCTGGTATACGGACGTAATTCCAAGAAAAACAAGTAAGTTTGATTATCCGTTTGCGCGGCCTTAGGGCCGCGCTTTTTTTTGCTATGGCAGCATCTCTTTTGTTATCGCCTTACCGGCCTGAAGACCTGGCTGGTGGTATGCTTCCCACTGCTCCTCATCGAAGAATTGATCGCCCGTCGTTTGCTGAGGGAAATCCGGGTGGTGGCTTGCATAACAGGTTGTATCAAGCCCCATATTCGCCAGGCGATGCGGTTTAACGATAATCAGTTTGCCGGGCCTGGCCTTCTCCGTTGCTGTTTTGGGGGAGTGAATTCTGGCTTCAATGAGAGGCAAGTCTGTTTTCCCTTTTTTCAACTGCGCTACCGATGTCCGTCTGCCTGTGATGGCCGGGGAAAACAGTATCGAAATCCCGTAATCAATTCGCGCCTTGCGCACCAGGTTGTCCAGATCGTCGAAGATAAATTCCGGGTCCGCGCCGCAGTCAGCAACCACGATGGTTTTTACCCGGCGCTTTAAGAGCGGATAAACGGCTGTATTTTCAAAATGACCGCCATCAGAGAGATACCAGTACTGGCTATTTTTCCCAGGGAAACGGGCAAACATTTCAGCGAACAGTGCGGCAAGCGGATCTTTTGTGGCCGGGGATTTAACCAGGTTGGGCGACCAATACCCCAGCCTGCCACCAATCAGGAAAAGCAGAAACGCCAGCCCCGGAGAGGTGCGTGACCCCATACCGGTTGCCGCTGCTGCCCCCGAAATAGCGACCCAGTGCGAAAGTGTGGGACCCTGCGACCGGTTTTGATAGGGAAGGCCTTTGCGTACCGGTTTCCGCCCCAAACGCGCTAACGGTTAAAGCGATGCCTTTGCGGTCGGCATCATAGTTGCGGCTACGGTCATCAACGGTCTGATTAATACAGCAGGTCATAAGGTGGATCGGTCCCTGAAATAAATGGGGCTGGTATTTTCCAAAAGTAATATCGTCACCCGGTAACGGGTTGGTCACCTTTTTAATATGATCAAGTTTACCGCTGAAAGTACTGAGAAGCGGATCTAATGCCTGATATAAACGTCCCAGCATTGCCCCGACATATCCCCCACCCGACACGGTCGAAAGATAATCAAACTTTCGCAGAAGTTCCTTTTTTGCCAGTGCGCGAATCAAACCGAGGTTAAATACGGCACTGCGGATCCCTCCGCCGGATAACGCTAATCCAATTGTGTCAGTACCTGTGCTTTGAGGGAGATCTAAATCCGCTCGTCGGGCGTTGATGGCGTTTATTTCATCGTGTTCATTCGGGTCAGTCTGCGCTTCTGGATCACTCATTTTTATGCCCTTACGCGTCGGGAACAGGGTGAGATAAACAGACTCTAGACGAATAATAAAAAAATGAGACTCATACGCGGTTCTTACGGACAAACAAACGCCTACCACTTAATAACTAATCATTGTGTGGTTTTACCCTTTGCGGTGTTGATTTTATAAAAAAACCATAAAAAACAAATTGTTAAAAAATAAAAAATCCTACTTCTTTGGTGGTATTTTGCGTTTTTCCTGCCTGAAGCATCCCGGTTGCCCTTGATCGTTATCAATTATCGCCATCTTTCATAGCGTTACCTTCGCTGCAAATCAGCAATGTCGATTTAGAGAGCCACAGGCTCCACACAGGAGATACCCGATGAGCAAATTTCTGGACCGGTTTCGCTACTTCAAGCAGAAGGGCGAAACCTTTGCCGATGGGCACGGTCAGGTTCTGGAGACCAACCGGGACTGGGAGGATGGATACCGTCAACGTTGGCAGCATGACAAAGTCGTGCGTTCTACCCACGGTGTAAACTGCACCGGTTCATGTAGCTGGAAGATTTTCGTTAAAAATGGTCTGGTGACATGGGAAATGCAGCAGACCGATTATCCGCGCACACGCCCGGATATGCCAAACCATGAACCGCGTGGTTGTCCGCGTGGTGCGAGCTATTCCTGGTATCTGTACAGTGCAAACCGTCTGAAATATCCACTGATGCGCAAACGTCTGATGAAGATGTGGCGTGAAGCGAAAGTGCAGCACAGCGATCCGGTCGATGCCTGGGCTTCCATCATTGAAGATGCCGACAAAGCGAAAAGCTTTAAGCAAGCGCGTGGTCGGGGTGGTTTTGTCCGATCTTCCTGGCAGGAAGTGAATGAGCTGATTGCGGCCTCTAACGTCTATACCGTGAAAACGTACGGGCCGGATCGCGTGGCCGGGTTCTCGCCGATCCCGGCAATGTCGATGGTCTCTTACGCCTCTGGCGCACGTTATCTTTCTCTCATCGGGGGGACGTGCCTGAGTTTCTACGACTGGTACTGCGACTTACCGCCTGCGTCTCCTCAGACCTGGGGTGAGCAGACCGACGTTCCTGAATCTGCTGACTGGTACAATTCCAGCTACATCATTGCATGGGGTTCTAACGTTCCGCAGACCCGTACCCCGGACGCCCACTTCTTCACCGAAGTGCGTTACAAAGGGACCAAAACCGTTGCCGTCACGCCAGACTATGCCGAAATCGCAAAACTGTGCGACCTGTGGTTAGCCCCGAAACAGGGAACCGATGCGGCAATGGCGCTGGCGATGGGCCACGTTATGCTGCGCGAATTCCATCTGGATAAACCAAGCCAGTACTTCACAGATTATGTGCGTCGCTACACCGACATGCCTATGCTGGTCATGCTGGAAGAGCGAGACGGCTACTATGCGGCGGGGCGTATGCTGCGTGCCGCCGATCTGGTGGATGCTCTCGGCCAGGAAAATAACCCGGAATGGAAAACCGTTGCCTGTAACACCAGGGGTGACATGGTTGCACCGAACGGTTCTATTGGTTTCCGTTGGGGTGAAAAGGGCAAGTGGAATCTTGAGCAACGTGATGGTACGTCCGGAGAAGAGACGGAACTGCGTCTCAGCATGCTGGGCAGCCAGGATGAGATTGCTGAAGTGGGCTTCCCGTACTTCGGGGGCGATGGCACTGAGCACTTCAATAAGGTCCAACTGCAAAACGTCCTGATGCACAAACTGCCGGTGAAGCGCCTGCAACTGGCGGACGGGTCGACCGCGCTGGTAACCACTGTTTACGACCTCACCATGGCAAACTACGGCCTGGAACGCGGTCTGAACGATGAAAACTGCGCCACCAGCTACGATGACATCAAAGCCTATACCCCGGCCTGGGCAGAGAAAATTACCGGTGTGCCGCGCGCAAATATCACCCGTATCGCCCGTGAGTTTGCGGAAAATGCCGACAAGACGCACGGCCGTTCGATGATCATCGTCGGTGCAGGTCTGAACCACTGGTATCACCTTGATATGAACTACCGTGGTCTGATCAACATGCTGGTCTTCTGCGGTTGTGTCGGCCAAAGTGGTGGCGGTTGGGCGCACTACGTGGGGCAGGAAAAACTGCGCCCGCAAACGGGCTGGCAGCCACTGGCGTTTGGCCTCGACTGGCAGCGCCCGGCACGTCACATGAACAGTACCTCTTACTTCTATAACCACTCCAGCCAGTGGCGTTACGAAACCGTCACCGCGCAAGAGCTGCTGTCACCGATGGCGGATAAATCCCGCTACAGTGGGCATCTGATTGACTTCAACGTACGTGCTGAACGTATGGGCTGGCTGCCGTCTGCGCCACAACTGGGAACAAACCCGCTGCGCATTGCCGAAGCGGCGAAGAAAGCCGGAATGAACCCGGTAGATTACACCGTCAAATCCCTGAAAGAGGGGTCGATTCGCTTCGCGGCGGAACAGCCTGAAAACGGGAAAAACCACCCACGCAACTTGTTCATCTGGCGCTCTAATCTGCTGGGCTCTTCCGGTAAAGGTCACGAGTACATGCTGAAGTACCTGCTGGGTACGGAACACGGTATTCAGGGAAAAGATCTGGGTAAACAAGGTGGCGTGAAGCCGGAAGAGGTGGAATGGAAGGACAATGGTCTCGACGGCAAGCTGGATCTGGTTGTCACCCTGGACTTCCGTCTTTCCAGCACCTGTCTGTATTCCGACATCGTGCTGCCGACTGCCACCTGGTACGAAAAAGACGACATGAATACCTCGGATATGCATCCGTTTATTCATCCCTTGTCTGCTGCGGTTGACCCTGCATGGGAATCCAAAAGTGACTGGGATATCTACAAAGGTATCGCGAAGAAATTCTCTGAAGTGTGTGTCGGGCATCTGGGCGTTGAAACCGATGTGGTGACGCTACCCATTCAGCATGACTCTGCGGCTGAACTGGCGCAACCACTGGATGTGAAGGACTGGAAAAAAGGTGAATGTGACCTGATCCCAGGAAAAACTGCACCGCACATTATTCCGGTGGAACGTGACTATCCGGCGACCTATGAGCGCTTTACCTCTATCGGCCCGTTGATGGAGAAAATCGGTAACGGCGGTAAAGGTATTGCCTGGAATACCCAGAGCGAAATGGACCTGCTGCGTAAGCTCAATTACACCAAAGCCGAGGGGCCAGCCAAAGGTCAGCCGATGCTGAATACGGCGATTGATGCGGCAGAGATGATTCTGACGCTGGCGCCGGAAACCAACGGTCAGGTGGCGGTGAAAGCCTGGGCTGCATTGAGTGAGTTTACGGGGCGCGACCATACGCATCTGGCGCTGAATAAAGAAGACGAAAAAATTCGTTTCCGCGATATTCAGGCGCAACCGCGCAAAATCATCTCCAGCCCGACCTGGTCAGGACTTGAAGATGAGCATGTTTCTTATAACGCCGGTTACACCAACGTTCACGAGCTGATCCCATGGCGTACCCTGACGGGCCGTCAGTCGCTGTATCAGGATCACCCGTGGATGCGTGATTTCGGTGAGAGCCTGCTGGTTTACCGTCCACCGATTGATACCCGCTCGGTGAAAGAAGTGATGGGCGAAAAATCTAACGGCAACCCGGAAAAAGCGCTCAACTTCCTGACACCGCACCAGAAATGGGGGATCCACTCTACCTACAGCGACAACCTGCTGATGCTGACGCTGGGTCGTGGTGGTCCGATTGTGTGGATGAGCGAAGCCGACGCGAAAGAGCTGGATATCGTGGATAACGACTGGATTGAAGTGTTCAACAGCAATGGTGCACTGACTGCCCGTGCCGTTGTCAGCCAGCGTGTTCCGGCCGGGATGACCATGATGTATCACGCGCAGGAACGCATCGTTAACCTGCCGGGTTCAGAGATCACCGAACAGCGCGGCGGTATTCATAACTCCGTCACCCGTATTACACCGAAACCTACCCACATGATTGGCGGTTATGCCCAGTTGGCGTATGGCTTTAACTACTACGGTACGGTCGGCTCCAACCGCGATGAGTTCGTGGTCGTGCGTAAGATGAAGAATATTAACTGGTTAGATGGCGAAGGTAATGACCAGGTACAGGAGAGCGTAAAATGAAAATTCGTTCACAAGTCGGCATGGTGCTGAATCTGGATAAATGCATCGGCTGTCATACCTGCTCAGTCACCTGTAAAAACGTCTGGACCAGCCGTGAAGGGGCGGAATACGCGTGGTTTAACAACGTTGAAACCAAACCTGGTACGGGTTTCCCGACCAACTGGGAAGACCAGGAGAAATGGAAGGGCGGCTGGATCCGCAAGATCAATGGCAAAATCCAGCCGCGTATGGGTAACCGTGCATTGCTGCTGGGTAAAATCTTCGCTAACCCGCATTTACCGGGCATCGATGATTACTACGAGCCGTTTGATTTCGACTATCAGAACCTGCATAGCGCGCCAGAGAGCAAGCATCAGCCTATCGCACGTCCGCGCTCGCTGATCACCGGCCAGCGTATGGCGAAGATTGAAAAAGGACCAAACTGGGAAGACGACCTGGGGGGGGAGTTCGAAAAATTGTCGAAAGACAAGAACTTCGAAAACATGCAGAAGGCAATGTACGGTCAGTTCGAAAACACCTTCATGATGTATTTGCCACGTCTGTGTGAGCACTGCCTGAACCCGGCCTGTGTCGCGACTTGCCCAAGCGGCGCGATTTACAAGCGTGAAGAAGATGGCATCGTGTTGATCGACCAGGACAAGTGCCGTGGCTGGCGGATGTGTATTACGGGCTGTCCGTACAAAAAAATCTACTTTAACTGGAAGAGCGGGAAATCCGAGAAGTGCATCTTCTGTTATCCACGCATTGAAGCCGGTATGCCAACCGTGTGCTCTGAAAGCTGCGTAGGCCGTATTCGTTATCTTGGCGTATTGCTGTATGACGCGGATGCCATCGAGAATGCGGCAAGCACTGAACATGAGAAAGATCTCTATCAGCGCCAACTGGATGTGTTCCTCGATCCGAACGATCCAAAAATCATTGAACAGGCGCTGAAAGACGGCGTGCCGCAGAGTGTTATTGACGCGGCGCAGCAATCACCGGTGTACAAAATGGCGATGGACTGGAAGCTGGCGCTGCCGCTGCACCCTGAATATCGCACGTTGCCGATGGTTTGGTATGTGCCGCCTCTGTCACCGATTCAGTCCGCAGCTGATGCGGGTGAACTGGGCAGTAACGGTATTCTGCCCGATGTGGAAAGCCTGCGTATTCCGGTTCAGTACCTGGCGAACCTGCTGACCGCAGGTGATACACAGCCGGTACTGCTGGCGCTGAAACGTATGCTGGCGATGCGCCACTTTAAACGTGCAGAAACCGTTGAGGGCGTGATCGACACACGAGCACTGGAAGAGGTGGGGTTGACTGAAGCGCAGGCACAGGAAATGTATCGTTACCTGGCCATTGCTAACTACGAAGATCGTTTCGTTGTACCGAGCAGTCACCGTGAATTAGCGCGCGAAGCCTTCCCGGAGAAAAGCGGCTGTGGCTTTACCTTCGGTGATGGTTGTCACGGTTCAGATACTAAATTCAACCTGTTCAACAGCCGTCGTATTGATGCGATGGACGTCACCAGCAAAACGGAGCCGCACCAATGATTGAACTCGTCATTGTTTCGCGTCTGCTCGAGTACCCGGATGCTGCCCTCTGGCAGCATCAGCAGGAACTCTTCGATGCACTCGCGTCGTCTGAAAACCTGGATAAAGAGGATGCCCAGCGACTGGGCGTTTTCCTGCGCGATTTGCTCGCGCAGGATCTTCTGGATGCACAGTCTGACTATAGCCAATTGTTTGACCGTGGTCGTGCAACATCGCTGCTACTGTTCGAACATGTTCATGGCGAATCCCGCGACCGTGGACAGGCGATGGTCGACCTGCTGGCGCAGTATGAAGCGCACGGGTTGCAGCTCGACAGCCGTGAGCTGCCGGATCATCTGCCGCTTTATCTGGAGTATCTGGCGCAGTTACCAAAAGAAGAAGCACTTGGTGGTTTGCAGGATATTGCACCGATTCTGGCGCTGCTTAGCGCGCGTCTGCAACAGCGTGAGAGTCGCTATGCGGCGCTCTTTGACCTGCTGGTGAAGCTGGCGGATTCCGCAATCGACAGCAGTAAAGTGGCGGAAAAAATTGCCGATGAAGCCCGGGATGATACGCCCCAGGCGCTGGATGCTGTCTGGGAAGAAGAGCAGGTGAAATTCTTCGCAGACCAGAACTGCGGTGAGTCTGAAATCTCCGCTCACCAGCGTCGCTTTGCCGGTGCAGTGGCTCCGCAATATTTGAATATCTCCAACGGAGGACAGCAATAATGCACTTCCTGAATATGTTCTTCTTTGATATCTATCCGTACATTGCAGGGTCGGTATTCCTGATTGGTAGCTGGCTGCGTTACGATTACGGCCAGTATACCTGGCGTGCGGGCTCCAGCCAGATGCTGGACCGTAAAGGGATGAATCTGGCTTCTAACCTGTTTCATATCGGGATCCTGGGTATTTTTGCCGGTCACTTCCTCGGTATGCTGACGCCGCACTGGATGTACGAATCCTTCCTGCCGATTGAAGTGAAGCAGAAGATGGCGATGTTTGCGGGGGGCGCGAGTGGCGTGATGTGTCTGGTGGGCGGTTTACTGCTGCTGAAACGCCGTCTTTTTAGCCCGCGTGTGCGAGCCACAACAACGGGGGCCGATATTCTGATCCTGTCCCTGTTAATGGTGCAATGCGCCCTGGGCCTGCTGACGATTCCGTTCTCTGCACAACATATGGATGGCAGCGAAATGATGAAACTGGTTGGCTGGGCGCAGTCTGTCGTGACTTTCCACGGCGGTGCATCAGCACATCTGGATGGTGTTGCCTTCATCTTCCGTATCCACCTGGTGCTGGGGATGACACTGTTTCTGCTGTTCCCATTCTCTCGCCTGGTGCACATCTGGAGCGCGCCGGTTGAGTACCTGACGCGCAAATATCAGATTGTGCGTGCGCGTCGTTAATTCACGCCAGGTTTTATCCTAACCCCGCCTTCGCGGGGTTTTTTTTCACCCCAGCCCAGATTGTTACCCGCCGCTGCAACCAAAATAAGCACGCCGCCCGCCAACTGAGGCGCGGTAAGGGTATGACCGAATACGAGGTTATCGACAATAATGGCGACCAGCGGATAGATAAACGACAGCGAACCGATAACAGGTGTAGGGAGTTTCTGAATGGCGCTATAGAGCAGTTGATACATTATGCCGGTGTGCACAATGCCTAACGTTAATAAGATCGACCAGGGGAAGTCTCGGGTAAATACGGGCAGATGCGCCATCGGCAAAAGTATTACTACCCCCGTCAGAACCTGAATAAAAGCGATATGCTGAGGGGCGATAGTTTTTAACTTACGCGTGATCATCGCGGTTAGCGCATAAAAGAACGCGGCTCCCAACGCCAGACTGATACCTGCCAGCAAACCATCGTCATATTTACCCGTCAGTTCACTGGAGAGCAGGATGATAACACCGCCGAAGGCGAGGAATAACCAGCTCCATTTTACCAGACTGACGCGTTCTCCCATCAATACACCCATCAGTACCAGCATAAACGGCTGCGTGTTATAGACCACGGTAGATAGCCCAATAGAGATCTGCCCATAGGCGGCAAACAGTAGTAACCAGTTAACGACCAATGCCACGCCACCAAGAGTGGCGAGACCCAGGGTGACTGTTGTTATGGGGCTAAAGGGGGATTTACTGAACCGGATAAAAAGAAACAGCGCAACTGCGCCGATTAAGCAGCGCCAGAACACCACTTCTGTGACCGGTAAACCGGAGAGTAAAACAAAAGCCCCTATCGAACCGGAAATAAGCATCGCCAGGCTCATTTGCCAGACGCCTTTCTGAATATCACGCATCATACACCTCCTGAATAATGCTTCTATTGTCGAAAATGCCCATTTGTTTTTACAGAGGTGATGTAAGGTAGTATCCGTCTTTTACTTTTATATATTAGGTGAATGCAATGGATTACCTTCTTGATGACATCGATCGACAGATTCTGGCTTGCCTGGTAGAGGATGCCCGTATGTCGCTGAAAGTGTTAAGCAGCCGGGTTGGTCTGACTTCACCCAGTACAGCGGAACGCCTGAAAAGACTGGAAGAGCGGGGCGTGATACAAGGTTATAGCGCGCAAGTTAACCTTACGGCACTGGGCTATACCTTGCAGGCGTTGGTGCGTGTGCGGCCGTTGCCTGGACTATTACATAAAGTAGATCGATATATTCAGGCGATGCCTGAGTGTATTGAAAGTGACAAAGTGACTGGAGAGGATTGCTTTGTAATCAGGTTGGTTGTTCGTTCAATTGAGCAGCTTGATATGTTGCTGGATGGGCTGGCAGAGCATGCGCAATGCAATACGTCGATTGTGAAGAGTTCACCCGTAAAGCGCAGGTTGCCGCCGATGTAACCGCTTGTTGTACTGTTGGGTTTGTATGGAATATTGCCGGGCCATGATGGGAAAAGAGAGACGAATGTCGAAGCTTCTCATCCTCCCCTGCATTGGGGAAACACGAGACACAGTGCAATGAATTGATATAGAGCGATTTAGAAGTGATGGTGGTGGGGGAAGGATGACTCAGCGCGTTGCGCTTCGCCCTTCGGGTCGTTGCCTGCGGCAACGCTTTCTCGCTGCGCTCGAATCGAACCTTAGTCGAAGCTTCTCATCCTCCCCTGCATTGGGGAAACACGAGACACAGTGCAATGAATTGATATAGAGCGATTTAGAAGTGATGGTGGTGGGGGAAGGATGACTCAGCGCGTTGCGCTTCGCCCTTCGGGTCGTTGCCTGCGGCAACGCTTTCTCGCTGCGCTCGAATCGAACCTTAGTCGAAGCTTCTCATCCTTCCCTGCATTGGGGAAACATGGGACACAGTGCAATGAATTGATATAGAGCGATTTAGAAGTGATGGTGGTGGGGGAAGGATTCGAACCTTCGAAGTCGATGACGGCAGATTTACAGTCTGCTCCCTTTGGCCGCTCGGGAACCCCACCAGGGGTAATTCAGATTTTCAGATGATGCTTAGAGATGGTGGTGGGGGAAGGATTCGAACCTTCGAAGTCGATGACGGCAGATTTACAGTCTGCTCCCTTTGGCCGCTCGGGAACCCCACCACGGGGTAATGCTTTTTAACTGGCCTGCTTCCTGCTGGAAGCGGGGCGCATCATATCAAATGACACGCCCCTGTAAAGCGTTACCATGATAAAAATAAACTGGTTGCCTGATTTTTACACGCAAAGGCGCAAAGCTAACCAATTCATTTCTCAGTCGATTAAAGAATGATCGTTCTGTTGCCGTAGACGAAGACGCGCTGTGCCAGCACCTGATACAGCGCGCGGCTCAATACGTTTTTCTCAACATCACGTCCGGCACGCATCATATCTTCGGCGGTATAAGTGTGATCGACATGAATAACGTCCTGCATGATGATTGGGCCTTCATCAAGATTGTCATTAACATAGTGCGCCGTTGCGCCGATGATCTTCACGCCACGTTCGTAGGCCTGGTGATAAGGCCGTGCACCAATAAAGGCTGGCAGGAACGAATGGTGAATATTGATGATTTTATTTGGGAAACGGGACACAAAGGATGGCGTCAGGACACGCATATATTTTGCCAGTACAACATAGTCCGGATTATGCGCTTCAATCGCTTGTGCCATCAGATCATCATGCTCTTCACGGGTATGACCTTCATGGCTGACCAGTTCAAACGGGATATCAAAGCGTTCAACCAGCGTGCGCAACGTATCGTGATTACCGATAACGGCGGCAATTTCAACATCCAGACCACCGTAATTAGCTTTCATCAAAAGATCGCCCAGGCAGTGGGCCTCTTTGGTGACCAGAATAACCACGCGGCGGCGGCCTGCAGGAGTCAGTTCGCGAACAGATCCCTCGGGCAGCGCACTATCGAGATCGGCAAGCAGAGTATTGTCGTTGAAAATACCTTCAAGCTCCGTACGCATGAAAAAACGGCCAGTACGGTGGTCAACGAACTCATTGTTCTGCACGATATTCAGTTCATGCTTGTAACAAATATTGGTAATTCGTGCGATAAGCCCTTTCTGGTCAGGGCAGATTGTGCGCAGAACTTTACGTTGTAGTGATTGCATCGCCGGGAAATCCTGTTTGAGTATTTGCGAAGTCTATGTTGTCGGACGTTACTGCCCGCAACACTTTTTAAATTTTTTACCTGAACCGCACGGGCAGGGGTCATTACGACCAAATTGCGGACGCGTTCCGTCAATATAATACCACTGCCCGCTTTCCTTTAAGAACCGGGAGCGCTCGATGATGACTCCCGGTTTGTTCTGTTCAGTAAAACGCGCGACAAAACTGACATAACCTTCGGCATCATGACGGCCTTCCGCTGATTCAAAGAGGGTAAGACCTAGCCATTGCGTGTTGGCAAAACCGGCCTCAATCTCCTGGCGAAAATCCGCAGCATGGCAAGATGGATGCCAGCTCCTGATCAGGTAGTCTGCGTCTTTGATCACAAAAGCAGTATAACGTGAACGCATAAGGTGTGATGGGTCTGGAGCTACCTGCTCGCCAGAAAGATATCGCTGGCAACATAGGCTATACTCCAGAGCGCTACCACAAGGGCAGAGTTGAGACACAATTACTCTTCCTGGAACAAAAATAATGGCGTTTAAGCGCCTGGGTAGCACCATGTTAACTGAGCATTAGCGTTGACGCTATGTTGGGAATCCAGGGGAAGTAAAACAGGTCTAATGAGAAAGGTTAAAGTTGGTCTGGCGCTGGGCTCAGGTGCAGCCCGGGGATGGTCGCATATTGGCGTTATCAATGCCTTAAAAAAGTTAGGTATCGACGTTGATATCGTTGCAGGGTGTTCTATTGGTTCGCTGGTAGGGGCCGCATATGCCTGCGGAAAACTACCGGAGCTTGAAACATGGGTACGTTCCTTTAGTTACTGGGATGTGCTTCGGCTGATGGATCTCTCCTGGCAGCGCGGTGGCCTGTTACGCGGTGAACGCGTATTTAATCAATTCCGTCAGATTATGCCGCTTGATGACTTCAGCCATTGCCAAATGCCTTTCGGCGCGGTGGCGACAAACCTCAGTACGGGCAGAGAGTTGTGGTTTACCGAAGGGGATATTCACCTCGCTGTGCGTGCTTCCTGCAGTATGCCGGGTTTAATGGCTCCGGTCCCTCACAATGGCTACTGGTTAGTCGATGGTGGGGTGGTCAACCCAATTCCTATTTCTCTGACACGTGCCATGGGGGCGGATATTGTCATCGCTGTGGATCTCCAGCACGATGCTCACCTGATGCAACAAGATCTGATGCCCGTTAATCTGCAAAGTGATGAGGCTGAGAGTGAGAAACTGGCCTGGCATGAGCGCTTACGTGGACGAATTGGGCGTATAACCACGCGCCGTAGCGTGACCGCGCCGACCGCGATGGAAATTATGACGACCTCTATACAGGTGCTTGAAAATCGCCTGAAACGAAACCGTATGGCGGGAGACCCGCCAGACATTCTGATCCAACCGTACTGTCCGCAAATCGCAACGCTCGATTTTCATCGTGCGGAAGCAGCAATTACGGCAGGGGTGTTAGCTGTCGAAAAGAAAATGGATGAACTGTTACCGTTTGTGCGAATAGCAGATTAAACATCCTTTTTGATTACTTCAGCAAAGTCTGACAGGCGATAGTGCCGATCGCATGCCACTATGTAGTTATTGTCAGCCAGGGGAGGAACCATGACGCAACCATTGGCCGGAAAACAGATATTGATAGTGGAAGACGAACCCGTTTTCCGCTCGCTGCTGGACTCGTGGTTATCCTCGCTGGGCGCGGTTACCTCTCTGGCCGAGGATGGTGTCGACGCGCTGGAAAAAATGACAAACTTCATACCCGATCTGATGATTTGTGATATTGCGATGCCGAGGATGAATGGCCTAAAACTGGTTGAACATCTGCGCAATGAAGGCGATCAAACTCCCATTCTGGTGATCTCTGCGACCGAGAATATGGCGGACATCGCCAAAGCCTTGCGTCTGGGGGTGCAGGATATTTTGCTTAAACCCGTTAAAGATCTGAGCCGATTGCGGGAAACCGTGTTGGCGTGCCTGTACCCCAATATGTTTAATTCTCGTGTCGAGGAAGAAGAGCGTCTTTTTCAGGACTGGGATGCGTTAGTCAGTAATCCGGCGGCTGCCGCAAAATTGTTACAAGAGCTTCAGCCACCAGTGCAACAACAGATTTCGCATTGCCGAATAAATTACCGGCAACTGGTCGCTGCGGATCAATCTGGACTGGTGCTGGATATTGCGCCTTTATCTGATACCGATCTTGCATTTTATTGTCTGGATGTGACGCGTGCGGGTGATAACGGTGTATTAGCGGCGTTATTACTCCGGGCGCTTTTTAATGGACTATTGCAGGAACAGCTATCGCACCAGGGTCAACGACTTCCTGAGTTGGGGAGTTTACTTAAACAGGTTAATCAGCTTTTTCGCCAGGCAAATCTGCCGGGGCAATTTCCGCTGCTGGTTGGTTATTATCACAGCGGTTTAAAAAACCTCATCCTCGTGTCTGCTGGTTTAAATGCTTCACTGAATACAGGGGAACACCATATACAGGTGAGTAATGGAGTGCCGTTAGGGACAATGGGTACGGCATATCTTAATCAAATAAGCCATCGTTGTGCCTCCTGGCAGTGCCAAATTTGGGGGGCGGGAGGGCGGTTACGCTTAATGTTGTCCACGGAATAAGCAGTTGAGATTTATTCTTCAGATTGCTTTTCCTGTGTTTTACAGGCAGTGCTACTATCACTGCCAGTTTCATACGTATTTATCCTAATTGATCGGCAACGCGTCCTTTTCAGACCCTGACTGTATGATGAGGCTGATATACTCAACGCGTTATTTATTGCATAAAAGTTCAAAACTTGAACAGCTCAGGAGAATTTCAATGGCTGCCCTAAATTCGAAAGTCAGAAAGGCCGTTATCCCGGTCGCGGGATTGGGAACCAGGATGCTGCCGGCAACAAAGGCAATCCCTAAAGAGATGCTGCCTTTGGTTGATAAGCCATTAATCCAGTATGTCGTCAATGAATGTATCGCCGCAGGCATTACCGAAATTGTGCTGGTGACACATTCATCCAAAAATTCTATCGAAAACCATTTCGATACCAGTTTTGAACTTGAAGCGATGCTGGAAAAACGTGTTAAGCGCCAACTGTTAGCCGAAGTTCAGTCTATTTGTCCTCCGCACGTTACCATTATGCAGGTACGTCAGGGGCTGGCTAAAGGTCTTGGCCACGCGGTATTGTGCGCGCACCCGGTTGTGGGTGATGAGCCTGTCGCGGTTATTCTGCCCGATGTTATCCTGGATGAGTTTGAGTCGGATCTGTCCCAGGACAACCTGGCTGATATGATTAGACGCTTTGATGAAACCGGCAGCAGCCAGATCATGGTTGAGCCTGTTGAAGATGTGACGGCTTACGGTGTTGTCGACTGCAAGGGCGTTAGCCTGAGTGCTGGCGAGAGCGTCCCAATGGTTGGGGTTGTTGAAAAACCGAAAGCCGACGTAGCGCCTTCAAATCTGGCTGTTGTGGGGCGTTATGTTCTGAGTGCTGAGATTTGGCCTCTGCTGGCGAAAACGCCTCCAGGAGCAGGTGATGAAATCCAATTGACCGATGCAATTGATATGCTGATCGAGAAAGAAACCGTCGAAGCCTATCATATGAAAGGTAAGAGTCACGATTGCGGCAATAAGCTTGGTTATATGCAGGCATTTGTTGAATACGGCATTCGCCACAATACCCTGGGTGAAGAATTTAAAGCCTGGTTGAAAGAAACGATGGGTATTACAAAATAATCTGTTGTTCAAACTGACATGACCGGTGTGGCATTGCCCACCGGTTTTTTTATGCCCACAACGACACATTATGATAAGCCAGAATGGTTTTGTCAGTTCCGGTAAATAGCTGTTTGTCGCAATATGGCTGAGTGTAAGAGGATGTTCAGTATAAATTGCAGACACAAAAAATCCCGCATTTAGCGGGATTTTTTAGAATCTATAATGATTAATCCTTGATCAGGAAATCATCCAGCTGTTTACCTTGCTCATCCATGGCTTTCTTGATAACAGCAGGAGTACGTCCCTGGCCAGTCCAGGTTTTAGTTTCGCCGTTCTCGTCAACGTAGCTATATTTAGCCGGACGAGCTGCACGTTTTGCTTTAGTGCCGGTTTTAGCTGCAGCCATGCTGTTCAGCAATTCATTTGGATCGATACCATCAGCAATCAGCATTTCGCGATATTGCTGCAGTTTACGAGTGCGTTCTTCGATTTCAGCTGCAGCAGCGCTTTCTTCTTCACGACGTTCATTAACTACAACTTCTAATTTTTCCAGCATTTCTTCAAGCGTTTCAAGGGTACATTCTCTCGCCTGCGCACGAAGAGTACGGATGTTGTTCAGAATTTTAAGTGCTTCGCTCATTGTAGTAATCTCAAACTTATAATGGGGGGTGGTTTGTTGAAGTAATAATAGAGCGATAAATTGAGTTGTGCAATAGGTGAGAATGTAAGGAATTCAAAAAATACTGAATATTGGGCGCTATTATTAATTACGCTAACTTAAATTTCGATGGCTGTCTGGTCTGCACGTTATCACGCCAGGCGGTATAAACCTGTTGGCAGTATGTTTTTGTGACAACTCCCTCACGAATTATAGTTGCGTAGGATAAATATCAGCCTTTTGTATTACCTTGTTGGAGGGGATGAAAGTCAGAAATAGTTAATAAATAGTGAATTTTAATAGCCCTGAAATCCAGTATAAAAAGGAGTGTTATGTTTGGCTATGGACTTTCCCTTTTTGGGGCATCAAACGAGTTTACTGCATGTTTTAACGCATTATTTTCTGATGTGGATTGAACCCAGGATAACCATATGTCGCAGAGTATGTGCTGTCTGTCGCGGATAGCGAGACAAAATATGGTACAATGAATCATTGGGAATATTACACATTGATTAGGGTTTTACGGCCAATGGCACAACTTTATTTCTACTATTCGGCAATGAATGCAGGGAAATCTACGGCGTTACTGCAGTCCTCTTACAATTATCAGGAAAGGGGCATGCGTAGTGTCGTATACACTGCTGAGATTGATGACCGCTTTGGCGCAGGTAAAGTGAGTTCGCGAATAGGTCTGTCATCGCCTGCAAAGCTGTATAACCCGCAAACCGACCTGTTCGAGGATATACGTGCAGAGCATGCTTCCCGGCCTGTACACTGCGTTCTGGTGGATGAAAGCCAGTTCCTGACGCGCCAACAGGTCCGTGCACTTTCTGACGTCGTCGATGATCTCGACATTCCTGTATTGTGTTACGGATTACGCACGGATTTTCGTGGCGAATTATTTGCCGGGAGTCAGTATTTGCTTGCGTGGTCGGATAAACTCGTCGAACTAAAAACGATTTGTTACTGCGGCCGTAAAGCCAGCATGGTGCTTCGTCTCGATCAATCAGGTAAGCCGTATGCGGATGGTGAACAAGTCGTTATAGGCGGAAATGAGCGGTATGTTTCTGTATGTCGTAAGCACTACAAAGAAGCGTTAGCTGTGGGGTCGTTGACGGCAATTCAGGACCATAATCGCTGTTAATTCGATACTGATATTTAATTGAATTCTGAACGCAGATATAAAAAAACCCGCCATTTGGCGGGTTTTTATTAGGCTGTCAATTAAGCGCTTTTCTTCGCTTTTTTGTCAGTTTTTGCTGCAGGTGCTTCAACTTTAGCAGCGACAACGTCGTTTTCTTTAAACTCACGACCGTAGTAGGTATCCAGCAGAATCTGTTTCAGCTCGGAGATCAGTGGGTAGCGCGGGTTAGCACCAGTACACTGGTCATCGAAGGCATCTTCAGACAGCTTATCTACGTGAGCAAGGAAGTCTGCTTCCTGAACGCCTGCTTCGCGGATAGATTTAGGAATACCCAGTTCAGCTTTGATGCTGTCCAGCCATGCCAGCAATTTCTCGATTTTAGCAGCAGTACGGTCGCCCGCAGCGCTCAGACCCAGATGGTCTGCGATTTCAGCATAACGACGACGTGCCTGAGGGCGGTCATACTGGCTGAATGCAGTCTGCTTAGTTGGGTTGTCGTTGGCGTTATAACGGATAACGTTGCTGATCAACAGGGCGTTCGCCAGACCGTGAGGAATGTGGAACTGTGAACCCAGTTTGTGTGCCATAGAGTGGCAAACACCCAGGAATGCGTTAGCAAACGCGATACCTGCGATAGTTGCAGCACTGTGTACACGCTCACGCGCTACCGGGTTTTTAGCCCCTTCGTTATAAGACGCTGGCAGGTTTTCTTTCAGCAGTTTCAGTGCCTGCAGAGCCTGACCATCAGAGAATTCAGAAGCCAGGACGGAAACATACGCTTCAAGAGCATGAGTTACAGCATCCAGACCACCGAACGCACACAGCGATTTCGGCATATCCATCACCAGGTTGGCATCAACGATTGCCATATCTGGAGTCAGCGCATAGTCAGCCAGTGGGTATTTCTGACCTGTTGCATCGTCAGTTACAACCGCAAACGGTGTAACTTCTGAACCTGTACCGGAAGTGGTGGTCACTGCGATCATTTTCGCTTTTACACCCATTTTCGGGAACTTGTAGATACGTTTACGGATGTCCATAAAGCGCAGTGCCAGTTCTTCGAAGTGGGTTTCTGGGTGTTCGTACATGACCCACATGATTTTGGCTGCATCCATTGGGGAACCGCCACCCAGTGCGATGATCACATCCGGTTTGAAGGAGTTCGCCAGTTCAGCACCTTTACGTACAACCGTCAGCGTTGGGTCAGCTTCAACTTCGAAGAATACTTCGGTTTCCACACCAGCAGCTTTCAGAACTGAGGTGATCTGGTCTGCGTAGCCGTTGTTGAACAGGAAGCGGTCAGTCACGATGAGCGCACGTTTGTGGCCATCAGTAATCACTTCATCCAGCGCGATTGGCAGTGAGCCACGGCGGAAGTAGATAGATTTCGGAAGTTTGTGCCACAACATGTTTTCAGCTCGCTTAGCAACGGTTTTCTTGTTGATCAGGTGTTTAGGACCAACGTTTTCAGAGATGGAGTTACCACCCCATGAACCACAACCCAGAGTCAGGGAAGGTGCGAGTTTAAAGTTGTACAGGTCACCGATACCACCCTGAGACGCTGGGGTGTTAATCAGAATACGTGCGGTTTTCATCATCTGACCGAAATGAGCAACGCGTTCTGGCTGGTTGTCCTGGTCAGTGTACAGGCAAGAGGTGTGACCGATACCGCCCATCGCAACCAATTTTTCTGCTTTTACCACTGCATCTTCGAAATCTTTTGCACGGTACATTGCGAGAGTAGGGGACAGTTTTTCGTGAGCGAATGGTTCGCTCTCATCCACAACTTTCACTTCACCGATCAGGATTTTAGTTGTAGCAGGAACGGTAAAGCCGGCGAGCTCAGCGATTTTATACGCAGGCTGACCAACGATAGCGGCGTTCAATGCGCCATTTTTCAGGATGATGTCCTGAACGGCTTTCAGCTCTTTGCCCTGCAGCATGTAACCGCCGTGGCTTGCAAAGCGCTCACGTACTGCATCATATACGGAATCAACAACAACCACTGACTGCTCAGAAGCACAGATAACGCCGTTATCGAAGGTTTTAGACATCAGAACAGAAGCAACAGCGCGTTTGATATCAGCGGTTTCATCAATAACAACTGGGGTATTACCTGCGCCTACGCCGATGGCTGGTTTGCCGGAGCTGTATGCTGCTTTAACCATGCCAGGACCACCGGTCGCCAGGATCAGGTTAATGTCAGGGTGATGCATCAGTGCGTTGGACAATTCAACAGAAGGTTGATCAATCCAGCCAATCAGATCTTTTGGTGCACCAGCTGCGATAGCAGCCTGCAGAACGATATCTGCTGCTTTGTTGGTTGCATCTTTAGCTCGTGGGTGCGGGGAGAAGATGATTGCGTTACGGGTTTTAAGGCTGATCAGCGATTTGAAGATAGCGGTAGAGGTTGGGTTGGTGGTCGGAACGATACCGCAGATAATGCCGATAGGTTCTGCAATGGTGATTGTCCCGAAGGTGTCGTCTTCAGACAAAACGCCACAGGTTTTCTCATCTTTATAGGCGTTGTAGATATACTCAGAAGCAAAGTGGTTTTTGATCACTTTATCTTCAACGATACCCATGCCGGATTCGGCAACGGCCATTTTAGCGAGAGGGATTCGAGCATCTGCAGCAGCCAGAGCGGCCGCGCGGAAGATTTTATCAACCTGTTCTTGGGTGAAATTGGCATATTCACGCTGGGCTTTTTTGACGCGCTCGACGAGTGCGTTCAGTTCAGCGATGTTGGTAACAGCCATAATGCTCTCCTGATAATGTTAAACTCTTTTAGTAAACCAGCGCTCAATAACGACAACAGTATAGTCAGAGTCGATTACCCTTGCGTAACACACATTAAAACAACGGGTTACTTTTCGTGCTTGTACACTAATTTACTAAAAGAGCCTGACCTTAGCATCATACCTTTTTGATGGTGATCTCCCTGGCGGCGTAATCAAGATTACTCACTTCTGAGTACGAAAATCATGATCTGCGTCAATTTCTCCCCAAGCTGATACCATTCAGCAGCGTTATTTCTTTGAGATTTTTCCAGTGTTAAATAATTAAGTAAGTATTGGAAGTGGCGCTATCATAGATACCACAAAAACTTAACATAGTGAAATGATAGCGTTTTGACATAGATTTCTGGTGAAGTGTGCTGATAAAAAGCGTATCTTCAGCGCGGTTTTATCATGACACAATTTATGTCCCTGGCCATGTGCATAGGCGGAGCTTAACGTGATTCAAACGCTCTTTGATTTCCCTACATATTTTAAGTTCTTTATTGGTCTGTTTGCACTGGTTAACCCAGTAGGCATCATTCCAGTCTTCATTAGTATGACCAGTTACCAGACAGCCGCTGCCAGGAATAAAACCAACCTGACGGCAAATCTGTCTGTGGGCATCATTTTGTTGACCTCTCTTTATCTTGGCGATGCGATTTTACAGATTTTCGGTATTTCAATTGATTCGTTTCGCATTGCTGGTGGGATCCTTGTCGTCACCATTGCGATGTCAATGATCAGCGGTAAGTTGGGTGAGGATAAGCAAAACAAGCAAGAGAAGTCAGAGACTGCGATTCGCGAAAGTATCGGGGTGGTCCCTTTAGCACTGCCACTGATGGCCGGTCCAGGGGCGATCAGTTCTACCATTGTATGGGGCACGCGATACCACAATCTGATGCATCTTATTGGGTTCTCCGTAGCGATTGCGCTTTTTGCATTGTGCTGTTGGGGTGTTTTCCGCATTGCTCCCTGGCTTGTTCGTTTGCTTGGGCAAACAGGTATTAACGTGATAACTCGTATCATGGGGCTGTTATTGATGGCTCTGGGGATCGAATTCATCGTCACCGGCATTAAAAGCATTTTCCCCGGGTTATTACACTGAACATTTCATTCGAAAGAACGGAGCCTGTGGCTCCGTTTTTTTACGTGATTATCAGCAAATCATATAAATAAAGTTGAAATGCACACAAGCCATAATAAATTCTACTAATAATGTCTTTTACTTAAATTTCAATGAGTTAATATTTTGGGTGTCGTTGGCCTGCACAGAAACCATGCAAACGGTCTGTTATTTTACTCACATGATACTCTGGGGCTTGCTGAGCGATAACCGAAATGATATTAGTAATTTCAACGTTCCGTTAGAAGAATGTGCTAAATAATAACCAGTTGTTAAATTTTCGTACAAAACCAGTCAATGATAGCGCAGCGACGCGCTTATAGGGATTTTTGTCTCTATCACATTGAATACCATAGGTTTCAATTGGTATCAGATGTGCGGCAAGGCTGCCCCCATAGAAACGACGATCGTCGTAAAAGAGAATTGCTTAACAAATTTGCAAAATGTATTGGCGCGAGATTACGCCATTTGATACTTTCCGGCCTTATATTTTGCGGCATTAAACAAGTAGATGAGAATTATTTTCATATAGAACTTGTCCCGAATATCCAGCACACGTCTCAAACAGGGGAGGCGTGTCAAGAATCGACGCAAGACGGCCATACGAGCGGTCAGTAATAATGAAGTCGGTGATAGCAAGAAGTAAAAAAAGAACCTGACAGCAGCAAAAAAAACTCCTGCGCTGTACAGGCCCCAACAGGGGATTACACAGCTGGCAAACGCCAGTAATTATAATGAGTGGAGTATCAACACAATGTCCATCATCACAAAAAAAAGTCTGATTGCCGCGGGAATTTTTACTGCGCTAATCGCGGGTAATATGGCAATGGCAGCCGATGTTCCTGCTGGCGTTACGCTGGCAGAAAAGCAAACCATGATTCGTAACAATGGCGCTGAACCGCAGTCGCTGGATCCAAACAAAATTGAAGGTGTTCCTGAAGCAAACATCAGCCGTGACCTGTTCGAAGGCCTGCTGATTACCTCTACCAAAGATGGTCACCCGATTCCAGGTGTTGCTGAAAGCTGGGATAACAAAGACTTCAAAGTATGGACATTCCACCTGCGTAAAGACGCAAAATGGTCCAACGGTGAACCTGTTACCGCACAAGATTTCGTTTATAGCTGGCAACGTCTGGTTGACCCAAAAACGGCTTCGCCTTACGCCAGCTATCCGCAGTACGGTCATATTCTGAACGTTGATGAAATTATCGACGGTAAAAAAGCGCCGTCAGAACTTGGCGTCAAAGCAATTGATGACCACACTCTGGAAGTCACGCTGAGCGAGCCTGTTCCGTATTTCTACAAATTGCTGGTTAACCCGGCAATGTCTCCGGTTAACAAAACCGCCATCGAAAAATTCGGTGAGAAGTGGACTCAGCCAGCGAATATCGTGACTAACGGTGCATATAAGCTGACTGACTGGGTTGTTAACGAACGTATCGTAATGGCGCGTAACACCAATTACTGGGATAACGCGAAAACTGTCGTAGACCAGATTACTTATCTGCCGATCTCCTCTGAAGTGACAGATGTAAACCGCTACCGCAGCGGTGAGATCGACATGACCTATAACAACCTGCCGATCGAACTCTTCCAGAAACTGAAGAAAGAGATCCCAACCGAAGTGCACGTCGACCCGTATCTGTGTACTTATTACTATGAAATCAACAACCAGAAAGCACCATTCACCGATGCACGCGTTCGTACTGCGCTGAAACTGGGTCTGGATCGCGATATCATCGTAAACAAAGTGAAAGCGCAAGGCGACCTGCCAGCATTCGGCTACACCCCGCCATATGCAGATGGTGCGAAACTGACCAAACCAGAGTGGTTCACCTGGACTCAGGAAAAACGTAACGAAGAAGCGAAAAAACTGCTGGCTGAAGCAGGCTACACAGCGGATAAACCACTGACCTTCAACCTGCTTTACAACACTTCTGACCTGCACAAAAAACTGGCTATCGCTGCCGCTTCTATCTGGAAGAAAAATCTGGGTGTGGACGTGAAACTGGTGAACCAGGAGTGGAAAACCTTCCTGGATACTCGTCATCAGGGAACTTATGACGTGGCGCGTGCCGGCTGGTGTGCTGACTACAACGAACCAACCTCCTTCCTGAATACCATGCTGTCAGACAGCTCAATGAACACTGCGCATTATAAGAGCCCGGCGTTCGATGCGATCATGAAAGAGTCGCTGAAAGCCACTGATGAAGCACAACGCTCCGCACTGTATGACAAAGCAGAACAACAGTTAGGCAAAGATTCTGCAATTGTACCGGTCTATTACTATGTTAACGCCCGCCTGGTGAAACCATGGGTTGGCGGTTATACCGGTAAAGATCCGATGGACAACATCTATACTAAAGATCTGTACATCATTAAGCATTAATGGCAATCCGTGGGGCAAAGTCATTTGCCCCACTGTGTCTTAATTCATCGCACTATATACACATTATTTTTCTGGTTCGCCTGAATAAGAATGTGTAAAAGGCACACGCCAGAAGGTACGGGCAATGTTGAAATTTATCCTACGTCGCTGTCTTGAAGCGATTCCGACGCTCTTTATTCTTATTACCATTTCGTTCTTCATGATGCGTCTTGCGCCAGGTAGTCCATTTACCAGTGAGCGTACGTTGCCGCCAGAAGTTATGGCCAACATCGAAGCGAAATATCACTTAAACGATCCAATCTCTACGCAGTACTTCAATTATCTGAAGCAACTTGCGCATGGCGATTTTGGACCGTCATTCAAATATAAAGACTATTCCGTTAACGACCTGGTGGCATCAAGCTTCCCGGTATCCGCTAAATTAGGTGCTGCGGCATTCTTCCTGGCTGTCGTTCTCGGTGTCGCTGCGGGCGTTATCGCTGCGCTTAAACAAAATACCAAATGGGATTATGCCGTGATGGGGGTCGCAATGACCGGGGTGGTTATACCCAGTTTCGTTGTCGCGCCATTGCTGGTGATGATATTTGCCATCACGCTGAAATGGCTGCCGGGAGGCGGCTGGAACGGCGGGGCATTGAAGTTCATGATTTTGCCCATGGTGGCATTATCGCTGGCGTATATCGCCAGTATTGCGCGTATCACGCGCGGTTCGATGATTGAAGTACTGCACTCCAACTTCATCCGTACTGCTCGCGCGAAAGGGCTGCCGATGCGCCGGATTATTTTCCGTCATGCTCTCAAGCCAGCACTGTTACCTGTACTGTCCTATATGGGACCGGCTTTCGTCGGTATCATTACAGGCTCTATGGTTATCGAAACAATCTATGGTTTGCCAGGAATTGGTCAACTGTTTGTCAACGGCGCGCTCAACCGCGATTATTCGCTGGTGCTGAGCCTTACCATTCTTGTGGGTGCGCTGACCATTCTCTTTAACGCGATTGTCGATGTGCTCTATGCCGTTATCGACCCGAAAATTCGTTACTAACTGGAGCACGCCATGATGTTGAGTAAGAAAAACAGCGAGGCGCTGGAAAACTTCAGTGAAAAACTCGAAGTTGAAGGCCGTAGCCTCTGGCAGGATGCGCGTCGTCGTTTCATGCATAACCGGGCGGCCGTAGCCAGTCTCATTGTGCTGGTTGTGATCGCCCTGTTTGTCGCCCTGGCTCCCGTGTTATCGCAGTTCACCTATTTCGATACCGACTGGGGGATGATGTCCAGTGCGCCGGATATGGCATCCGGACACTACTTTGGCACGGACTCTTCTGGACGTGATCTGTTGGTGCGTGTGGCAATCGGTGGACGTATTTCATTAATGGTGGGTATCGCCGCCGCGCTGGTGGCGGTGATTGTCGGAACGCTTTATGGTTCACTGTCCGGCTATCTTGGCGGTAAAGTCGACTCCGTCATGATGCGTTTGTTGGAGATCTTAAACTCCTTCCCGTTCATGTTCTTCGTTATCCTGCTGGTCACCTTCTTTGGTCAGAACATCTTGCTGATCTTCGTTGCCATTGGGATGGTTTCCTGGCTGGATATGGCACGTATCGTTCGTGGTCAAACCCTGAGCCTTAAACGTAAAGAGTTCATTGAAGCGGCGCAGGTTGGTGGTGTTTCTACCGCGAATATCGTGGTGCGCCACATTGTCCCTAACGTACTGGGTGTGGTGGTGGTGTATGCCTCACTGCTGGTTCCGAGCATGATCCTGTTCGAATCTTTCCTGAGCTTCCTGGGTCTGGGTACACAAGAGCCGCTGAGCAGTTGGGGCGCGCTTCTTAGCGATGGAGCGAACTCAATGGAAGTGTCTCCATGGCTGCTGCTTTACCCGGCGGGTTTCCTGGTTGTTACCCTGTTTTGTTTCAACTTTATCGGCGATGGCCTGCGTGATGCCCTCGACCCGAAAGACCGTTAAGGAGCGCCGTTATGACGATTATTGAAACGGCATCTGCGCCTCAGGCGCAACAGCAGGGCAAGGTTTTGCTGGACGTTAAGGACCTCCGTGTCACCTTTAAAACGCCAGATGGCGATGTTACTGCGGTAAACGACCTGAACTTTAACCTGCGTGCCGGTGAGACATTGGGGATCGTGGGTGAGTCGGGTTCCGGTAAATCCCAGACCGCATTTGCGCTGATGGGACTGCTGGCGCAAAACGGACGCATAGGTGGGTCTGCGACCTTCAACGGTAAAGAGATCCTTAATCTGCCGGAGCAGGAGCTGAACAAGCTTCGTGCCGAGCAGATTTCAATGATTTTCCAGGATCCGATGACCTCGCTGAACCCGTACATGCGTGTTGGCGAGCAGCTGATGGAAGTACTGATGCTGCATAAAGGCATGGGAAAAGCTGAAGCGTTTGAAGAGTCCGTTAAAATGCTGGATGCGGTGAAAATGCCAGAAGCGCGTAAGCGTATGCGCATGTTCCCGCATGAGTTTTCCGGTGGGATGCGCCAGCGCGTCATGATCGCGATGGCTTTGCTGTGTCGGCCAAAACTGCTGATTGCTGACGAACCGACCACGGCGCTGGACGTTACCGTTCAGGCGCAAATCATGACCTTGCTGAACGAGCTTAAGCGCGAATTCAACACGGCCATCATCATGATCACCCATGACCTGGGTGTAGTGGCGGGGATCTGTGACAAAGTACTGGTGATGTATGCGGGTCGTACCATGGAGTATGGCAAAGCGCGAGATGTCTTCTATCATCCTGCGCATCCATATTCTATCGGTCTGCTCAATGCCGTCCCGCGTCTGGATGCGGAAGGTGAATCCCTGTTGACCATCCCTGGAAACCCACCAAACCTGCTGCGTCTGCCGAAAGGGTGTCCGTTCCAGCCTCGTTGTCCGCATGCGATGGAAATCTGTAACAGTGCGCCACCGTTACAGGAGTTTGCACCAGGCCGTCTGCGCGCCTGCTTTAAGCCGCAGGAGGAACTGGTATGAACGCATTAGACGAAAAACGTAACGTCCTGCTCGAGATTTCCGATCTTAAGGTGCACTTCGACATTAAAGATGGCAAACAGTGGTTCTGGCAGCCGCCAAAGACACTGAAAGCGGTCGATGGCGTTACTCTGCGTCTGTACGAAGGGGAAACCTTGGGCGTAGTGGGAGAGTCTGGCTGTGGTAAGTCGACCTTTGCCCGCGCCATCATTGGCCTGGTAAAAGCCACCGACGGTAAAGTGGCCTGGCTGGGTAACGACCTGCTTGGCATGAAACCGGATGAATGGCGTGAGGTGCGAAGCGACATTCAGATGATTTTCCAGGATCCGCTGGCATCCCTAAACCCGCGTATGAACATCGGCGATATCATTGCCGAGCCACTGCGCACCTATCATCCGAAAATGCCGCGTCAGGAAGTGCGTGACCGTGTGAAAGCGATGATGATGAAAGTAGGGCTGCTGCCAAACCTCATCAACCGTTATCCACATGAATTCTCAGGTGGTCAGTGTCAGCGTATTGGTATTGCGCGTGCGTTGATTCTGGAGCCGAAGTTGATCATCTGTGATGAGCCCGTTTCCGCGCTCGACGTGTCGATTCAGGCGCAGGTGGTTAACCTGTTGCAGAAATTGCAGCGGGAAATGGGGTTATCGCTGATCTTCATTGCGCACGACCTGGCCGTGGTAAAACACATTTCTGACCGTGTGTTGGTGATGTATCTGGGGCATGCCGTCGAACTGGGCACGTATGATGAGGTGTACCATAATCCGCTGCACCCTTATACCAAAGCCCTGATGTCGGCTGTACCGGTTCCGGATCCAGACCTGGAGAAAAATAAAACGATCCAGCTTCTGGAAGGTGAATTGCCATCGCCAATTAACCCGCCTTCTGGCTGCGTCTTCCGGACGAGATGTCCGTTAGCGGGACCGGAATGCGCGCAAACGCGACCGGTTCTGGAAGGCAGTTTCCGCCATGCGGTTTCCTGCCTGAAGGTAGACCCGTTATAATCGCAAGGGCTGACATAATGTCAGCCCTTATTTTTTGCGAGGTTAATGTGTCGCACTTATTCACGTCAGCCCGTCGGCGGCTATACCAGTTGTTATTTGACCCGAAAACGTTATCCGGGCGTCGCTTCGAAGCCTTATGCGGTTTGTTCGCACTATTAAGCGTTGCGATTATCTTTGTCGAATCCGGTGCTGGGTTGCAGTATCACCTGACCTTTGATGAATGGCATGTTTTTGTCTGGCTGGAACTTATTGTCACGCTGGTCTTTACCCTTGAATATCTGCTCCGTGTTTTCTGCTGGCCTAATCCGGCGAAATACGTTTTTAGCTTTTGGGGTTTTATTGATTTAGCCACCATTTTGCCACTTTATGTTATGTGGCTTTGGCCGGAAATCAGCCTGGATTATGTTTTCGCCTGGCGAGCGATGCGTGCTGTTCGCGTATTACGTATTCTGAAGCTGTTGCGTTTTATGCCGTCATTACGGGTTTTCTGGAGTGCAATATTAAGTGCCCGTCACCAGCTGATTCTGTTCTACTCATTCATTGCCATCGTGATGATTGTTTTTGGCGCACTGATGTATTTGATTGAGGGGCCTAAGTACGGATTTACAACGCTGAATGCATCTGTCTATTGGGCAATCGTTACGGTAACAACGGTGGGATATGGTGATATTACACCGCACACACCGCTTGGACGTATTGTGGCGTCAGTGTTGATCCTGATTGGTTATTCGGTCATTGCGATCCCGACAGGATTGATTACAACGCACATGAGTTCGGCGTTTCAGAAACGGCAGTTAGATCGCCAGTGCTTAAAATGCCAGCAGAGAGGCCACGAACATAGTGCGCGCTATTGCAGCAGGTGTGGTAACGAACTCCCTGATTAAATAAAAAAGGCTGCATACGCAGCCTTTTTTATTATTCGCGCCAGAGAATATGGCACAGCTTGTGATCTTTCTCGCGACACAACAGGATGCGAGCAAAGATATCGTTGATTTCACCACCGTCGGTATCTGCCAGACCAATAACCACTTCAGCGAAGAAGTCAGGGTTCAGGTCATAATCAACATGTTCGTTCCAGTCTTCTGATGGATCGAACAATTCTGCGCCGCCGCGCTCTTCGAATTGCAGGTTAAAGAGAATCACGTCTGCGGGATCGAGGTTATCAACCGCCAGTTCGAGAAAAATATCGTAAGCCTGTTCAAGCGTTTCGTCTTCAGTCAGGCGATTATTCAGATCCATTTCCATGATGACTACCTGTTTAACATCGTTGGGCACGTTTTACAGCAACGGACTAAAGAAGTAAAACAGTCGTTCGGCAATTCTCTGCCACATTGGTCGTTTGACCCACAACCGGGCATCCAGCAGGCGAGAATGGGAAATATAATCGTCCTGAACCGCGGCCAGATCACCGCCAAATCCGGCATCATCAATGACCAGCGTGATTTCAAAATTGAGCCACAGACTGCGCATATCCAGGTTGACCGTCCCAACCAGACTGAGTTCGCCATCAACCAGCACGCTTTTGGTGTGCAAAAGCCCGCCTTCGAACTGATAAATCTTCACCCCGGCCGCCAACAGCTCGGTAAAGAAGGCCCGGCTTGCCCAACCGACAAGAACGGAGTCGTTCTTGCGCGGCATGATAATGCTGACATCGACACCGCGCTGTGCGGCAGTACAGATGGCGTGCAGAAGATCATCGCTCGGAACAAAATAGGGCGTGGTCATGATCAAATATTCGCGCGCCGAATAGGCTGCGGTCAGCAGGGCCTGATGAATAAGGTCTTCCGGAAAGCCAGGACCCGAGGCAATGGTATGGATCGTATGCCCGCTGGCCTCTTCAAACGGCATGATGTTGACATCGGGCGGTGGCGGCAGAATGCGTTTGCCGGTTTCGATTTCCCAGTCGCAGGAGTAGACGATACCCATGGAGGTTGCAACGGGGCCTTCCATGCGAGCCATGAGATCAATCCATTGCCCCACGCCTGAATCCTGTTTGAAGAAACGGGGATCGACCATATTCATACTGCCGGTGTAGGCAATATAGTTATCAATCAGGATCATTTTGCGGTGCTGGCGCAGATCCATTCGGCGCAAGAAGACACGCAGAAGGTTCACCTTGAGCGCCTCGACCACTTCGATACCCGCATTGCGCATCATTGCCGCCCAGGGGCTACGGAAAAATGCGACGCTGCCTGCGGAATCCAGCATCAGCCGACAATGAATTCCCCGACGCGCGGCGGCCATCAGCGATTCCGCCACCTGATCGGCCATACCGCCAGGCTGCCAGATATAGAACACCATCTCGATGTTATGTCGCGCCAGCTGAATATCGCGGATCAGCGCCTGCATGACATCGTCAGAGTCCGTCAGTAGCTGGAGCTGATTGCCTTTTACTCCGGCAATGCCCTGACGACGTTCACACAATTTGAACAACGAAGCCGCAACGCTGCTGTTCTCTTCGGCAAAGATATGTTTACAGGCTTTAAGATCGTTGAGCCATTTGGCGGTTGAAGGCCACATCGCGCGGGCGCGCTCAGCTCGCCTTTTTCCCAAATGCAGTTCGCCAAAGGAGAGATACGCAATAATCCCTACCAGTGGAAGAATGTAGATGATCAGAAGCCAGGCCATGGCGGAGGGTACGGCTCTGCGCTTCATCAGGATGCGTAACGTTACGCCCGCAATGAGCAGCCAGTATCCCAGAATGACCAGCCAACTCACCACGGTGTAGAAGGTTGTCATAAATAAAAAATCCTTTTGAAAGCGTATTGTTATGAGTGTACGCATCAGGATTCATCTGGCAAATAAAAACGGCAGATAAAAGCGCTGGTCTGCCGCCGCGCAGGGTTTATAATGACGGCTCTGTTAGAGATAGAGTTGTAGACATGAAGCGCAGTAGAACAGAAGTAGGGCGCTGGCGCATGTTGCGACAGGTGAGTCGTCGCAAGGCTCGTTGGCTGGAAGCACAATCCCGCCGCAATATGCGTATTCACGCCATCAGAAAATGTGGAATGAGCAGACACCGTAACGCGTTACTGTTTGCCGTCCAGGATCTCTGAGAACCCCGTGGGCACCGTTAAGGTGCCCGATGTTTATCTCTTGATTATCAAACACCGCGCTATCCCTCCAGCACAGATCCTCTATATCGATTGAGGGTTATCACGGCGTATGACAAGTTATTATTGAGTGGATACTGCCATTGCAGCGGTATTTACGTATTGATTTAGCAAAAGGAGGAAGAGGTGTTTACGGAGTTTGGTGTGCTTAACTTTTGGACATATGTTGTCGGTGCATTTTTTATCGTCTTAGTGCCAGGTCCGAATACCTTGTTTGTTCTCAAAACGGGTATTGGGCATGGCGTTAAAAAAGGGTATCTGGCCGCCACGGGTGTTTTTATTGGCGATGCGGTGCTGATGTTTTTGGCCTGGGCTGGTGTCGCCGCACTGATTCAGACCACCCCGGTCTTATTCAATATTGTTCGCTACCTCGGTGCGTTTTATTTGCTGTGGCTGGGTGGCAAAATGTTGTGGTCGGTTATTACCCGTCAGAATAACGCACATGAAAACGGCACTGAGCCAGCGAGCATGATCATGAAACGCTCGCTGGTATTAAGCCTGACCAACCCAAAAGCGATCCTCTTTTATGTCTCGTTTTTTGTGCAGTTCATTGATGTACGAGCGGAAAATACGGGCGCATCGTTCCTGATCCTTGCGACCACGCTTGAACTGATTAGCTTTATGTATATGAGCTTCCTGATTTTCTCCGGTGCATTTGTCACCCGTTATCTGAAAACCAAAAAGAAACTGGCGAAGCTGGGGAATGGCTTGATAGGACTGCTGTTTGTAGGATTTGCCGCGCGCCTGGCGTCGCTGCACTGAGTAAAAGGCTCCTGAGGGAGCCTTTTTCACATCAGAATACTTTCTTAAACGGTCGTACTGTGACTTTAGCGTAAACGCCTGCTGCGACATACGGATCCGCTTCAGCCCAGGCCTGCGCGGCTTCCAGGGAGTCAAATTCAGCAATCACTGTTGAACCTGCAAAACCTGCCGCGCCTGGATCGTTGCTGTCTACTGCTGGCATTGGGCCTGCGGTTAACAAACGGCCTTCATCATGTAACAGCTGTAAACGAGCCAGGTGGGCTGGGCGTACAGAAAGACGTTTTTCCAGGGAATTTGCGATATCTTCGGCGTAAATGACATAAAGCACGGAGTAGCTCCTTAACCTTTAAAAGTGTCATTTACGTTATGTGAAAGCACAATTGACTGCAATGTAAAGATAACGAGAATGTTAAAACCTTAGTGCTGGCGCGCCTTTTTTGGCCGGTTATGCGCTTAAATTGCGTGAAGATAAAGTGTCTTATTGAATATGATTGCTATTTGCATTTAAAATCAGGGTCCGGTTTTTTAACGTTAATGATTATGACTTCGATGACCCTTGATTTACCTCGCCGCTTTCCCTGGCCGACATTGCTCTCCGTTGTCATTCACGGTGCTGTCGTGGCGGGCCTGCTCTATACCTCGGTTCATCAGGTTATTGAAATGCCAGCGCCCGCGCAGCCAATTTCTGTGACCATGGTAACGCCTGCGGAGCTTGAGCCACCGCAAGTCGCGCCGCCACCGCCACAGCCGGTTGTGGAGCCAGAACCAGAGCCTGAACCGATCCCGGAGCCGCCGAAAGAGGCGCCAGTGGTGATTCACAAGCCTGAGCCAAAGTCCAAACCAAAACCGAAACCAAAACCGGTGAAAAAGGTTGAAGAGCGTCCAAAAGAAGAGCGACCTGTAGAGCCTCGTGCCACTCAGGCTGTTGAGAATACGGCTCCGGCGCGTCCGGTGATGAACAGTTCACCGACAACCGCAAAACCAACCGTAACCGCACCTTCAGGTCCGCGTGCATTGAGCCGTAACCAACCGCAGTACCCGGCGCGAGCCCAGGCGTTGCGTATTGAAGGCCGTGTTCGTGTGAAATTTGACGTCACAGCGGATGGCCGTGTTGATAATGTGGAAGTCTTGTCCGCGCAGCCTTCCAACATGTTTGAGCGTGAAGTTAAAACTGCCATGCGCAAATGGCGTTATGAGTCCGGTAAGCCTGGCAATGGGCTCATTGTGAATATTGTCTTCCGCCTTAACGGCGGGGCACAGATGGAATAAAGGAAAAAGCCTCCGCAAGGAGGCTTTTTTTTACCTGAAGGATCAGGCCTGAGGAAGTTGGCGCGGTTTCCCTTGCCCATCGACGGCGACATAAATAAACAGCGCTTCAGTGGCTTTGTAACGCTGACCAATAGGTTCAGAGGCGACTTTTTTTACCCAGACTTCAATATTGATGGAAATCGAGGTGTTGCCGCGTTTCATACAGCGTGCATAGCAGCAGACGACATCACCGACCGCAACCGGCCGAAGGAAGGTCATACCATCAACTCTGACGGTTACGACACGCCCGTGCGCAATCTCTTTTGCGAGGATCGCACCACCCATATCCATTTGTGCCATCAGCCATCCACCAAAAATATCGCCATTGGCGTTGGTGTCAGCAGGCATTGCCAGTGTGCGTAAGACCAGTTCGCCCTGAGGGGCGTCATTTGTTGTCATTATTGATTTAACTCGTAACGGAAGACTTCAGGCGGGATGCTACTATGATTTTCGTCTGGTGAGAATAGGCCAGAACGCCCGCAGAGTGCGCGTTCTGGCCATAAAGATCAGTTCTTGTCGTCCTGAGGCGGCATATGGCGATAAATATAGACGCCGCTCAGGAGCGTGAAGATGAGCGTCAACGCCGTCAGGCCGAAGACTTTGAAGTTGACCCAAATATTTTGTGGTAACCAGAAGGCAATATAGATATTTGCCAGGCCACAGAGTATGAAAAACACAGCCCAGGCGACGTTCAGGTGGGACCACACTTCCTGAGGCAGAGTGAGTTCTTTCCCAAGCATGCGCTGGATCAGCGGTTTTTTCATGACCCACTGACTGATAAGCAGTGCACCGGCAAAAAGGGTGTAGATAACGGTCACCTTCCATTTAATGAACTCATCATTATGGAAGAAGAGGGTCAGTCCACCAAAAACGGCAACCAGCAGAAACGTAATCAGCGCCATTTTTTCGACTTTACGATAGCGCACCCAACTGTAAATCAATACCACTGCCGTGGCGATGATCAGCGCAGTGGTCGCAGCATAAATGTCGTACAACTTATAAAATGCGAAAAACACAACAAGGGGTAAAAAATCAAGAAACTGCTTCATTCTACGATTCCATCTTCTGCGTTGAGCCGGGCGCGAGGACGCGCCCAACCTTCAGGACACTACTGACGAATTAACATATACAGGCGGAACAAGTAGACCAGCAGGACTGCTGAAATCAAGTTGCTCAGCGTATTTGCCACGACTGCACCTACATTGGGTGTTAAGACAGCAAAATTTGGCGCAAACAGCAGCAAAAGCGTTTTGGCAAGCAACCAACTGATAACCGCAGGAGCAACCAGACGCATATTAGACCATGCCAGCTTTGCGCTGTTACGCATTGCCGCAAAGATCCCCATTTTATCCTGCACAACCATAATCGGGGCGAAAGAGAGCACCACCGCCAGTAGTACGCCAGGAACAACAATTAACATAATCCCCATCTGTACCAGCATGGTGGTCAGGAAAATGAGGATAAAGAGCTTAGGAAGCAGCGGCGCGCTAGCACCGATAGCGCGCAGAGCGCTGACACGGTGTCCAGCAGAAACCAGCTGAATCATCAGCAGTACGCCACCTGCGAGAATTGCATTACCGATTAATCCCGAGAAAGTCGAAGCTGCGGACGCGCGTAGCAAGATTTGTTGCTGGTCTGGCGTCATGTTTTGCACCAGTTCAAATAACCCAACACTGCCTGCAAGATGATCACCCTGGCTCAGGCTGGCAATTTGTTCTTCACTCGGTGAAAACGCATGGCCAAGTACCACCGTGATAAACGCACATAGCAATGCGATCAGTAAAAAGGTAATGAACTGATTGCGGAAAAAATTTCCCGTGTCACGGTAGACAGACTTCGCCGTGATAGACATGCACTCTCCTTGAGTATTGCAGGTGTTAATTAGCAGGCGATTGTACACCGGATAACTCCGCGGTGGCAGCATCACGGCTTGTATGGAAAAGCATATCTTTGTAAAGCGACGGTAATCTGATGCTTTCCCGAGCAGGATTATAGGCATCGTTTGCCCACTCATCTTCATGTCACATCAATGGTTCCCAAAAAACATCCTGCAGTTCGCCTTGCCTGGAGACCAGAGACTTTCTTTAAGAATGGTTAAATCTGTCAAAATTGACCTGAATTCAACTTGCTGCTTTTTGATTAGTTGTAAAAAATTAATCCAGATCAATGAATGTTAACTTACTGGTTTTTATGTGATCTGTGTTAGATCACTTATTACTCATTTGTGAGTATATTCACCTCCGCTATGAAAACCACAACGATGGAGCGGATATGAAAAAATTAGCGGTGGCAGCCCTTGTCTTAAGCAGTCTCTCTGGCGGTGCGTACGCGCATGAAGCAGGTGAGTTCTTTATTCGTGCCGGTTCGGCAACGGTGCGACCAACTGAAGGTTCCGATAACGTATTGGGGCTCGGCGGCTTTAACGTCAGCAATAACACGCAGTTGGGGATGACGTTTACCTATATGGCAACAGATAACATCGGTGTTGAGCTGCTGGCGGCGACACCTTTCCGAAACCATGTAGGAACCGGCCCGACGGGTAATATCGCGACGGTTAACCTTTTGCCGCCAACCTTAATGGCGCAATGGTATTTCGGTGATGCCAGCAGCAAAGTGCGCCCATATATTGGCGCGGGTGTTAACTACACCATGTTCTTCAATGAGAAGTTTAACGATACCGGCAAAGATGCCGGGCTTTCTGACCTCAGCCTGAAAAACTCCTGGGGTGTAGCGGGGCAAGCCGGTCTGGATTATCTGATTAACCGCGACTGGCTGATTAACATGTCCGTCTGGTACATGGATGTTGATACCGACGTGCGGTTCAAAGCGGGTGGGGAACAGCAGAGTATCCATACACGACTGGACCCATGGGTGTTTATGTTCTCTGCGGGTTATCGTTTCTAAAACGCATCAGCAAAACGCCTAAAAAGCTGGTCATTACATGGCCAGCTTTTTTTATGCTTTATCGTGCGTTTCATGGTGTGAGCCGTTATTGCCTGACAGATGTGTTGCGTACGCAATATTGGAGGAGGTCTTTACGGTCCTGATGATGACATCTGCCAGAATGATCTAACCGTGGTCAACACAATGACAAAAATAACCGGGAAGAGTCTGTACATTTTACAGGCAATGTCACCAATAATGATTACGAATCAGGAGATACTTAAGATACAGATCTTAATTTAGCTGGATTTCTGACAGGGAGTTAACGATGCACATGAATCCACTCTTACTGATTATTATCTCCATCATCGTCGTAATGGCTATTTTAGCGCTGATCAATGAAGGGGAAGGTCTCGCCTGGCTCAACATATTCTGGTCTCAGTAATCCGGTATCACAGTGGTGTAATTCGGCTCTCTAAATCAGGGGGAAAACGCTGTCCCATTGCCTCTTTGCTTTGGCTTTCGGGGGGAATATATCACACCTAAAGTGTGCCAACCGGGTACGACGGTTACCCCTTTAAAACGTTTTACCAGTATGTCGGGTATGGCAACTCAGCATCACGCTATCGGACCATATACATTTACTTCTGACAACATGCGAGGCCGGAAGGTCAATGAAAATGGCGAAGATGACTAACAGGATAAAGAGGATCAGCGGCAGAGCTATGGCGGTTTTCACGATCTTAACCCGAGAAGTGAACTGTACCGGATAATCTACTATCTGAATGTGACGACTTGAATAACGCGGAGATGGATGAACAGATAAACTGTTCGCAATAAAAAAGGCCGCATTCTGTGACCTCTCATAAAGCAAAATATTACCGATCTTATTATATCCACTCTTTCTGTATGTGTTTGTCATCCGCTCCGTTTCAGAACATAAGAACCGTTACAGAAACGGTTGTGAATGCAATCAGGAGCAACACCATAACCACGATTGCGAACGTCGTTGAATCCTGGATGTAAGTCTTTTCGTCTCCCTTTACCGGGCCAACGAGCATGATCCAGATGAAAATGAATGTAAATGAGATGATGGCGACCGAAATAAAAAACAGACTTTCTCTCAATCCACTCCCTCGCATTATGGGATCAGTCCATACCCCTGTTTATGACACTGATATAAGAGATGATAGCGTGTGTCGCACGCGGGTGCTACTTGTACCAATGCTATTTTGCCGTGCGCAGTTTTTGGCGTAATGGCCTCAGAGTTGTCACTGGTCGCTCATCAGGTGGGTCAACAGAGTCAGGGATAACACCGATGCCAGCCCCATTAACGCATCAATGTGGGAGATATCAATTGAAAAGAGACAAAGATTGAATGATATTAATATAACATCATGTTGAGGATTAACTGAAATGGATCGTCTGCTTAATATTGGTTTTATAAAAATCGGTTACTGGACGTTGCGGGATGGCGAGTTGCATTATGTAATGACGGAATCATTCAATGATGTCTGTAACAATCTTTATGCGTTTACCTGTGATGGCGAAGTAAAGTATATCGGGAAAACGACAAGATTACTGAAAACAAGAATGTATAATTATAAAAAGCCAGGTCTATCTCAGTCTACCAATATCAAGAATAACGAAAATATTCGTGAGGCATTACGTCAGGATATCGCGGTGGATATACTGGTATTGCCAGATAATGGTCTGATGCATTATGGACAGTTTCATCTCAATCTTGCGGCCGGGCTTGAAGATAGTATTATCAAAGTAATAAACCCCGTGTGGAATGGAGGCTCAAAAATTACAGCAGGTGATCCCGTACTTAACGCAGATGTGAGCGAGTGTATTTTCGATGATAACGTGCAAATCGAGGGTGAGCACAGTGCGTATAAAAACCACGCATTTAACATGGCGTCAACCTACTGGAAACGGGGATTCTTTAATGTCTCGGTTTCATCATCTGATGAGTTTTCCCATGATGGTGATACGCTTACCATCGTAAATGATGATGGTTCAGTCATACTGACTGCCATTATCAATCGAACAGCGAATAAATCGGGCACACCAAGGATAATGGGTGGCGTTGGATTAAAGAATTTCTTTCAGAAATACTACACCATCGATCAGACTGTCAGTTACAGAATGCTTTCAAAAAACACACTGCAATTGAATTAAACACCAGACTGTTCTCCGGGATGGTGTCAGATTGTCACTGGTAGAGAGAATGGTCCGTCTGCTCTCTTTATATACTGGCATAAACAGTGTTCCCGTAATAATGACATCTTGCACTAAGGGAAATACGCTCATTATGGTTAATCATGTGAGTTTAAGAACGGCAGAGAATGACCGGCACATTATTGAAAATCTTTTCCGATATTATGTTTATGATCTTGCTGAATATGGAAAGTGGCGGTGCGGGCAGGATGGACAATATCTATTTAATTCCTCTCTGCTTGATCCCCACTGGAGTCGGGACGATCACTGGCCTTATCTGATTTACGATGAGGATGAACTGGCAGGGTTCTGCTTGTTGCGACGTTACCCGTTTGATGTCCGAACCTATGATGTCGACCAGTTCTTCGTTCTTCGCAAGTTTAAAGGGATGGGCGTCGGCAAAGAAGCGTTTCGTCTTGCTGTGACAGAAAGACCTGGTTACTGGCAAACAAGGGTTATGCTGGAAAATACGGCGGCGTTGCGTTTCTGGCGCTCAGCCATTGCCTCTGTCAGTGGGGGCGAGTTCAGGGAAGTCATTCGTAAAGATGATGACCTGGACATGCATTTTATTACATATCAAATCAAATAAATGAACGGTTATCCCGACGGTGGCTGTTCCGGTAAGTTAGCCACGCCAGGATGATTTTTTGATTTTGTTGTATTAATGCAGGAGAGGTTTTTCTCTATCATAAATTTGTCGGTGAAAGACTGAAGTCTCCGGCACTGGCAAAGCTTGCCCGAAAGACCTGTGTTTCGCCTTTGACGATCGTTGAGGCTTGCTCGCTGAGGCCGCCAGTGCAAGCACCTTTAGGGTCTGCACTCACAATATGACGCCCAGGACTAACATACGCCGTGACTTTCTCCTCTGATTCCAGATTGGCGAGATGATTGCCATCGATAGCGATAAGCACCGTACAGAGGCTGCCCATCTTACCTGCATCGCGTTTGATAATAATGGTTCCGGCGTTGGCATCAGCTTGCGAGTAAGCGGTTGTCAGACGCTGCGGGGCTGTGACCTCTTTCGCTTGATTTGTCGGTACTGGTGTGTTTGAGCAGGCGGCGACTGCCAGAGTGACCAACATGATTAAAAGTGGTTTCATTTCATGGTTATCCTGATGATAGGAACAGACACGTTTCGTGTGAGAGATAATATTGCCTGCCTGGATTTTAGTCATGCCCGGCATCTGACTAATCCCAAAAATAGATTACCTTATTATCATTACGAATTTGCGATGAACCCGAAGTGCGTTATCACTATCATTTTCTGAGAACCGCGGGTGTGAAGTGGATACAGGTGCATTGCATAAAATAGCGTTAGATTTACCCGGTGTCTGGAAATCGTTAATAGTTGGCAATGTGGGTAACGCAAACATTAAATTAATCAGGACGGGAGGAGATGGCATTCCTGATGAAACTCATGCCGGATTTGATGAATTGCTGGTGGTTATCGATGGTGAGATGTCGTTAGTTGTTGACGGGGAGTCCTTTTACCTCAAAAGTGGCGATTTTTATCTTATACCCAGAGGCGCTACGCACAGTGTTCCAGCGGGTAGTCATGGCTCGTTATTACTGATAGATGCTGATAGTTGATTTTTTGAAATACAAGATAAGAAAATTCTGAATGGAATGTACGTATATATGCCAGGGTTTGGGGCAAGTCATTTTGTTTGAAATACTAAACACGGAGAGGCGTTCCTCCATTCATCTACACTTTCATACTTATATTTGGTAGGGATGTTCTGGTTGCAATTTTAAAGTTCTAAAATAGAGTGAAAGAATATAGAGACTATCGAAAAAAGTGTGATCCAGGTCAATGTTAGCGGCGTGTGATTCATTAAGCATTACCACACGCAAATAGAGATAATTCTTTGGTGGTATAACATGGCAGTGAAAGATTTCTTCGTACAAACAGCACCTGGTCGCCGTCGTTATGGCGTTGCTTTTTTTGTCGGTATCATCGCCGGCGTAATGTCTGCGTTTGTGAAATGGGGGGCGGAAGTTCCTCTGCCACCAAGAACCTTCTCGGGTGGTCGAGATGAGTTTAATCCTCCATACCTCTTCCTGCGCGACTACCTCGGTATAGATCCAACGCATACCGTCTATACGTTTTCAGAACATATTATTAATCCGGTAATGGTGACGCACATTATTTTCTCTTTGGTCTTCGCCATCGGATATTGTGTTGTTGCAGAAGTATTTCCTAAAGTTAAATTGTGGCAGGGTGTCTGGGCCGGTATTGTTGCTACCATTGCCGTACACTGGATATCCTTCCCATTACTTAACTTAACGCCTTCATTATTTAATATTCCGGCAGATGAATACATTTCTGAATTGATCGGTCATATTTTCTGGTTCTGGGCTATCGAAATGATTCGTCGTGATCTGAGAAACCGCATCACGCATGAACCTGATGCTGAAGTACCGCTGGATGCAACGTTCCGGTAAAGAACCGGGTGGTTAGTAGCCTAAAACGGTTTAATTCGTCAAAAGCCTCGAATCTGTCGAGGCTTTTGTCTCTATGACGCGTCATTATCGACAGGCTGTTATATCAGGGCACTTTTTTAGTTTATTCCCAGCTCAGGCATATGTTCCAGCGCATACATCAGTACCGTTTCCCCGTCCAGTGACGCATACGGGTAGCTCTCTATAATGACGATGGGCTGCTCTTTGCCAATCTCCTGTAACAGTTCATCAAGTTTATATTGGATGTGTGGTGCAACCAGAAAGCCATCAAACGCGGGGGCGACGCTGGCGAAATTATCCAGCCCCACGGCACTCACCACGAGCGGATAGCCACGTTCATCGGCAACGTGCTGCATTTTCTTTGCAAGTGCAGTCGCGGTATTGCCGAAAAGACAACAAATCAGTATTTTTTTCATCGGTATATCCTCCTGGAAACTCCTCATACACTATGCCTGTGAGGACGATGAAAATGCGAACTACGGCGGTTTTTTAGACGATATTGTGCAGGGCAGGCATGCGCCCTGGAGTAGGGCGCAAAGCAAGGTTATTTCTGAATTAAGTAGCGAATGGTTGGGCCGTCCTGTTGAATATCCAGCACGGTATAACCATGGTTTTGCGCATCCAGCGGAATGTTGTTAATCGACTGCGGGCAGTCGCTCACCACTTCCAGTATTTCACCTTTCTTTAGCTGGGGCAGCGCTTCCAGCGTAGCCACTGCGGGATAGGGGCAAGGCTCACCTACCATATCCAGACGATAGTCAGGAACGATCGTTTTCATGCGACATTCTCCTGTGTGTCAGTTTTGAGGGCAGCACGGCGAAAAAAGCGTTTTTCCTGCGCGATAACCAGCAAGAAGGCAACCAGCAACAGCGCGTAAGTGACGAGTAGACCGCCCAGTGGGCCAAAGGTGTTAAGAAGGTTGACCTTATCCCAGTTGGTGGCGAGAACGGGCGACAGATCATCCCAGAAATACGCCAGAATCGTCGAGCCTATGACGTTACCGAGACCTACCCACCAGTAATGAACCTGGCCTTCAACGGCGCGGTACATCCAGCCCGTTTCACACCCGCCAGCCAGAACAATCCCGAAACCGAACAGTAGCCCGCCAATAACAGCATTCGGGCCCGCCCACATGATTTTGGGTTCAACGCCGAGTTGAACGTAACTGAAAATGCCGATCGCGCTCACGGCCATCCCGGCAATGATGGCTTTTGCCATCATGGTGCGCCCGGTGATCCACATATCGCGAAACGCAGAGGTAAAACAGATTTGTGCCCGCTCAATCAGTAAGCCAAATCCTACGCCGAACAGCATTGCCAGGCCGAGTTTAGGCTGGTTCATTGCGGTGCAGATGCCCCAGGCAATCATGGCGATGAAAATCAGCATCCCCATCCGGAAACGGCGACGAGCCTGATCCGGCTTTTGCGTTAACGGTGAAGCCGCGCTGACTTTGACCATTTTTACCGGAATACGAAAGAGGGGCAGCAGCGTAAAGCGTGCGCCAAAGTATGAGCCTATCGCCGTTGCCACAGCAAAGAACCACGCATGTAGAGAAAACTGAGGGATACCGGTAAAGAATGCGGCCAGATTACAGCCCATCGCCAGGCGTGCGCCAAAGCCAGCAATGATGCCGCCGACGACAGCCTGTGCGATGCGAACACGGCTTTTTGGCATTCGAAGCTTCACGTTGTTTGCCCACAGGGCAGCGGCAAAACAGCCGCCAAACATACCGATGATCATCATGCCATCGATACGCGTGAGCGGTGTGCCATCCAGGTGAATAAGCTTAAAGTATCCCCATTCTTCAGTATGGACGCCTGCCAGCTGTAAAAGCTGACCACCCCAGCGGGTAAATTCACCGGTGACGGCCCAGAAGGTTCCGGTAATACCAAAATAATAGGTCGAAAGGATCCCCGCAGCGATAACGGCCGGAACCGGCGACCAGAACTTAACAAGGTAAGTTTGTTTGAAATGTTGCCATGTCATGAGCAAACCTCTGAACTCAGAAGGAAAAAGATGGCTGATAAGCCGAAAAAAGAGTCAGGGATCATACGCCGACAGGCCTGTTTGAAAAGCCTGGAACGCCAAAAGTATCGATACGATCAATTTTGACCTCCCCACAAAGACTGCTCTGTTCCGTCATAAAAGCCCTTTATAATGGTGAGTTTGCTGGCTTTTTATTGAGGATACTATGACACCACAGGCTGTTCTTTTTCTGGCGATTGCCATTGGGATGGAAGTCATTGCGACCACAGCGCTAAAGCTCTCGGATAGTTTCACGCGTCTGCTGCCGAGTATTATTGCGGTTCTGGGATACTGCATTGCCTTCTGGTGTTTGACCATTCCCATGAAAACCATCCCTACCGGTATTATTTACGCTATCTGGTCAGGGGCCGGAATTGTGTTAATTGGTGCTGTAGGCTGGCTGTTTTTGGGCCAAAAACTCGATTTCCCCGCCATCCTGGGCATGATGATGATCATTGGCGGGGTGGTGGTGATTAACCTGTTTTCGAAAAGTGTGGTGCACTGAATTACGGCATCACAAACACGGTTCTCTGTCTACTGTCGTCGCGCGCCCAGGCGTCGGCGACATCTTCCAGCCGCGCAGGTGTTGTGGCAATGGTAAAGCCACCCGGTACGGCCGCCTGCAACATTTCAGCCGTTGCCTGGAGAAGGTCTGCCATGGAAAGGCTGCCAATCCCGCTGCCCATTAACTGAATGGGAGATGAACGAAGTACTGCGCCGGGCAGCGTAATTTCGCCTTCCGATAACGCCCCAACCTGCACAAAACGGACAGGAGAGACTCCGGGAGTGTGTTTAGCTAGCGCCGCCAGCAGGGCGCTTGCGCTGTTACCCCACAGATAGTCAACGACCACGTCAATCCCATTTGCGGCGAGACGCGATAATTGTTGTGTGATAGACGTTGCATCATCGTTTAACAGTACGCTCTCGTCGGCTTGCAGTTGGGCTAATACCTGCAGATTCCGTCCTGTGACGATCACTTTTCCCGCCCCCAGATACCGTGCGATTTGCACGGCGAGTTGTCCGGCGCTTCCCGTTGCACCGTTGACGAGCACCGTTTCGCCCGCCTGAAGTTGCGCCCGTTTCACAAGAGCCGCCCAGGCAGACATGCCGGGGTTTGCCATCGCCGCTGCTGTGGCTGCATCCAGATTTTCAGGAAGAGGAACACAGTGCTCGATAGCGACAGGGACATACTCTGCCATGCTGCCCCAGGGGGAAGGCGGGAACGCGAAATAAACACGCTGACCGTCTGCAGTGATCCCGGTTCCATCAATACCGGTAATAAACGGTAGCGCTCCATCAAAACTGTAGTGTTTGCCGGACGCGCGGCTTTTCACAACATGGCTTATCGCCGAGGCCTGGACATGAACAATATGTTGTCCCGGCTGTGGTGTTGGGCTGGCGGTTTCGGTATACACCGGGCCCTGATTAAGATCGAATACGATTGCAGCTTTCATGAGATATCCTCCAGGATAGAATATGTGTAAAATGCACATAACTGATATCAGCACTATACGCCGCAGGAAAATATATGCAACATGCACATAAATATGATGTCACCGATTTTCACGGTGCATTACTGGATATCATCAGCGTAATGAATCAACCCAAACGGGATGAGATGTTGCTCTCTGAAGCGGGAGTACACCTGGATCAGGCGCTTTTCCCGCTTCTTATTGCGCTGGACCGCTATGGTCCGGTAGGGGTGGTTGAACTGGCTGACGGGCTGGGACGCGACTACACCACGGTGAGCCGGCAGGTTAAACGGCTGGAGTCACATGGTCTGGCCGTGAAACAGGCGCACGAGAAAGATAAACGCATTACCAGCGTTACGATTTCCCCGGAAGGAAAAGCACTCACCATGAGAATTGCGGATGCGCGCATGACGCTGATGAATCAGATTTTCAGCAACTGGAAGGCGCAGGACGTCAACGATCTGTTCAGACTGGTTCGCCAGTATGCCGACAGCATCACAGGAGAGTAACCGTCTGGCGGGCTCGCCAGACGGTCAGAGGGGTCAGGCTTGACGTGTTGCGGCTTTCATGACGGTGGCGAAGGCTTTCAGTTCAGACAGCATCTGCTCCGGTTGATCAACATTCTTCTCGATGATTTTCACGATAGCAGAGCCGGAAATTGCCCCTGCGGCTTTGGCATCGATTGCTGCCTTTACCTGCTCAGGCGAAGAGATACCGAACCCTTGCAGCGGTGGGGCTGCATGGTATTCCGCCAGTTTCTCCACCAGATGGTGCAGCGGCAGGGCCGCTTTATTCTCCGCCCCGGTCACGCCAGCCCGGGAGAGCAGGTAGGTATACCCGCGCCCAAATGACGCAATCTGGCGCAGCAGTTCATCATCCGCATTTGGCGGGCAGATGAAAATTGGCGCAACGTTATGGCGCATTGCAGCCTGACGGAACGGAGCGGATTCTTCAATCGGTACGTCGGCAACCAGCACAGAATCTACGCCGACGCGTGCGCACTCGGCATAAAACTCATCAATACCGCGGTTAAAAACCAGGTTGGCGTACATCAGAAGACCTATCGGGATCGTCGGGTGCTTCTGGCGAATAGCGGCCAGCATCTCAAAACATTGCGTCGGGGTGACACCCGCCGCAAACGCACGCAGGGTCGCATTCTGAATGGTCGGGCCATCAGCCAGTGGGTCAGAGAACGGGATACCTAATTCCAGTGCATCGGCTCCCGCTTCAATCAGCGTATCGATAATTTTCAGGGATTGCTCTGGGCCTGGGTCGCCAAGCGTCACGAAAGGAACGAATGCGCCTTCCTGGCGGGCTTTCAATTGTGCAAATGCGTTATCATAGCGTTCCATCAGATTTCCCCTCGTGCTTTCAAAATATCGTGAACGGTGAAGATATCTTTGTCACCGCGACCGGAAAGGTTAACCACCAGCAATTGCTCTTTTTCCGGATTTTCTTTGATCATTTTCAGCGCATGCGCCAGGGCGTGAGAGGACTCCAGCGCCGGGATGATCCCTTCGTGGCGACACAGTGTTTTAAAGGCTTCCAGCGCTTCGTCATCGGTGATGGAGACGTAATCCGCGCGACCAATACTGTTCAGGTAGGCATGTTGCGGTCCAACGGATGGGAAATCGAGGCCGGCAGAGATGGAATATGACTCTTCAATCTGGCCTTCGTCGGTTTGCATCATCGGTGACTTCATACCGAAATAGATCCCAACGCGACCATGTTTGAGGGGCGCACCGTGTTCACCGGTTTCGATGCCGTGACCAGCAGGCTCAACACCGATCAGGCCCACACGAGTATCATCGATGAAATCGGCAAACATGCCGATGGCGTTCGAGCCGCCACCCACACAGGCAATGACTGCATCAGGCAGACGACCTTCTTTTTCCAGAATCTGTGCTTTTGTCTCTTCACCGATCATACGCTGGAATTCACGCACGATAGTCGGGAACGGGTGTGGGCCCGCAGCGGTTCCGAGCATGTAGTGCGCGGTGTCATAGCTGCCAGACCAGTCGCGCAGCGCTTCGTTACAGGCATCTTTCAATGTGGCAGAGCCGCTGTGTACCGGGATCACTTCTGCACCCATCAGACGCATACGGAAGACGTTTGGAGACTGACGTTCTACGTCCTTAGCGCCCATGTAAATGCGGCATTTCAGACCGAGCAGGGCACTGGCAAGTGCAGATGCCACACCGTGCTGGCCCGCACCGGTTTCTGCGATGATTTCGGTTTTCCCCATGCGTTTGGCAAGCAGCGCCTGGCCCAATACCTGGTTGGTTTTGTGCGCCCCTCCATGCAGTAAATCTTCACGTTTGAGGTACAGCGTGGTTTTCGTGCCTTCGGTCAGGTTGCGACATTTGGTCAGTGCCGTCGGGCGGCCTGCGTAGTTTTTCAGCAGGTCGGTAAACTCAGCCTGGAATGCCGGATCTTTCTGCGCACTCACGAACGCCTCTTCCAGCTGGCGCAGGGCAGGCATCAGGATTTGCGGGACGTACATCCCGCCGAACTCACCAAAATAGGGATTAAGTAATGTTGTCATCTTCTCTTCCTTAATATGCACGCAGCGTCTTAAACACCGAGGCCAGCTTGCCGGCATCTTTGATTCCCGGTTGGGACTCTACGCCTGAATTGAAATCGAGGCCTGCGCAGCCGGTTTTGGCGGCTTCTACGCAGTTATCCGGGCTCAGTCCGCCCGCGAGCAGAACATTGTCCAGCACTTCACCGTTCAGCAATGCCCAGTCAAACCGCTGGCCTGTACCGCCCTTGCCGTTGTCGAGCACGTATTTATCAACATGATTCAGATTACGGGCTGGCAGTGTTTCGCCTACGCTCTGCGCTTTCCAGATTTGCACCTGTGGGGCGAGAGCTGTACGCAACGCGTTGATATAGTTCTGATCTTCATCACCGTGCAGTTGTACGGCGCTCAGGGATAAGGCTTCCGCTTTGGCGGTAATCTCGTCGATAGCCGCGTGACGGAACACGCCCACATAACTCAGTGGTGCGGCAGCGATCACCGCGCGTGCCTGGTCTTCGGTGACTGCGCGAGGAGACGATTCCACAAAGATCAGACCACCGTAAATAGCGCCCGCTTCATAGGCCGCGAGGGCATCTTGTTCACGGGTCAGGCCGCACACTTTGTTCTCACCCAACAGCACCCGACGTACGGCAGCATTGAGATCGTCATAGGCCATCATGGCTGAACCAATCAGGAAACCATTGGCAAAGTGGCTCAACTCACGTACCTGAGCGTAGCGGTTAATCCCGGACTCGCTGATCACCGTCACACCGGAACCCAGACGCGGGGCAAGCTGACGTGTGCGGTTAAGGTCGATGGAGAGATCGCGCAGGTCGCGATTATTGATACCAACGACTTTTGCCTTCAGGGCGATAGCACGCTCCAGCTCTTCTTCGTTGCTGACCTCGGTCAACACACCCATGTTCAGACTGTGCGCAACCGCCGAAAGTTGGCGATACTGTTCGTCATCAAGCACTGACAGCATCAGCAGGCAGGCGTCAGCCTGGTAAAAACGCGCCAGCCATATCTGATACGGGTCGATAATAAAGTCTTTGCACAGAATCGGTTGTGGTGCGATCTGGCTGACAATCGGCAGAAAATCGAAACTGCCCTGGAAGTATTTTTCATCCGTCAGCACAGAGATGGCTGACGCATGGTGTTTGTAGATACCAGCAATACGTGCCGGGTCGAAATCGTCACGGATAACCCCTTTTGACGGGGAGGCTTTTTTACACTCCAGGATAAACACGGTACGCGCACCCTGCAGGGCGTCATAAAAACGACGGCTGCTCGGAATAACATCATTCTGAAAACTGGCGAGCGGTTGTTGTTGTTTACGTGCTTCAACCCAGATGGCCTTATCGGCGACGATTTTTGCTAAAACGGTCTGCATTATTTACCCTCTTGCCGCAAGTGCGGTAACGCGATCGTAGGCTGCACCGGATCGCAGTACGGCGATAACTTTTTGTGCGTTGGCCTGCAGGTCTTCCTCACCGTGCAAACGCATCAGCATGGCGACGTTGGCGGCAACAGCAGCCTCATGGGCGGCTTCACCTTTACCTTGTAGTAAGCGGGTGAGAATGTCACGGTTTTCTTCGGGTGTTCCGCCAGCCAGCGCGTCTTTATGGTATGGCGCTAAGCCGAAATCTGACGCTTCAAGCTGATAGCTCTGAATCTCCCCATCACGCAGTTCTGCGACCAGGGTCGGCGCGTGGAGGGAAACCTCATCCATACCACCGCTGTGCACCACTGCGGCACGCTGATAACCCAGAACACGCAAGGTTTCAGCAATCGGCAGCACCAGTTCCGGGCTGTAAACACCGATCAGCGCCAGCGGAGGATGCGCCGGGTTAATCAATGGCCCCAGTACGTTAAACAGCGTACGGGTCTTAAGCTGCTGGCGTACCGGCATCGCGTGGCGGAATCCCGTGTGGTATTTCGGCGCGAACAGGAAGCACACCCCTAAATCATCCAGAGCTTCGCGTGAGCGCTCGGCTTTCATGTCCAGGTTAATGCCGAAGGCAGCCAGCAGGTCGGAAGAACCGGAGCGGCTGGAAACACTGCGGTTTCCGTGTTTTGCCACTTTCATACCACATGCTGCGGCAACAAAGGCACTGGCGGTAGAAATGTTGATACTGTTGCTACCATCACCACCGGTTCCGACGATATCGGCAAAGGGGTAATCCGGACGCGGGAACGGTGCGGCATTCTCCAGTAATGCGGTGGCGGCCCCGGCAATTTCCTGTGGGCTTTCACCACGTACTTTCATGCTGACCAGTGCGGCTGCAAGCTGTTCAGGTTTCAGTTCACCGCGAACAACGGCCGAGAAGAGTTGATGGCTCTCCTGCTGGCTCAGCGTCTGCGCCTGATACAGCTTCTCCAGAATCGGTTGCAGAGTGTTGGTCTGCTCCAGTTTTTGTAACGCCCAGTTGAGGGTTTGTTCCAGCAAACGAGCGCCATTAGAGGTCAGGATCGATTCTGGATGGAATTGCATGCCACAGACGCGATCCGCATCGTGACGAACAGCCATTACCATGCCTTCAAAGGAGGCGTTAATGGTCAGCCCCGCCGGGATATTGCTGCCGACCAGTGAGTGGTAACGCGCAACAGGCAGCGGGTTTGGCAGCCCCGCGAACATCGCTTGTCCATCATGTTCAATGCTGGAGGCTTTACCGTGCAGGATCTCACCCGCCTGGCCGACATATCCGCCGTATGCTTCCACAATCGCCTGATGCCCCAGACAGATACCGATAATCGGTAATTTTCCGCGCATACGGGTCAGTAATTCAGGCATGCAGCCCGCTTCGCTTGGTGCACCAGGGCCCGGAGAGAGCATCAGTACCGGATTTTGCATGGTTTCCAGACGCTCAATCAACGTCTGAGCCGGAACATGGTTGCGGTAGATAACGACGTTGTGACCATTTGCACGCAGCTGATCTGCCAGGTTGTATGTAAAAGAGTCGATGTTATCGAGCAGCAGAATGTCAGCCATCAGAAAATCTCCTGTGCATGGTGTGCGGTTGCGATGGCGCGCAATACCGCGCGAGCTTTACTGCGTGTTTCGTCAGCTTCGGACTGCGGAACAGAATCAAGAACAATGCCCGCACCGGCCTGGACGGTGGCAATGCCATCTTCCACGTAGGCAGAACGAATCACGATGCAGGTATCGAGGTCACCGTGGGCGGTAAAATAGCCCACTGCGCCGCCGTAACTGCCGCGACGGCGACCTTCTGCTCCGGCAATCAGCTGCATTGCGCGTACTTTTGGTGCGCCGCTCAGCGTGCCCATATTCATGCAGGCACGGTAGGCGTGAAGCACATCCAGGTCGTGGCGAAGTTCACCGACTACGCGGGATACCAGGTGCATCACAAATGAATAACGGTCTACTTTGGTTAAATCCGCGACATAACGGCTACCTGGGGTGCAAATGCGTGCCAGGTCGTTACGTGCCAGGTCGACCAGCATCAAATGTTCGGACATCTCTTTATGGTCGGTGCGCATTTCCAGTTCGATACGGCTGTCGAGATCGCGATCCAGTGTTCCATCTGTGCGACGGCCACGAGGACGCGTCCCGGCGATAGGGTAAATTTCAATCTGGCGGCTGGTGGCATCATATTTCAGCGAGCTTTCCGGGGATGCGCCAAACAGGGTGAAATCGTTGTCCTGCATAAAGAACATGTAAGGGCTTGGGTTGCTCTTTTTCAGAACATCGTAAGCGGCCAGCGGCGACGGGCAAGGCAGCGAGAAACGGCGAGAAGGAACCACCTGGAAAATTTCACCAGCACGAATCGCTTTTTGCATCTGACGCACGACTGCACCGTACTGATCGTCAGTCTGACTCACGTCACACTGCATCTGCTCAACGCGTTGAACAGGCAAGGCCGGAGGTTCTTCGGTCATTTGCTGCTGCAGTTGCGTGATACGATGCTCAAGCCGTTTTTTCTCCGATGCTGACGGTGTAAACAGGCTGGCCTGGATGCGGGTGTATTTTTTCTGATGGTCGATCACCAACAAGGTTTCGGCCAGATAGAAGCAGTAATCCGGGCAACGGTTGCCTTGTTCGGTTTCCGGTAAATCCTCGAAACCCGCCACCAGGTCATAAGCAAACAACCCACCGAAGAACATGGCTTCGCGTTCATCTTCAGGAACTGACACCAGCGTTTGCAGCAGACGGAAAGCATCGAAAACAGACAGCGAACACAGACGCGCATCCTCATCCAGCAACTGGCTGACCGGAGGGAAGTGCAGTGTGCGCATGTCAGGATGGTGTTCATTTTCAATGCCGGCAGGCAATGCTGCATCCAGCAGCGGCAGCAGTGCAGCGCCATTTTCCGATAATGCTTTAATGGTGACAGTGTCACCTAGCGCAGTAATACGCAGCGCACTGTCAACCAGCAGCAGGCTTTTCAGATCGTCTTTACTGTCGATATCAGCAGATTCCAGAAGTAAGGTTGCCGGACGCGCGCCGCAGACCTGGTGAAACAGCGCGGTTGGGTTGTGGCGATAGGCCGCCTCGCAGGTCAGCAATTCGAGGGTAGGTTTGGCTGTTTGCATTGTGTTGTTCTCATTTATTCTGTTCAAAAAAAAGCCCGCTTGGGAGCGGGCCTGGTATCTGAATGCGTTATGCATACGTGTGACACTGCCCGATAATCAGGAAGTGCGCCACCATCCGTGCAGAGCGTTATGTGTTGTCATTTTCAGATACCTTTCTCGTGTGAACTTGCGTACTAGTTAACTAGTTCAGCTGTCTGTTGTCAACCCTTGATTTCAGAATTTCGCAGCAAGTCGTTATCATAGGGTTTTAGGATGTCTCTAACCTGTGATGGGAACCGCTTTGAGCGAAATAACTTACGCCGTGATTTATGATTTACACAGCCATACACAGGCCTCAGATGGCCTGTTAACGCCTGAAGCACTGGTTCATCGAGCCGTTGAGATGCGTGTCGGCACGCTTGCCATCACCGATCATGATACAACGGATGCTATTCCGGCGGCTCGGGCTGAGATTGCCCGCAGTGGATTGCCGTTAAATCTGGTGTCTGGCGTAGAAATCTCCACCGTCTGGGAGAACCATGAAATTCATATTGTCGGTCTGAACATTGATACAGAACACCCTGCAATGCGCGCTTTTTTACAACAGCAAAAAGAACGTCGTAATTTACGAGCTGAACTGATTGGGGAGCGGCTGGAAAAAGCCCATATTCCTGGTGCATGGGAAGGGGCGCTGCAATTGGCCAATGGTGGGGCCGTAACGCGTGGACACTTCGCCCGTTTTCTGGTGGCTGCGGGTAAAGCGAATAATATGGCGGACGTCTTTAAAAAGTATCTGGCGCGGGGGAAAACCGGATACGTTCCTCCACAGTGGTGTACAATAGAACAAGCTATTGATGTGATTCATCATTCTGGTGGTAAGGCGGTGCTGGCCCATCCGGGACGGTATAATCTTTCTGCTAAATGGCTGAAAAGGCTGCTGGCGCACTTTGCCGAATGCGGTGGTGAGGCAATGGAAGTTGCCCAATGCCAGCAAGCCCCCAATGAGCGAGCACAGCTTGCGGCATACGCCCGTCAGTTTGGTCTTCTTGCTTCACAAGGGTCGGATTTTCATCAACCTTGTGCGTGGATAGAACTGGGGCGCAAGCTCTGGCTTCCTGCAGGTGTTGAGCCTGTCTGGCAGCTCTGGGAACAGCCACAGCAACTTGAAGAGAGGGAAGTATGAGTCAGTTTTTCTATATTCATCCGGATAACCCGCAACCGCGTTTGATTAATCAGGCCGTTGAGATTGTCCGTAAAGGTGGCGTTATCGTCTACCCGACCGATTCTGGTTATGCGCTGGGCTGCAAAATCGAAGATAAAGGCGCAATGGAGCGTATCTGCCGCATTCGACAACTGCCGGATGGGCATAACTTTACGCTGATGTGTCGCGATCTTTCGGAGCTCTCCACATATGCCTATGTTGATAACGTGGCGTTTCGCTTGATCAAAAACAACACGCCTGGCAATTACACTTTCATCCTGAAAGGGACGAAAGAAGTGCCGCGCCGTCTGTTACAGGAAAAGCGCAAAACGATTGGTATGCGTGTGCCATCAAACCCGATTGCCCAGGCACTGCTCGAAACACTTGGCGAACCGATGCTCTCGACCTCGCTGATGCTGCCGGGCAGTGAGTTTACTGAGTCCGATCCTGAGGAAATTAAAGATCGTCTGGAGAAGCTGGTGGATTTGATTATTCACGGGGGGTATCTCGGTCAGCAACCAACAACCGTGGTCGATCTGACAGAAGATGCGCCTGAAGTCATTCGTGAGGGCGTGGGCGATGTTAAACCCTTCCTGTAACACCTGCCGGGGAAGATAAACTCGATTTAACCGACTGCGTTGCTTTGCGTTTGCAATATTTCTAAACGCAAAGCAACGTGTTATCACTTGCCTCTTTTCCTCTGCGTCTGTAAGACGCTTTCCCTTTCGTCATCGCAATCACAATACGTGCCATGGTCAGCAACAGGCGGTATGGTATTACTGCTTTTACTTTTTACATATATGAATTAACGTATGTGTAAGATTTTCACTGGAACTGTTTTATATGCAGCCTGTTCAACTTTTTAAACTCCTTGCGGATGAAACGCGCACGACAATTATTCTGCTTTTACGGGAAGCTGGCGAGCTCTGCGTGTGCGAACTCTGTGCGATTACCGGTCAATCTCAGCCGAAAATCTCCCGGCACATTGCTTTACTGCGTGACTCTGGGCTGGTTCTGGACCGTCGCGAAGGAAAATGGATCTATTACCGGCTTTCTCCGCATATGCCCGCGTGGGCAGCATCTGTCATCGACAGTGCATGGAGCAGTCATCGGAATGAAGTACGCGCATCGTTAAAGAACGTCAGTGCCGAAACCTGCTGCTGAATGACAAAACATATACGCTAAATCAAATGTAAATAGTAAGGCAGGAGACCGGGATGTTATTGGCAGGCGCTATTTTTGTATTCACCATCGTGTTTGTCATCTGGCAACCTCGAGGCCTTAGCATTGGCTGGTCGGCCTCATTGGGTGCTGTTCTGGCTCTGGTCTCAGGGGTTATTCAGATCAACGATATTCCCGTTGTCTGGCACATTGTCTGGAATGCGACTGCGGCTTTTATCGCCGTCATCATTATCAGCCTGTTGTTGGATGAATCAGGTTTTTTTGAGTGGTGTGCATTGCATGTGGCCCGGTGGGGAAGGGGGAGCGGGAGGCGCTTATTTTCATACATTATCTTGCTGGGCGCTGCCGTTTCCGCGCTTTTCGCCAATGACGGCGCTGCACTGATCCTGACACCGATTGTGATAGCCATGCTGTTGGCGTTGGGCTTTAGCCAGGCAACGACCCTGGCGTTTGTCATGGCGGCAGGATTTATTGCTGATACGGCCAGTTTGCCGCTTATCGTCTCGAACCTTGTGAACATTGTTTCTGCTGACTTTTTCAAACTGGGGTTTAGCGATTACGCTTCGGTGATGGTTCCGGTCAATCTTGCTGCTATTGCGACAACACTCGCGGTTCTGCATCTCTTCTTTCGCCGTGACATTCCAGCCGTCTACGAGCGCTCGCGGCTGAAAATACCGGCAGACGCCATAAAAGATAGCGCAACGTTCAGGACCGGGTGGATAGTACTCCTTCTGTTGCTGACGGGCTTTTTTGTTCTGGAGCCGATGGGGATCCCGGTGAGCGCTATTGCTGCAGCCGGGGCTTTCATTCTCTTTCTGGTGGCGAAACGCGGTCATGCAATTAACACAGGTAAAGTACTCCGTGGCGCGCCCTGGCAGATTGTCATTTTCTCGTTAGGGATGTACCTGGTGGTTTATGGTCTGCGCAATGCAGGACTGACCGACTCCCTTTCTGGCATGCTGAATCAGCTTGCGAGTAAAGGGATTTGGACTGCGGCACTGGGAACCGGCTTTCTGACAGCATTCCTGTCATCTGTCATGAACAACATGCCTACCGTACTGATTGGTGCGCTCTCAATTGAGGGCAGTACCGCTTCCGGCATAATTAAGGAAGCCATGATCTTTGCCAATGTGATTGGCTGCGATCTGGGCCCCAAAATCACGCCAATAGGTAGCCTTGCCACATTACTTTGGTTGCATGTTCTTGCTCAGAAAAACGTCAAAATAAGTTGGGGTTATTATTTCCGGGTTGGCGTTGTTATGACGATACCTGTGTTGTTTGTTACCCTCTGCGCGCTGGTTCTCCGCCTGTCGATTTCCCTCTGATACGAGAAACGTTATGACTGATATCACCATTTACCACAATCCAGCCTGCGGAACCTCCCGTAATACGTTGGCGTTGATTCGCAATAGCGGTGTTGAACCTACGGTGATCCTTTATCTGGAAACGCCACCGGATCGGGATACGCTCAGGAAATTGATCAGCGCCATGGGGATCAGCCCACGCGCGCTGTTGCGCCAGAACGTGGAACCCTACGTCGAGCTTGGTTTAGCCGAGGAGCGGTTTAGTGATGAAGAACTTATTGAAGCGATGTTGAGCCATCCGATTCTGATTAACCGTCCTATAGTGGTGACACCATTAGGGACAATGTTATGCAGACCCTCCGAAGTCGTCCTCGATATTTTGCCTGATCATCAACGGGGGGCGTTTGAAAAAGAAGACGGTGAAAAGGTCGTTGACGATGCTGGCAACCGACTGATTTCAAAATAATCAGTAGAGATTAGATGTCTTCAGCACAGGGCGCGCGCGTGAATAACTGAGCGGGCGAAACTTGTTGAATCATTTAGGCTAAAATTCATGTAGTATGTGCGCCCACGATTCATAACGTGTGGCGTATGGTTTGCCGCACGTATGTAACATGCAAGAGTTATATAGCAGTGAGTTACGTTAATATTTTTCCAACTCATTGTTTTTGAAAGTATATAAGACGCCTGTGAAGGCGACATCTGAGGAAGCTCAATGAGCGAGAAATTACAGAAAGTGCTGGCGCGCGCCGGCCACGGTTCACGCCGTGAAATTGAAGCAATTATTGAAGCCGGTCGCGTGAGTGTGGACGGTAAAATCGCCACGCTGGGCGATCGCGTTGAAATCTTGCCTGGACTGAAAATCCGTATTGATGGACATCTCATCTCGGTTAAAGAATCCGCTGAGCAGATCTGCCGCGTATTGGCGTATTACAAGCCTGAAGGTGAACTCTGTACCCGTAATGATCCCGAAGGTCGCCCGACAGTGTTTGACCGTTTGCCGAAACTACGTGGTGCTCGCTGGATTGCCGTGGGCCGTCTGGATGTAAATACTTGTGGGCTGCTGCTGTTTACCACCGATGGCGAACTGGCAAACCGTTTGATGCACCCAAGCCGTGAAGTTGAACGTGAATATGCTGTGCGTGTCTTCGGCCAGGTCGATGAAAACAAACTGCGTGACCTGTCACGTGGTGTCCAGCTTGAAGATGGTCCTGCAGCGTTTAAAACGATCAAATTTACCGGCGGTGAAGGCATTAACCAGTGGTACAACGTCACGCTGACCGAAGGACGCAACCGCGAAGTACGTCGTTTGTGGGAAGCCGTGGGCGTGCAGGTGAGCCGACTGATCCGCGTTCGTTATGGCGATATCCTCTTACCGAAAGGTTTGCCGCGAGGCGGTTATACCGAGCTGGATTTAGAGCAGACCAACTACCTGCGTGAACTGGTTGAACTGACGCCGGAAACCGCCTCTAAAGTGGCGGTTGAGAAAGACCGCCGTCGCATGAAGGCGAATCAAATCCGCCGCGCAGTGAAACGCCATAGCCAGGTGAGCACTAATCGTCGCTCGGGCAGCCGTAATAACAACGGTTAAAATGAAAAACCCGGTTATTTCGACCGGGTTTTTTTAGTAATCAATACCAATTTGCGCTTTGATACCTGCATCAAACGCGTGCTTAACCGGACGCAATTCGCTTACGGTATCCGCAATCTCCAGAATGTCCCGATGGCAGCCCCGTCCTGTCACAATTACCGTCTGATGAACCGGACGACGCTGCAATGCCTCCAGTACGTCATTTAGCGGCAGGTAGTCATAGGCCACCATATAGGTAATCTCATCCAGCAGGACCATGTTTAAGGCCGGATCAGCCAGCATTCGTTTCGCGTGTTCCCAGACCGCAAGACAGGCCGCGGTGTCGGTTTCACGGTTTTGCGTGTCCCAGGTGAAGCCTGTCGCCATCACCTGAAATTCCACGCCGTGCGGTTCCAGCAGGTTTCGCTCACCGTTTGGCCATTCACCTTTGATGAACTGGATGACACCCACTTTCTGACCGTGACCCACGGCTCGCGTGGCTGTACCAAATGCCGCTGTTGTTTTCCCTTTACCATTGCCGGTAAAAACAATGATGATCCCACGCTCATCCGTGGCTGCAGCGACGCGGGCGTCGACCTGTTCCTTCAGACGTTGCTGGCGTTGCTGATGACGTTCTTCACTCATTGTGAAATCCCCGGTTTACGACCTGGTTGGGCATCAAATGTCATGCCCGTTTTACGGCGGCTGTCGTCGCCCATTAGCCAAAGATAGAGCGGCATAATCTCTGCCGGAGTTTTGAGTTTTTGCGGGTCTTCCTCAGGGAATGCACTGGCACGCATTTTAGTGCGTGTTCCGCCGGGATTAATGCAATTTACCCGAAGATGGCGACTTTGATACTCCTCTGCCAGGACTTGCATCATGCCTTCTGTGGCGAATTTGGATACCGCGTAGGCTCCCCAGTTCGCGCGCCCTTCGCGGCCAACGCTGGATGAGGTAAAGACCAGGGAACCAGAATCTGAGTTAAGTAATAAAGGAAGCAATGCCTGTGTCAGGAAGAATGTTCCGTTAATGTTGACCTGCATAACGTGCTGCCAGATTATGGGATCTTGTTCATCCATCGGCCGAACCTCGCCAAGAAGCCCGGCATTATGCAGAGCGCCATCAAGGCGGGGGTAATGCGCGGCGATACGCTGTGCAAGCTCCTGACATGATTCCGGCGTGCAGGTTAACAAATCGAGCGTATACCACGATGCGGGCGCGCCGCCTGCATTTTCGACTTCTTGCACCACATCCCGCAGTTTTTGCTCATTACGACCAAGCAGGATAACGCTGGCCCCGTAGCGTGTGTATGTGAGGGCGGCCTCACGACCGATGCCATCGCTGGCCCCTGTCACAAGAATGATCCGGTTTTGCAGTAGATTTTTTTGCGGTTGATAGTGCACGGTGACTCCTCTGGCACACTGCGCATAAATTGCGCCTGCTTTTTATCACTTTTCGGCTTTATGCCCGAAATAGCGCGAGAATTCAATCAGTCTACAGGAGGCTTCGCTGCAAAATTAACAATTTGCAAATATTTCAACCACAATCAGGGATTCCGGAAAGCGGTGCGCACAGGTATTGTCACGAATGAGACGCCTGGCTATCGCTGTTGTACACTGGCGTGAAAGAATCGTGGTTAAATCAAGGTGGAACGCGTGGAATTACTTTCTGAATATGGGTTATTTTTGGCCAAAATCGCGACGATAGTCATTGCTATCGCGGTGATCGCTGTTCTGGTTGCCAATCTGACGCAACGTAAGCGTCAGCGTGGTGAGTTACGTATTACCCGCCTAAGTGAGCAATATAAGGAGATGCAGGAAGAGATGTCCCTGGCGTTGCTCGATAGCCATCAACAGAAAATATGGCTGAAAGCACAAAAGAAAAAGCTCAAGCAGGACGCTAAGGCGGCTAAGGCAAAAGCAAAATTACACACTACGCAGGATGATGTTAAACCACGTGTCTATGTTCTGGATTTTAAAGGCAGTATGGATGCGCATGAAGTGACCTCTTTGCGCGAGGAAGTGACTGCCGTGCTGGCTGTTGTGAAACCCGAGGATCAGGTTGTCTTGCGTCTCGAAAGCCCTGGTGGTGTTGTGCATGGCTACGGACTGGCAGCATCGCAATTACAGCGTTTGCGGGAGAAACAGGTCCCACTGACGGTTGCCGTAGATAAAGTGGCGGCGAGTGGTGGTTATATGATGGCCTGTGTCGCCGACAAAATTGTGGCTGCACCGTTTTCTATTATTGGTTCCATCGGCGTGGTCGCGCAGATCCCTAACTTCAATCGATTCCTGAAAAACAAAGAGATCGATATTGAATTGCATACTGCAGGGCAGTACAAACGCACGTTGACGCTGCTGGGTGAGAATACCGATGAAGGTCGTCAAAAATTCCGCGAAGACCTTAACGAAACGCACCACCTCTTTAAAGATTTTGTTCAGCGCATGCGACCTGCTCTTGATATTGAGAGCGTGGCGACCGGTGAACACTGGTACGGGGTGCAGGCGCAGGAGAAAGGGCTGGTGGATGATGTCGGAACGAGTGACGATCTGCTGCTGAACCTGATGGAAGGCCGTGAACTGGTCGGTGTGCGATTTACGCAACGTAAGAGAATGCTCGACCGCTTTACTAACAGCGCGGCAGAGAGTGCCGATAAACTGTTGCTGCGCTGGTTACAGCGCGGTCAGAAACCACTGTTGTAAACAAAAACGCGAGGCTTGAGCCTCGCGTTTTGCATTAATCGACCAGGTGATACTTCTCTGAAAGCGTATGCGCCAGGTATTTAAACATGTTAAACACCGCGGTGCTTTTCGGGGTGGGTAATCCTTGTTCGTCAAGATAGTATTCGCCGCTGAAAATCAGCACACCGTTGCGTTGCTCAACGCCAGTCGCTTCGATTCCCGCCAGGGTATCTTCATGGCTGCGAATCAACTTGTTCGCTTCAATGAGCAGAGAAGCTCGGTCAATAGGTTGGGTTGTTTTCTGCATAATCCACTCCTTAAACAGTGACAATAGTCTACGCCGGGGGCGCTTTATGGGCAAATATTCCCTGTTATGCAAAGGGGTAAGTGCTGAGGGTGAGGCTGGCGTGATTTGCTTTTGCATGCTAATAAAGTTGCGTAACGAATTTTATCAGGTACAGTGTGCGCTTTCGTCATTCTGGCAATAGAATTGCTTGACATTCGACCTGAGAGTCGTCACGCAGTCACTTTGATGTGAAAAAAAGCCCGATAACTCAATTACCTGGATGGAGTCTTTTTGACGTCCGGTAAGTTCAAGGGGTTGATATCCCCTGGCGCAGTCGCTATATCAATGGCTCGTCGTCAGCGGAAGGGAAATCAACGTGCGGCGTATTCCTGGAAGAATTAAATTAGGTAAAGGTGAATATGGGTAAAGCTCTCGTCATCGTTGAGTCCCCGGCAAAAGCCAAAACGATCAATAAGTATCTGGGTAGTGACTACGTGGTTAAATCCAGTGTTGGTCATATCCGCGATTTGCCGACCAGTGGCTCAGCCAGCAAAAAGAGCGCAGACTCTACCTCCACCAAAGGGGCTAAAAAGCCTAAAAAGGATGAACGTAGCGCGCTTGTCAACCGCATGGGTGTTAACCCATGGCACAACTGGGACGCACAGTACGAAGTGCTGCCCGGCAAAGAGAAAGTCGTTAACGAGCTGAAGCAGCTTGCTGAGAAAGCAGACCACATCTATCTCGCAACCGACCTTGACCGCGAAGGGGAGGCCATTGCATGGCACCTGCGGGAAGTGATCGGCGGCGATGAGAAACGCTACAGCCGTGTTGTCTTCAACGAAATTACCAAGAATGCCATTCGCCAGGCGTTTGAAAAGCCTGGCGAACTGAATATCGACCGTGTAAATGCACAGCAGGCACGCCGCTTTATGGACCGTGTCGTTGGCTATATGGTCTCTCCGCTCCTGTGGAAAAAAATTGCACGTGGTCTCTCTGCGGGACGTGTCCAGTCCGTCGCGGTGCGTCTTGTTGTTGAACGCGAACGCGAGATCAAAGCGTTTGTGCCGGAAGAGTTTTGGGAAATTGATGCCAATGTCACCACGCCTGGTGGTGATGCTCTGCCGTTACAGGTCAGTCATCAGAACGATAAACCATTCCGACCTGAAAATCGCGACCAGACAATGGCCGCTGTGGCGCTGCTGGAAAAAGCACGTTATCAGGTACTGGATCGTGAAGATAAGCCGACCAGCAGCAAACCGGGTGCACCGTTTATCACGTCAACATTGCAGCAGGCGGCGAGTACGCGTCTGGGCTATGGCGTGAAGAAAACCATGATGATGGCACAGCGCTTATATGAAGCGGGTTACATCACTTACATGCGTACCGACTCAACAAACCTGAGTCAGGACGCTGTCAACATGGTACGCGATTACATTGGCGACAATTTTGGTAAAAAGTACTTGCCTGAAAACGCCAACCAGTACGCCAGCAAAGAGAACTCTCAGGAAGCGCATGAAGCGATTCGTCCTTCTGATGTTGCGGTGTTAGCTGAATCGCTCAAAGACATGGAAGCCGATGCACAGAAGCTGTATCAGTTGATTTGGCGTCAGTTTGTGGCGTGTCAGATGACACCGGCGAAATATGATTCCACCACGCTGACCGTTGGGGCAGGTGATTTCCGTCTGAAAGCGCGTGGTCGTATTCTGCGCTTTGATGGCTGGACGAAAGTTATGCCTGCACTGCGTAAAGGCGATGAAGACCGAACTTTACCAGCGGTAAATAAAGGCGATCAGCTGTCGCTGGTTGAACTGCTTCCAGCGCAGCATTTCACCAAACCGCCTGCACGTTTTAGTGAAGCGTCGTTGGTCAAAGAACTGGAAAAGCGTGGGATTGGTCGTCCGTCAACCTATGCATCCATCATCTCAACTATTCAGGATCGTGGATACGTCCGTGTCGAAAGCCGTCGTTTCTATGCTGAGAAAATGGGTGAGATTGTTACCGACCGTCTGGAAGCAAACTTCCGCGAGTTGATGAACTACGATTTCACCGCGCAAATGGAAGACAGCCTGGACCAGGTTGCCAGCCACCAGGCGGAATGGAAAAAGGTACTCGACAGTTTCTTTAGCGACTTTACCAGCCAACTGGATAAAGCTGAGAAAGATCCTGAAGAGGGCGGTATGCTGCCAAACCAGATGGTGTTGACCAGCATTGATTGCCCGACCTGTGGCCGCAAGATGGGGATCCGTACTGCAACTACAGGTGTTTTCCTGGGGTGTTCTGGCTATGCGCTCTCGCCTAAAGAGCGTTGCAAAACCACCATCAACCTTGTGCCTGAGAACGAAGTTCTCAATATCCTGGAAGGTGATGACGCTGAAACCAACGCCCTGCGCGCTAAGCGTCGTTGCCAGAAATGTGGTACGGCGATGGACAGTTACCTGATCGATCCAAAACGTAAATTGCACGTCTGTGGTAATAACCCGACCTGTGATGGTTATGAGATTGAAGAAGGTGAGTTCCGCATTAAAGGCTATGATGGCCCGATTGTTGAGTGCGAAAAGTGTGGCTCTGAAATGCACCTGAGAATGGGGCGTTTCGGAAAGTACATGGCATGCACCAACGACGAGTGTAAGAATACGCGTAAAATCCTGCGTAACGGTGAAGTTGCGCCGCCGAAGGAAGATCCGGTTCCGCTGCCTGAGTTGCCGTGTGAAAAATCAGATGCGTATTTTGTCCTGCGTGATGGTGCAGCCGGCGTTTTCCTGGCAGCGAACACCTTCCCGAAATCGCGCGAAACGCGTGCACCTTTGGTTGAAGAGCTGTATCGGTTCCGCGATCGTATGCCAGAGAAACTGCGTTATCTGGCTGATGCACCTCAGCAAGACCCCGAAGGCAACAAGACTGTCGTACGCTTTAGCCGTAAAACAAAGCAGCAATATGTTGCAGCGGAGAAAGAGGGCAAAGCAACAGGCTGGTCAGCATTCTTCGTCGACGGTAAATGGGTTGAAGGCAAGAAATAATCTACACTTACCGTAACTTACCTCTGAAAGGGCCGAATTTTCGGCCCTTTTTTATTACTACGTTATTATTTTTTGTTCCGTACTATACAGTCAGGCTATAAATGATATAGTGGTTATAGTTAACCCTTTTCTTATTATCAAATCGTCTTAAGCGATTGACCGCGTGCGCTAAATCGGATGGTCTGGCATGAAACTACAGCAGCTTCGCTATATCGTTGAGGTGGTAAACCACAACCTTAACGTCTCTTCTACCGCTGAAGGTCTATACACCTCGCAACCCGGCATCAGTAAGCAGGTTCGCATGCTGGAGGATGAATTAGGCATTCAGATCTTTGCCCGTAGTGGTAAGCACCTTACGCAAGTTACCCCTGCCGGACAGGAAATTATTCGTATCGCGCGAGAAGTGCTCTCAAAAGTTGATGCGATCAAATCCGTAGCGGGCGAACACACCTGGCCGGATAAAGGCTCATTGTATATCGCCACCACCCACACGCAGGCGCGTTACGCCTTGCCTGGCGTGATCAAAGGCTTCATTGAGCGCTATCCGCGCGTTTCTCTGCATATGCATCAAGGCTCTCCGACGCAAATCGCTGAGGCGGTTTCGAAAGGTAATGCCGATTTTGCCATTGCGACAGAGGCGCTTCATCTTTATGACGATCTGGTGATGCTACCGTGTTACCACTGGAATCGCTCTATCGTCGTGACACCAGAACACCCTCTGGCAGGGAAGGGATCGGTCACGATTGAGGAACTGGCGCAGTATCCGCTGGTAACTTACACCTTCGGGTTTACCGGGCGTTCGGAACTGGATACGGCCTTTAACCGCGCAGGATTAACCCCGCGAATTGTCTTTACCGCCACCGATGCTGATGTCATTAAAACATACGTGCGTCTTGGGCTTGGGGTTGGGGTTATCGCCAGTATGGCGGTTGACCCTGTTTCCGACCCGGATTTAGTCAGGCTGGATGCGCATGATGTTTTCAGCCATAGCACAACCAAAATTGGTTTCCGCCGTAGCACCTTCTTGCGCAGTTATATGTATGATTTTATTCAACGCTTTGCTCCGCATTTAACTCGTGATGTGGTCGATACTGCCGTTGCATTGCGTTCTAATGAAGACATTGAAGAGATGTTTAAAGACATTAAACTGCCAGCCAAATAATCACTCCCGGTATCTTTCCCTTACGGAAAGATACCGAAATATCCTCTTAAACCTAAATTAGAATTATCATCATCTGCACATGACTGCCATATAATGTCATAGCCCTTTTACTCTATAAGGCTATACTGTCGCAAATTTGCGACAAAAGTAGAAAGTAAATTCAGACTCCGCAAATAATTCGTTTCAATTATTTATTTCTGGTCAAAAGATTGAATATTTCATTCGAGGGAAGGCGTAAATTAGCTAGCTTTTCGGCTAAAGTTTCTTTAGGATTTATCTCAGTCCATAATTACTTGTGCCACTGTCTGGTATCGAAATGATAAGTGATGTCGATTGTATGAGGTTAGCAATGCCGTCAGGAAGTGAAGACCCGCAACGGGATCCTGCGATTAAACGTAAAGCCTGGCTTGCGGTGTTTCTTGTCTCTGCCCTGTTTTGGGTGATAGTGGCACTACTGGTCTGGAAATATTGGGGATAAGTATGGCTGTTCAGGTACGTTCAGAAACAGTAAAGCAAGTGTCTCAGCACAACGAGCATAACCATGACGTTCGTGAAAAGTCTGTTGCAAGTGTACCGGCCTCATGGAAACTGACACCACAACAGCAGGCATTTATTGATGTCTTCGCAGATGATGAACCTAAAAAACAATAACGTCGTGAATTTGGCTTTTCCTGTAATAGCTGTAAGAACGTTCCTGCGCTTTTGTACTCTTTAATAAATACACATTATCAATATAGAAATGTGCATCCCTCAACAAGCTAAATAAATACATGTCTGGTGTTACATTGAAGAATAACGTGTCAGCTCTCAAATACTGGTCCTGGATCGGTGCTTTTGCACTCTCGTTCTTGTTCTGGTGTCAGCTTTTCTGGCTGACCCTCAACTGAATCATAAAACCTCGCTACGGCGGGGTTTTTTACATTTCTCTCGCAGTTAAATACCCAGAGGAATTTATCAATTTGGGTTGTTATCAAAACGTTACGACGTCTTTGTGTTATCTTTAATTACGGCCCTGATAATTATCAGGGTATCTCTGTGATTATGGAGGCGCTTATGTCGTTAACCCTACGCGAAGCCAGTAAGGATACGCTGCAGGCAAAGAATAAGACCTGGCATTTCTTCAGCTTACCGCTGGCCGCCGATCAACTTGGGGACATTTCCCGATTACCCAAGTCTCTGAAAGTACTGCTTGAAAATCTCTTGCGTTGGCAGGATGAGGAATCGGTTACTGCCGATGATATTCGGGCTCTGGCGGGGTGGCTGGAACATGCCCATGCCGACAGAGAGATTGCCTATCGGCCTGCTCGCGTATTAATGCAGGACTTTACTGGCGTTCCCGCCGTTGTTGACCTCGCTGCAATGCGTGAAGCCGTTAAACGCCTGGGGGGCGATACCGCGAAAGTAAACCCGCTTTCGCCAGTCGATCTTGTCATTGACCACTCTGTTACCGTTGACCATTTCGGTGATGAAGAGGCGTTTAACGAGAATGTTCGCCTCGAAATGGAGAGAAACCATGAACGATATGTGTTCCTGAAATGGGGACAACAAGCATTTAGCCGCTTCAGCGTTGTTCCCCCTGGAACGGGGATCTGCCATCAGGTCAACCTTGAGTATCTGGGGAAAACCATCTGGGGCGAATTGCAGGATGACGCGTGGGTGGCATATCCGGATACGCTTGTGGGGACCGATTCACACACCACGATGATCAATGGTCTGGGCGTATTGGGGTGGGGAGTAGGCGGCATTGAGGCTGAAGCCGCCATGCTTGGCCAACCGGTGTCGATGCTCATTCCGGACGTCGTCGGTTTCAAACTCAAAGGAAAACTGCCGGAAGGTATTACGGCTACTGATCTGGTACTGACGGTAACCCAGATGCTGCGTAAGCATGGTGTGGTGGGCAAGTTTGTCGAATTTTATGGGGACGGTCTTGATTCGCTGCCATTAGCTGATCGCGCGACGATCGCCAATATGTCGCCAGAATATGGTGCGACCTGCGGCTTTTTCCCGGTAGATAATGCAACGCTTGAGTATTTGCGTCTTAGTGGGCGTAGTGAGGAGCAGGTAGCGTTGGTTGAAACCTACACCAAAGCGCAGGGCATGTGGCGTAATCCGGGCGACGAACCTGTCTTTACCAGTACGCTGGAGCTGGATATGGGAAGCGTAGAGCCAAGCCTTGCGGGACCAAAACGTCCGCAGGATCGCGTTGCGCTGAACAATGTACCTAAGGCATTTGCGGCCAGTAATGAACTGGAGCTTAATGCTTCGAAAAAAGATCATCGCCCTGTCGATTATGTTATGAACGGGCATCAGTATCAGTTGCCTGATGGCGCGGTTGTTATTGCGGCGATCACCTCATGCACCAACACCTCGAATCCTGGTGTGCTAATGGCGGCAGGATTGCTGGCGAAAAAGGCGGTGGAAAAAGGGCTTAAGCCCCAACCGTGGGTAAAAGCATCGCTTGCGCCAGGGTCGAAAGTCGTTTCCGATTACCTTGCTCGGGCGAAACTTACGCCGTTTCTGGATGCGCTGGGGTTTAACCTGGTGGGTTATGGCTGCACAACCTGCATTGGCAATTCAGGGCCGTTACCGGAGCCTATCGAGCTGGCCATTAAACAGGGCGATCTGACGGTTGGCGCTGTTTTGTCAGGTAACCGAAATTTTGAAGGGCGTATTCACCCGCTGGTGAAAACTAACTGGCTGGCCTCGCCGCCACTGGTGGTGGCTTACGCGCTGGCCGGGAACATGAACATCAACCTGGTTTCAGACCCCATTGGGTATGACCGAAATAACGATCCTGTATATCTCAAAGATATCTGGCCCTCATCGCATGAAATTGCACGCGCTGTTGAGAAGGTATCTACCGAGATGTTCCACAAAGAGTATGCCGAAGTGTTTGAAGGGACTCCAGAATGGAAAGCGATCGATGTTGTGGGGTCCGACACCTATGGCTGGCAGGATGATTCAACCTATATTCGGCTTTCACCGTTCTTTGACGACATGCAGGCGCAGCCAAAACCGCTGGAAGATATCCGCAGCGCGAGGATTCTGGCCATGCTGGGGGATTCGGTGACCACAGACCATATTTCTCCCGCTGGGAGTATTAAGGCCGACAGCCCGGCGGGACGTTATCTGCAGGGGCGCGGTGTGGAGAGACGTGATTTTAACTCCTACGGTTCACGCCGTGGGAACCATGAAGTGATGATGCGTGGTACTTTTGCCAATATCCGTATCCGTAATGAAATGGTTCCAGGAATAGAAGGCGGCATGACCCGTTTTCTGCCAGGCAAGGATGTGGTGTCTATCTATGACGCGGCCGTAAGCTATCAACAGGAAGGTACACCCCTGGCGGTAATTGCCGGGAAAGAGTACGGATCGGGTTCCAGTCGCGACTGGGCAGCCAAAGGGCCACGGCTTCTTGGCGTGCGCGTGGTGATTGCTGAATCGTTTGAACGTATTCACCGTTCGAACTTGATTGGTATGGGGATTTTGCCGCTGGAGTTTCCGCAAGGCGTCACGCGTAAAACACTGGGGCTGAACGGGGAGGAGCTGATAGATATCAGTGGTCTGCAAACGTTGCAACCAGGCAAAACTGTGCCGGTGAAATTAACGCGTGCTGACGGGAAAACGGAAATACTGGAATGTCGCTGTCGCATTGATACATCAACGGAACTGACGTACTACCAGAACGACGGCATTTTGCATTACATGATTCGCAAGATGCTGGATTGATGAGATGTGCCCGGCGCGCAATGGCGTTGCCGGGCATAACATACCATTACTCGTTGAGCAGATGGCCCATTTTCGCGGCTTTCGTGTCGAGGTAGTGCGCATTTTTAGGGTTACGCCCCACAATCAGGGGGACGCGTTCGACGATATTGATCCCGGCTTCCGTCAGGATCTCCACTTTACGCGGGTTGTTCGTCAGCAGACGTACTTCATCGACACCCAGCAGCTTGAACATGTCCGCGCACAGAGTGAAGTCACGTTCATCCGCAGCAAAACCGAGTTGATGGTTCGCTTCGACCGTATCGTAGCCCTGGTCCTGGAGTGCATAGGCGCGAATTTTATTCAGCAGGCCAATGTTACGGCCTTCCTGTCGGTGATAGAGCAGTACACCACGGCCTTCTTCCGCAATATGGGAAAGCGCCGCTTCCAACTGAAAACCGCAATCACAACGGAGGCTGAACAGGGCGTCTCCGGTCAGGCACTCAGAATGGACGCGAGACAGTACGGATGTTTGCCCGGTGATATCGCCAAACACTAAGGCGACATGATCCTGCCCGGTTGCCAGTTCTTCAAATCCCACCATCAGGAAATCGCCCCATGGGGTTGGCAGTTTGGCTTCTGCCACACGTTTAAGCTGCATGTGATTCTCCAGATTATGCTGACACGTTCCGTGTCTTTCGCCTGTTTGGCTTTCTGTATTTGTTCATTTTGCCACAAGCTCAGCACGTTCGCCTAATCACCGCCATGCTATATGAACGTTAAACGCACAATCCGACATTTTCCTGCGTCAGGGAAAATCAGTTATGATTGCGATGCTTAGCAAACAAGGAAAAAACATGCTTTCAATTGCCCTTCGTACGGCAGCAGGCGCTGCTTTGTTGCTCATTATGCCTTTGGTCGTGTGGCTCTCTGGCTGGCTTTGGCAACCAGGGCAGAATGCCACATGGCTGAAAATGCTGTACTGGATTACAGAAACGGTCACTCAACCCTGGGGGATTATTACGCATGTTCTTTTGTGCGCCTGGTTCTTATGGTGCTTGCGTTTTCGTTTACGTCCCGCATTAATGCTCTTTGCGATCCTCGGCGGTGCTATCCTGGTCGGCCAGGGGATTAAATCCTGGGTGAAAGATCATGTACAAGAACCCCGACCATTCGTCGTATGGCTGGAAAAAACGCATCATATTTCAGTAGATGAGTTCTACAATTTAAAGCGTAAAGACCGTGGCGTTCTGGTGAAAGAGCAACTTGCGGAACAACACGATATTCCAAAATTTCTACGTAAACACTGGCAAAAAGAGACCGGATTCGCGTTTCCGTCAGGTCACACCATGTTTGCGGCAAGCTGGGCGTTACTGGGAGTAGGGTTGCTTTGGCCGCGTCGTCGCGCCGTAACGATTACAGTACTGCTAGTCTGGGCAACCGGTGTGATGGGAAGCCGTATGTTGTTGGGCATGCACTGGCCACGTGATTTAGTCGTGGCTACGTTGATCTCCTGGGTGCTGGTAACAGTTGCCACCTGGATTGCACAAAGGATTTGCGGGCCACTCACGCCGCCATCAGAAGAGCAGAAAGAAATCGCGGAAAGAGAACAACACGGTGTGTGACGGTTGAATTTCGATGTTTCGCCCATAAATCCATAGCTGGCGTGCTACTTTTTCCGTTTCGCGTCCGTCGCTAAAATGGTAGTTTATAAGGCTGATTGCGGTGAGTTGAACAGACTTTATTCGCTTAATCCACATAACGGGAAGTAATGTGAAATATTTACTCATTTTCTTACTGGTGTTGGCGATTTTTGTCATTTCTGTCACATTGGGTGCGCAAAACGATCAGCAGGTGACGTTTAATTATTTGCTGGCACAAGGCGAGTATCGGGTTTCAAGCCTGCTTGCGGTCTTGTTCGCGGCGGGTTTTGTCATCGGCTGGCTGGTTTGTGGGTTATTCTGGCTTAAAGTTCGTGTTTCGCTTGCGCGTGCCGATCGTAAAATTAAACGACTTGAACATCAAATTGCGCCCGCGACTGACATCCCGGAGAGTTCTGGTGTGCCGGTAGTCAAGGAATAATCGAATATGCTGGAGTTGTTGTTTCTGCTTTTGCCTGTAGCCGCAGCCTATGGCTGGTATATGGGCCGCAGAAGTGCGCAACAAACAAAACAGGATGAAGCCAACCGACTTTCCCGTGACTACGTTGCGGGGGTTAACTTCCTCCTGAGCAACCAACAGGACAAAGCGGTAGACCTGTTCCTCGACATGCTTAAAGAGGACACCGGAACCGTTGAAGCGCATCTCACCCTGGGAAACCTGTTCCGCTCGCGCGGTGAGGTTGACCGTGCCATCCGCATCCACCAGACCCTCATGGAAAGCGCGTCGTTGACGTACGATCAACGTTTGCTGGCCGTTCAGCAACTTGGGCGAGACTACATGGCGGCAGGGTTGTACGACCGTGCCGAAGACATGTTTGCGCAACTGGTTGATGAAACGGATTTTCGTATCAGTGCTCTGCAACAATTGCTGCAGATCTATCAGGCAACCAGCGACTGGCAGAAAGCTATTGATACAGCAGAACGTCTGGTTAAGCTCGGGAAAGACAAGCAACGCGTCGAGATTGCGCATTTCTATTGTGAGCTGGCTCTGCAACAAATGGGCAGCGATGATATGGACAAGGCCATGACATTGCTGAAAAAAGGTGCTGCTGCAGACCGTAATAGCGCTCGCGTCTCCATTATGATGGGGCGAGTGTTTATGGCAAAAGGCGAGTTTTCCAAAGCGGTAGAGAGCCTGCTGCGGGTTATCGATCAGGATAAAGAACTCGTCAGCGAAACGCTTGAAATGCTGCAAACCTGTTATCAGCAGCTTGATAAACAGGATGAATGGGTCGCCTTCTTGCGCCGTTGTGTAGAGGAAAATACCGGAGCAACCGCCGAGCTCATGCTGTCTGACATTGTTGAACAGCATGAGGGGAGTGATACCGCGCAGGTCTATATTACGCGGCAGCTACAGCGTCATCCGACGATGCGAGTGTTCCACAAGTTGATGGACTACCATCTGAACGATGCAGAAGAAGGGCGCGCCAAAGAGAGCCTGATGGTGCTGCGCGACATGGTAGGTGAACAGGTACGCAGTAAACCGCGCTACCGCTGCCAGAAATGTGGTTTTACCGCCTATACGCTGTACTGGCACTGTCCTTCGTGCCGTGCATGGTCCACAATCAAGCCGATTCGCGGCCTTGATGGCCAGTGATTTTTTAAAACACAGTATTTTAGTTACAACATACTAATAAAGATCATGAATTCAGTCAGCACCGTGCGGCAAGCAGCCTCGCAGGAAAGGAAATCGATTCTGTCAATTTTGAACGCTGGCAGGTAGAATGCTCGCCGTTTATCTGTTCCGCGCCGCTGAGCGCCCATAGACGAAAAGGGCTGGTCATGACGTTTGTTGCTTCCTCCACTTCCCGCGTAGTTACCGATTCACCGGTTGTTGTCGCACTCGATTATAATAACCGCGACAACGCACTTGCCTTTGTCGATGGTATCGATCCGCAAGACTGCCGCCTTAAAGTCGGCAAAGAGATGTTCACGCTGTTTGGACCTCAAATAGTGCGTGACCTGCAACAGCGCGGTTTTGAGATTTTTCTCGATCTGAAATTCCACGATATCCCGAATACCACTGCCCATGCAGTTGCGGCTGCGGCTGAGTTAGGGGTGTGGATGGTGAATGTTCATGCCTCTGGCGGGGCGCGCATGATGACTGCGGCGCGCGAAGCGCTTGTACCATTTGGCAAAGATGCGCCTTTACTCATTGCGGTGACCGTATTAACCAGTATGGATGAGAGCGATCTGCGCGATCTTGGTGTGACATCATCACCGGCAGACCATGCGGAGCGTCTTGCTCGTCTCACTCAAAATTGTGGTCTCGACGGGGTCGTCTGTTCAGCTCAGGAGGCGGTACGCTTCAAAACCAGTCTGGGGCAGACGTTCAAGCTTGTTACGCCGGGTATTCGCCCGGCGGGAAGTGACGTTGGCGACCAGCGACGTATCATGACGCCGGAGCAGGCGATGATTGCTGGTGTTGACTACATGGTCATCGGGCGTCCGGTTACACAATCTGCGAACCCAGCCCAGACCCTTAAAGCCATTAACGCATCACTGAAAAAGGGGGCGTAATGAGTGACTCTACTAGTCGCCTGGTCTACTCCACTGACCTCGGACGCATCGATGAGCCTAAAGCGGCGGCTGAACGTCCAAAAGGCGATGGCATAGTTCGCATTCAGCGTCAGACCAGCGGTCGAAAGGGTAAAGGCGTTTGCCTCGTGACGGGTCTTGATCTGGATGATGCCGAATTGTCAAAACTCGCGGCTGAGCTGAAAAAGAAATGCGGCTGCGGAGGCGCAGTGAAAGATGGCATTATCGAAATTCAGGGCGATAAACGCGACGTAATTAAATCGTTACTTGAAGCCAAAGGAATGAAAGTCAAACTGGCCGGTGGATAAAATAAATGAGCCACGGTGAATGCCGTGGCTCTTTTCTTTGGTGCGTAAGTCAGACCTGGAATGTACTCATCATTATCGTTATATCGGCGGAGGCCGTGATACTTATTATTTACCTACCTGGTGACCAATAATACCACCAACGGCAGCACCACCTAATGTACCGAGCGTACTGCCATCCGTTAACACTGCGCCACCGAGAGCACCAGCACCTGCACCTATTGCGGTGTTACGGTCACGCTTAGACCAGTGAGAACATGCACTCAAAGACATTGCCAAAGTGACGGCCAGAACAGTAGCGGCTAATTTTTTGCTGGTTAAAGACATAATACTTTCTCCTGAATTAACGATTCACGGAAAGAGATAGGTTTAAGTATAGACAAAACGAATACTTAAATTCCGTTTCCCGTGAAAGCTGGTTGCGCAGGTGTTACATAATCACGCAGGTGATAGTCACTTCCTGTTATATCGCTAACATTAATTTTACGAGTTTAGGGCGAGTTAAACAGGTAAAAACTCTTAAAGGAAGGCTCGGAATTCTCTCAGAGAAGGGACGCCCGGGAGTCGGGCGTAGAGAGTGAGTTAGGTGGGATTTTTAACAATATCGACTAAGAGCCCAGCGTGTTGCAGCGCTTCGCGATGCTCCGCGCTCAAGCGTTCATCAGTAATTACCCGACTGAAGCGGGATATTGGTCCCATCATGTAAGGATGTACCACGCCAAACTTTGAACTGTCGGTGAGGATAATGGCTTCGCACTCTTTTTCCAGCACCGCATTCACCACATCTGAACGCATCATATCCCGGCCTGTGAATCCGGTATCTGCCTGCCAGCCATCGATGCCTATAAATGCCTTACTGAAATGCACCTGCTGAACATACTGGCGGGTCAGAGGGCCAACCATACTCTCGCTTTTCTTCTGATAAATTCCCCCGAGCAAAATCACTTCACAGCGAGTTTCTTTAAGCAGATGCGCGATATAGCTACTGACAGTAATGATAGTAATGTCTTTTTGTTCAGCGAGTGTGCGAGCCAGCAGGGCGTTGCTGCTGCCATTCTCGATAAATACCGTCTCACCGTTATTCACTAAAGACGCGGCAAATTCAGCAAGTTCCCGTTTCAGTGAATAGTTGTTCATCATCCGTGTTTCAACGTCTTCGCTGTCAAGCGGTACAGCGTAACCATGCGCACGGCGCAGGTAACTCTGCTTTTCCAGAAGATTAAGATCCTGACGGATAGTCACTTCAGACACGCCCGTCGTTTTAGCAAGATCGACCACGCTCACACGTCCCTGATCGATAACCATTTGCAGAATAATTTGTTGTCGGGAATTCATAGCATCCATTTAAAAAAAGCTAAACGAGATCGGAAACGTCGTGCTCACACTTCCCAGGGGGCTTTAGGTTGAGCGCTATCGGGCGTGCTATCTGCGCCGTTATTCTGGGCCAATAACTCGGATTTCAAAATCTCAAGATTACGAATCGCAGAGTGGTAATCGCCAGCAACCAGTATATCTAGCACGGTATCAATACGTTGTGCCACGGTTAGTGCATCAATAGAAGACATAATCTCACTCCTGGAGCGAAAAGTTAATATTTTCAATGATGCAGAAAATGGTCTCAAAAGAGAAGGGAAAAAATACACTTACGAAATCACATAAATGAAAGTGATAAATTTATCTACCCTCATGCAGTGATCTATATGTGTGGATTAGTCTAATTCTGCGCGCAAGGCGCTTTTTTATATGAGGAATTAGACTATGACAGTTATCAACCAAGCTACCTGCACATTGTTTACCGATACTGAACGTTTCACTCAACTCGCGGGTTACTACGAGGAGGAGCGCCGAACTGTCTGGATGATGTTACGGGCCCAGCCAAGGCCTTGCTTTAACCACGCATTGATTGAAGAGATCATGAACTTATCCTGGCTGGTACGACAATCGGGTTTTACTGTTGATTTTTGGGTAACCGGTTCGCTTGTGCCCGATATGTACAATGCTGGAGGGGATTTGCAGTTCTTCGTAGAGTGCATTCAAAACGGCCGGAGGGAAGCACTACGCGCTTATGCGAGGGCCTGCGTTGACTGCGTACATGCCGCATCGCGGGGGTTTGATACCGGTGCTATTTCATTAGCCATGGTTGAAGGGAGTGCGCTAGGTGGCGGGTTTGAAGCTGCACTGGCGCATCATTTTGTTCTTGCTCAACGAGATTCCCGCCTGGGATTCCCGGAAATTGCTTTTAACTTGTTTCCTGGAATGGGGGGGTACTCACTTGTGGCTCGCAGGTCAGGGATGAAGATGGCTGAGGAGCTTATCTACAAAGGGGAGTCACACACGGCGGAATGGTATGAGCAACATGGTCTGGTGGATGTGTTGTTCGAGCCGGGGCAAAGCTATGTCGCGGTACGTACCTTCATAGACACTCTGCAACCGAAGATGAACGGCGTAAGGGCAATGCTTCGCGCTCGTACGCGGGTTTTGCAACTTCCTCGCAGTGAGTTGATGGATATCACGGAGGATTGGGTTGATGCGGCGTTTTGCTTAGAGCCAAAAGATATCGCCTATATGGAGCGCCTGGTCATGCTACAAAATCGCCACCAGGCTGCGGGACTGCGCAAAGCCAGCTAGCGCATTTTTCGTGATTGATAGCGCTTTAACCATCGCTCGAATGCGGCTGCGGGCATCGGTTTAGCAAAGAGAAATCCCTGCCGCTCGTTGACGCCATTCTTTGTCAGAAAGGCGTCTTCTTTTGCACTCTCGACACCTTCTGCAATGACCTGCAAATTCAGTGCCTGTGCGACGGCCACAATAGCGCGAACTAAAGATTGCGATATCGACTGCTTATGAATATCCCGGACAAATGACTGGTCTAGTTTAATGGCATCGATCGGGAAGCGGGCTAACTGGGATAGCGAAGAATAACCTGTGCCAAAATCATCCAGATGGATTTGAGCGCCTAACTGGCTAAACTGCTGTATCACCGAGAGCGCCAGCTCTTCGTTTTCTATCAGGCAACTTTCAGTCAGCTCAACATCGACAGGGCAATATTCAAAATTCAAATCCTTCAATGCCTGTTTTAAATCGCTAAAAATGGTCTGATCCGCTAACTGACGTGCTGAAACGTTAACCGCCACACGCAAGTTAATCCCCTTGTCACGCCATTTCGCGACCTGGCGAACCACATCAAGCATAACCCATCGCCCAAGTGGGACAATCAACCCTGACTCCTCGGCATAGGAAATAAACTCAAGCGGAGGAATCAAGCCACGCTCAGGTGACTGCCAACGGACCAACGCCTCTATACTTCTTACTTCACCCCGCCATGTCATTTTGGGCTGGTAGTGAATCAGGAGTTGATCGTTATCCAGCGCTTTACGCAGATTAGTGTCCAGCCAGAGGTATTCAAAAACACGCTGATTCATCTCTGGTGAGAAGACACAAAACTTTCCACGGCCTCCTTCTTTAGCCGTATACATTGCAGTATCTGCATTGCGGATCACACTTTCACGGTCATTACCGTGTTGTGGGGCAAGAGCAATACCCAAAGAGCAACCGGTATAAATCTCTATCAGACCAATACGGAAGGGTTGGCGCAGTCGTGTCAGAATGCGCGAGGCCATCGCTTCAAGCGTACTCTGGGAGGTGTCTGCGGCCAGCACGATAAATTCATCCCCGCCAAGGCGGGCCAGAATTTGGCCTTCATCCAGACAGCTAAGAATCGCCAACGCAACGGCCTGCAGTAGCTGATCGCCAAACATATGCCCGTAGGCATCGTTCACTTTTTTAAAGTTATCCAGATCGAGATAAACGACACCGACCTGTGCCTCACCACGCGAGTCGATAGCATTGCTGATCAATTCATGGATTGCATTTCGGTTGGGTAACCCGGTAATGGTGTCGGTATTGGCCAGTACGCGCAGACGCTCCTGGGCACGCCGTTCTTCCGTAATGTCTGTCCCTGAGCAGATAAGGAAAATTTCGTTTTTTCCGCTGCCGCTGTGAACAAATTTATTTCTGAACAGAAACAGCCGTTGTCCTTTGCGCGTTTTGATCCAACGTTCGACTTCGTAAGAGCTGCCATTGCGAAAAAAACCCGTAATATTGCGTTTTGACGCGGCGGCTTCACTCCGGCTCATAAACAGCTTAAACACATTCTGTCCAATCACTTCTTGTTCTTTCAGACCGGTATACTCTTCGCTCAATCGGTTGAAGCGTTGAATATTGCCGTGTTGATCGAGAATAACGATGACAGAGTTAGCTTCAGAAACGACTTGTTCAGCGAAAGAAAGTCCCTGAACCAGATCGCGTGCAACGGATGGCGTGTCGTTCCAGGCCGAAGCCGTACCCGCCCACTCTTTTTTATTGATCTTCCGTCCGACCAAATGCACCGGGACATCAGCACCATACAGTGAGAGCGTCATTGTGATACTGGAGGTAATCACCGTGAGTTGCCGAACGCGGTCTGCTTGTTCTTCACTCAGTGCGATCACCTGAATAACATCGGCGCTTTCGCTGGTGGACAGGTGCAGAGCATTACTGTCAGCTGCCAGTCGCCACCAGGGACTGTGCGTACCCATGTAACGAAACAGCAAATTTTGCTCCAGATCGTCCATCATGTTTTCTCCTGCGGCTGCTCATTAGCGCGAAAATTATTCATTTGCAGTCGACTTTTCCGTAATAAAGCAGCGGCAAAACCGAAGTGAACTTATTGTTTTTTACCAGTTTTATTATATTAAAACGAGTTGAGACAAAAAGGATACTTACCGGATAAAAATTCACGTAACCGAATATGACGGCTCTCTTTTACTGTAGATAATTCTGGCGGGTTTGGGTGTATTGCGGCGGAAAATAGTAAGAAAAAATGATGAATTTGCGAGGGTGCTATAAAAGTTAAAAATGTCGGCTGCCCTAAGGTGAAACAACCGACATTTTAACAGGTTATCAGGCGACAGGGCGCGCGATAATGCTACGGGTTTCCATGCGTACTTCGGCGATATTTACATCAATCACGTCAGTGACTTTGTAAACTGTTTCACCTTTAATTTGTACAGTGCCTGTTTCCTGGCTGCAGGTGAGTTCATCACGCACAGCGTGCAGGAATGGCGCAGGGATAAAGGCAACAGCACCGTTGTCAACAAGACGAACACGCATACCACCGCGGCTGATATCGATAATTTCAGCCGCGAAACGGAAGTCAGTACCCGTTTTGTCATTCAGGAAACGAGCGTAAAGCCAGTCACCTACATCACGTTCAGCCATGCGGTTCAGGCGTCGACGTTCGGCCATTTGCAGAGTTGTGTCTTCCTGCGGACGTTCAATGGACTCACCTTTGATAATCGCTTTTAGCAAACGGTGGTTAACCATGTCGCCATATTTACGAATAGGGGAGGTCCAGGTCGCATACGCTTCCAGTCCAAGACCGAAATGTGGGCCCGGTTCGGTGCTGATCTCAGCAAAGGACTGGAAGCGACGAATGCGGCTATCCAGGAAACCAGAAGGCTGTGCATCCAGCTCACGTCGCAATGTGCAGAAACCGTTCAGTGTCAGTACTTCGGCTGGGTCAACATGCACATTATGCGTTTTTAACAGAGCCGCCAACGCTTCAGTGTTAGCCGGATCAAAGCCGGTATGCACGTTATAAATGCCGAAACCGAGTTTGTCGCGCAATACACGTGCGGCGCAAATGTTGGCAGAAATCATGGCTTCTTCAACGATGCGATTCGCAATACGGCGCGGTTCAGCGACGATATCCAGCACTTCGCCTTTTTCGCCTAATACAAAGCGATAATCCGGACGGTCCTTAAACACCAGAGCATGTGTTTTGCGCCATTCACCACGGTTCAGGCAGATGCGTTGCAGCAGATGAATTTGTGCCGCAATAGCGTCGCTTGCAGGTTTCCAGCTACCGGTGTTTTCCAGCCAGTCAGAAACATCGTCGTACGCCAGTTTTGCTTTCGACTCGATCGTAGCGGCAAAGAATTCGATATCGTCTTCGATCGTTCCGTCTGCGGCAATGGTCATGCGGCAGGCAAGTACAGGACGGATTTCGTTGGCGCGCAGTGAGCACAGATCGTCAGACAGTTCGCGGGGCAGCATTGGGATATTAAAGCCCGGGAGATAGTTGGTAAATGCACGCACTTTTGCAGCATTGTCCAGCTTACTCCCTTCTGCAATCCACGCTGTTGGGTCTGCAATCGCAACGGTCAGATGCAATTTGCCATCTGCCGCTTCTTCAGCAAACAAAGCATCATCCATATCTTCGGTGCTGGCGCTGTCGATCGTGACAAAATCCAGAGCAGTCAGGTCACGACGAGCCAAACCTTCGTCTAACATTTCGGTCGCAACGCCGTCTGGTGCTTCTTTTTCAAGGTTGTGGCGTGCCAGCGTCACCCACCAAGGGACGAAATGGTCGTCGCCGAAGGTGATGAATTGAGTGAGCTCTGCGTAGAAACCGCGATCGCCTTTCAGAGGATGACGGCGCATTTCTGCAACGGCCCAGTCACCTTCTTTAAAATCATAATCAACACCACGCGCAGCGCGGCAAGGAATGGCATCTTTCAACAGCGGGTGGTCCGGAACAATAGAAAGACGGTCATCTTTTTTATGCACCTTGCCGACAAAACGGGTCAGGAAAGGTTCGATCAGTTCTTCCGGCTCGGCGGACTCACGGTCCTTTTCGGTATGAATAACAGCCGTGATGCGGTCACCATGCATCACTTTCTTCATCTGTGGGGGTGGGATGAAGTAACTTTTCTGCGCATCAACTTCGAGGAAGCCAAAGCCTTTTTCCGTGGCTTTTACGACCCCTTCTGCACGCGGCGTCTGGGAATGCAATTGCTGTTTTAGCTGCGCTAGCAGCGGGTTGTCCTGAAGCATAGTGTTCTATTTTCGTAGCCATTGAGCGGCTCACAGTTTTACGCGATTCTCACTGCTACAGCAAGCGCTCTTTAGGTAATAAGTACGGTTATTCCCCTTTGCCAAGGGCGACCCTGAGACGATCGAGCCACCCGCAAAAAGCACTCCATGTCAGCAGGTTAATAACCTGAACCGGAGATAATCCATCATCGGTGAGCGGCGTGAATTGTGCGGCGCTGAACCGATCGGGAGAGCATGTCAGCAGGTTGATCGCACCAGGCAGCGCACTGTGGTCAACAGAGCCCTGTTCCGTGGGCTGAATACCGCCCGTCAGGATCAAGCCTGTCAGATCCAGGAGCCTGGATTCATGGCAGAGGACTGGAACCAGCACTTGCAACTCAGGCTCGTTTTGCCAGCGGGCGAGGGATTCAAGCTGTTGTGCACTGGCATAGCGCAACTCGACTACCGGCAGGATAGATTCCCAGGAGGTCAGTTGGCGATGGGTATCACCGATCAGCGCATGAGGTGGTATATGGTGTCCTGGCAACCAACGTACAGGATAGCCCAGCAGAGCCTGAAAAACGGCTACCACTCGGGCCTGAAAACCAATAAAGCCGATAATCTGATTGATCAGCACTATGTCGTCAGTGGTCAGGCCGACTTCATCCAGTTGTTGTTGCGCTTTCTTGTCAATCACATCGGGTGAGCTGGCAAGCTGGCGGGCATATTGCGTGATTTGGGCGAGGCGACGGTTGCTTTCTCGTGAGGAGTCTGGTCCAGGGAGCGGGGCGAGCAGGGCGGCATAATGGTTACAAAGCCGCTGAACGCCGCACGCTTGGGCAACGGTTAGCGCGGTGCTTAATCGGTCATAGGCGCTTAACGTATGCAGGCGGTTTACCGAAACCTGAGGCGGAAACAGAAGCTGGCACAAGGCTCTGGCAGGGGTAAGCCAGCGCTCACAGGAGGCAACAATCTCATTGGGTAAGGCTAAATCGAGCAAAAAACGATCGTCGACGTTAGCGGCTTCAGGCACTAAAGGCAGAACATCTACCTGTGAATGGTTCGACTGGGTTTCATGATACCAGTGGCCTTTGCCGGAAAAACGGCGCTGTTCCATGGGCGTTCCTTGATCTCAAATGGCGATCAATATCCTGGCGTAAGGCGAGTGATGGGAAAAATATTGTTAGGTGATAACAAATAGCAGAACGGAATAACGAAGAGATTGCACAGAGGAGAAAACTCTCTTCCCGAAAAGGGAAGAGAGTGACAACTTATTTAATTTCCAGCTCGTTCATTGCTGCGATGTTGAAACCGCCGTCAACGTGAACCACTTCGCCGGAGATACCCGCGGAAAGGTCAGAGCACAGGAATGCTGCGGAGTTACCCACATCTTCAATGGTAACAGTACGACGAATCGGGGTAACCGCTTCGCAGTGCGCCAGCATTTTACGGAAATCTTTGATACCAGATGCCGCCAGAGTACGGATTGGGCCAGCAGAGATACCGTTAACACGTACGCCTTCAGGACCCATCGCGTTCGCCATATAGCGCACGTTTGCTTCCAGTGAGGCTTTTGCCAGCCCCATAACGTTGTAGTTAGGAATGGCACGTTCTGCACCCAGGTAGGACAAGGTCAGCAGTGCAGAACCTGGGTTCAGCATGGTACGGCATGATTTTGCCATCGCAACGAAGCTGTAGGAGCTAATATCGTGAGCGATTTTAAAGCCTTCACGGGTTACCGCGTTCACGTAGTCACCGTCCAGCTGGTCGCCAGGAGCGAAGCCGATGGAGTGTACGAAACCATCAAATTTTGGCCATACGTTTGCCAGTTCGGCAAACATGGTATCGATGCTTTCGTCTTTAGCAACATCACATTCCAGAACAATGCTGGAACCCAGCTGCGCGGCAAACTCTTCAACACGGCCTTTCAGCTTGTCGTTCTGGTAGGTGAACGCCAGCTCAGCGCCTTCGCGATGCATAGCCTGTGCGATGCCGTATGCGATGGACAGTTTGCTGGCAACGCCGGTCACCAGAATGCGCTTACCGGAAAGAAAACCCATAGCTTTAATCCTTATATTCATTGTTGTGGCGATCGTCATCTCGTTGGGACAATCGTCGTTAAAACGCGGCGATAATATCACGTGTCGCGTGCATAGTTAATCCGACCACTTTTAGGCGGCGTAGTTATCGGTCTTTTCGCCACGCATCGGCGGTTAATGCTTCACCGAAATGCCCGGCAATCAGGCGCTTTGTCAGTTCATGAAGCGGAGAGGCCATTACATCGGCAGTGCTTCCGCGTTCAACCACCTCACCCTGATGCATGACCAGCACCTGATCGCTGATATGTTTCATCATGCCTAAATGCTGGGTCACATAGATATAAGAGATACCCTGTTTTTCCTGTAATTCCAGCATCAGGTTAATTAACTGCGAACGCATCGACATATCCAGTGAGGCCAGGGCTTCATCAGCAATAATCACTTTCGGCCTCAGGATAAGCGCGCGGGCCAGTCCCAGACGCTGCTTTTGCCCTGGCGCCAGCATATGCGGATAGTAACTGACGTGATCCGGCAGTAACCCGACCAAACGAAGCGTTTCGATGACCCGTTTACGGCGCTCTTCGGGCTCCAGTTCGGTATTCAGGCGCAATGGAAAATCCAGAATCTGTGAAATGCGCTGGCGAGGGTTAAGCGACGTCGAGGGATCCTGAAAGATCATTCGAATGCGCTGGCTTCGGAAGGAGTAATCACCAAATGTCAGGGGATGATCGTCAATCAGGACTTCCCCACCAGAAGGCTCTACCATGCCCGCGAGCATTTTCGCCAGCGTAGATTTTCCGGAGCCGTTCTCGCCAATTATCGCCAGCGTCTGTTTTTCACGCAGGGTAAAGCTCAGCGGCTTCACGGCTTCAACCGTCTGACGATGGAACAAACCGGTACGGTAGCGAAAGGTCTTACGCAGATTACGCACTTCCAGCAACGTTTCGACCATTTCACTCTCTCTCCATGTTCAGCGGGAAGTGGCAGGCATAAAGATGATTTTTGGCCCCCATTAACCGCGGTGTTTCAATACACTTGCGCTGGGCATAGGGGCAACGTGGCCCCAGGCGGCAACCAATCGGTAGTGACTCTAACAATGGGATTGCGCCAGGTAAGGTATTAAGACGACTTTTGTGCGGCATTGCACTACCAAAATCAGGAATCGCGCGGATCAATGCCTGGGTATATGGGTGATGTGGCGTAGTGACCAGCTCTTCACTGATGGCCGTTTCTACCGTCTGCCCGCAGTACATGACATCAATCTTGTCAGCCCATTTGCTCAACATCTGGAGGTCATGACTGATCAGCAAAATGGTGGTGTTGTTATTTTGATTCAGACGAGTCAACAGTCGGAAAATCTGCGCCTGAGTGGTCGGCTCCATCGCGTTTGTTGGCTCATCGGCAATCAGCAAACGTGGCTGGTTAGCCAGCGCAATGGCAATCATCACTTTCTGACATTCACCGTCGGTCAGTTCATACGGGAAGCTACGCATTGCATCTTTGTGATCTTTAATCCCGACACGGTGCAATAGCTCAATTGCCCGACGCTTACGCCAGCCAAAACGCTGCCACCAACGCCCCTTATATGTCCAGCCGGGGATATTTTGCATCAGCTGTTTCCCCACCCGCTCTGACGGGTCGAGACAGGATTGCGGCTCCTGAAAGATCATGGAGACATTGTGTCCCACCAGCTTGCGGCGTTCGCGCGGGGAGAGGCGTTGCAGGTCAATGTCATCAAAGCGCATACGATCTGCCGTCACGCGCCAGTTATCTTTCGCCACCCCGCAAATGGCTTTGGCGATCAGACTCTTTCCTGATCCTGATTCACCGACCAGACCGCGAATCTCACCCTCTGCAAGCGTGATACTGATCCGGTCAACAGCCTTAACCCAGCCTTCACTGGTTTTGAATTCGATGGTCAGATTGCGGATATCGAGTAACGGCATTATTCCACCCCCGCATTAATCGCCCGGCGAATTCCGTCGCCAAGCAGGTTGACCAACAACACGCTGACCATAATGGCGGCCCCGGGCAACATGACCGTCCAGGGGGCGACATAAATCAGTTCCAGTGCATCGCCGAGCATTGCACCCCATTCCGGAGACGGAAGTTGAGCACCAAGATCAAGAAAACCAAGTGCGGCAATGTCCAGAATCGCCATTGAGAGGGCGCGTGTAATTTCTGTCACCAGACCAGAGGCGATATTAGGCAGTACGGCAAACCACAGAATATTCATCGTCGTCGCGCCGTCCAGTCGGGCGGCAACAACATACTCTTTCTCAAGTTCATCATGCACCATGCTGTAAACCGAACGAACCATACGGGGCAGAATTGCCAGCCAGACGGCGAACATGGCGTGGGAAAGATGTGGCCCGGCAAACGCCACGACAATGATGGCCAGCAGCAGAGACGGGATTGAAAGCAACGTATCCAGAATATGGTTCAGCACCGCCGAACGCAGGCCACGAGTCGAACCGGCAAAGATGCCCAGTGCCAGTCCGCAAATTGTGGCCGCTAACGTCACCACAAATGCCCCGCCTACCGTAGGCGCAGCACCGCTCAGCAGGCGGCTCAGCACATCACGTCCGAGATCGTCTGTGCCTAAGAAGAAAGAGACCTCGCCGTAGCGGGACCAGGATGGCGGCAGTAACTGATAGCCAAGGAACTGCTGATCCAGACCGTAAGGTGCAAACCATGAACCGAAGACGCACAGCAATACCAGCCCGGCACAGCCGTAAAGGCCGATCATTGCTGTCGTGTCACCGTAGAATTTACGCCACACGGTGCGTAGCGCACCCGGCGTGCGCTTTTCGCTGTAAACGCTATCGTAAGGCATACCATTCCTTATGCTTCAGCGGGTTAGCCATCGCGCCCAGAATATCGGAGAGCACGTTAACAATAATGACCAGCGAACCAATGACCATGACACCCGCAGAGATAGCGGCATAGTCCTGCTGACGAATGGCATTGATCAACCAGCGTCCCAGTCCAGGCCAGCTAAAGACCATCTCAGTGATCATGGCCAGTGTCAGCATGGTTGAAAATTGCAGTCCAAGACGGGGGATCACTGGGGGTAGAGCATTGTGCAACACATGGCGGCGCAAAATTGTCAGGCGAGAGAGACCTCGCGTAGCAGCAGCTTTCACATAGTTCTGATCAAACACCTCAATGGTGCTGATTCGCATCAACCGAATCACTTCCGTTGTGGGGGCAACGGCAAGCGTCAGAACCGGCAACACCATATGGCGCAGTGCGCTAATGATCATCTCATGCCGCCAGACCGAGTCTGAGAGCCAGGCGTCGATGATCGCGAATCCGCTCACGGTCTTTACGGTATAGAGCAGATCAAAACGGCCAGAAACTGGCAGCCAGCCTAGCGTTAGCGAGAAGAACAGCGTCAGCAACAGGGCCAGCCAAAAGACAGGAATCGAGAAGCCAAGCAGGGCAAGGGCGCTGATAAACTTATCCTGCCATTTATTGCGGTAAATCCCGGCCAGCATACCAACGGGAATACCGACCATCAGTGCGAACCCAAACGCCAGGATGCACAATTCCATGGTTGCCGGGAAAACCTCTTTCAGTTGTTCGGAGATGAGCTGTCCATTAATACTGGAGACGCCAAAATCCCAGTGCAGCACACCATTAAACCAAAACAGCCATGCGTCCCACAATGACGAGCCCTGAAGCGGGGCATGTGGGGTGAAATAACTTAGGCTGAAACCGATAAACGTCAGAAAAAAGAGCGTAATCAGCAGCAGCAGTAACCGACGCAAGGTAAAAATAATCACGGTTTTTTCACCTCTTGTTCTTTTTCGCGTGAAACGCCCGCAAAGGAGGCATTGCCGAACGGACTCAGAACAAGCCCTTTAATATCATAGCGATATGCCTGAAGGCGCAGAGAGGAGGCAAGCGGTAACACGGGTAATTCTTTCGCAAGAATGTTCTGCGCTTCATCGTAGGCATCGATACGTGAGGCCAACTGTTGTGAAGAGAGTGCTTTTTGCAGCACTGCGTCGAACTCACGATTACACCAGTGAGCGTAGTTAGTCTGCGAGTTAATGGCTGCACAGCTCAGCAATGGACGGAAAAAGCTGTCCGGGTCATTACTGTCGGTGGCCCAGCCAGCCAGAGTTAAATCATGATTCATGTCCATCAGACGCGCTTCCTGGAAACGGCCTTCAACAGGAACGATGATCACTTTCACGCCAACCTGCGCCATATCAGCCTGCAACAGTTCAGCGGTTTTCAGCGGGCTTGGGTTCCACGCCTGTGAACTGGTCGGAACCCAGAGCTGTAACGTGAGATTTTCCGCACCCAGAGCCTTGAGCTGTGCTCTGGCTTTCGCCGGATTGTATTCAGTGACTTTTGCTTCACTGTCATAGGCCCATGATGCGCGAGGTAAAATCGATGCAGCCGTTTCTGCTGTGCCGTAATAGATCGACTGCATCAGACGCTGATTATTGATCGCCAGCGCCAGTGCATGACGAACGGCTGGGTTATTCAGTGGCGGCTTATCGGTGTTAAACGCCAGATAAGCGATATTCATACCAGGGCGCAATGTCAGACGCAGGCGCGGATCGTCACGCAGGATGGTGAGCTGGCTTGCAGCAGGCCAGGCGAGAACATCACATTCGCCGGTCAGCAGTTTGGAGAGTCGGCCCGTTCCACCGGAGCCGAGATCAACCACAACTTGCGGCATCAACGGTGTGCCCCGCCAGAAATGTTCGTGGCGTTGCAGGCGAATATATTGCCCGGAACGGTACTCGGCCATCTGGAATGGGCCTGTGCCAACAGGTTGTCTGTCCAATAGCTCCTGGCGGTCTTGTTTGGTCAACTGCGCGGCATACTCAGCAGACATGACGGATGCATAGTGTGTTGCCAGATGCCACAGGAAAGAGGCGTCCGGGCGTGTCAGGCTGAACTCTACCGTCCGGTTATCCAGCTTGCGTACGCTTTTGACGGTGTCGGCAAATTGCAGGCTATCGAAATAGGGGAAGCTGCCCCCGTTGACGTTATGCCAGGGGTGGTTGCGATTAAAGATACGCTGGAAGGTAAAGACGACATCATCCGCATTAAGCTTACGGGTTGGGGTAAACCATGGCGTATGTTGAAAAGCAACGTCATCGCGCAGATGAAAACGGTAGGTTGCGCCGTTATCCAGCACCTCCCAGCTTTCGGCAAGCTCCGGGACCAGGCGATAAGTATAAGGATCGACATCCAGCAGACGGTCATAAAGCTGAGCCGCGAGGGTATCGACAATCAACCCGCTGCCCGCTTTTTGCGGGTTAAAGGTGTCTACTTGTCCGCTGACACAATAGACAAAACCGCTATCACGAATATCAGGAAGCGCAGCTCGTTCAGGCGCAGCGAAGGCCAGACTGCTGTACAGACCGAGTGCAAACAGGGACGATAAAACCAGACGCATAATTTTTAAGGTTTTTAGGTTCGATCTGCAAAGTGTATCGCACTTACACCTGCTTCGTAAAAATGTCTGCGGGTAAGTGCTGATAATGTCAGCGCATTTGATGCTTTTTGAGCAATGCCCTTAATTGATGGTAGGTCAGACCCAGCAGTTCAGCCGCCCGTTTTTGGTTAAATTTCGCCTGCTTCAGACTCTGTTCGAGTAACCGTTGTTCCTGATGGTGCTGAAACTGGCGCAAATCCAGTGGGAGTAAAGGGGCATCCGTTGGGGGTGCTGGCAACGTGCTGAGGCGGGTCGTGGGCTGGAAAGGATCAAGAATGATATTGTCTAGCTCCGTCTCACTGCTGCCATGCCGATAGACAGAACGTTCCACAACATTTTTCAGTTCACGAATGTTGCCAGGCCAGTGGTACGCCAGCAGGGTTTCGCTCGCATAGTCGCTGAAACCGGGAAAGAGCGGCAGCCCAAGTTCGCGGCACATCTGGATCGCAAATTGCTCCGCCAGCAGCATGATGTCACTGCGGCGTTCTCGCAGCGGCGGCAACTGCACGACATCAAAGGCCAGCCGGTCAAGAAGGTCAGCGCGAAATTTATCTTCAGCCACCATGTGCGGCAGATTGGCGTTGGTGGCACAAACCAGCCGGACGTTAACCTGCAAAGGCTGGCTTCCGCCCACACGCTCCAACTCGCCGTACTCAATCACACGCAGCAGTTTTTCCTGCACCAGCATCGGGGCTGTCGCCAGTTCGTCCAGAAACAGCGTGCCGCCATCGGCGCGTTCAAAGCGACCCGGATGGCGTTTTTGTGCGCCGGTAAATGCGCCCGCTTCATGGCCGAAGAGTTCAGTATCGAGAAGATTTTCATTCAGCGCCGCGCAGTTGAGGGAAATAAACGGCCCTTGCCAGCGGGAAGATAAAAAGTGTAATCGGTTGGCGATAAGCTCTTTGCCCGTGCCACGCTCTCCGATAATCAATACCGGTTTGTTAAGGGGGGCCAGGCGGGAAACCTGCTCCAGTACTTCAATAAAGCTGTTGGCTTCACCCAGCAGATTATCTTTAAATTCGGCCATGGTTAAATTCACCATTCATTAGTGATATTCACCAGGTGAGAGTAGAGTGTTACTGTTCTAAAATCAAACAGAATTAGGTAAATCAATAAGATAAAAAGTTGGCACGTAAATTGAATTATCTCTACAGCAGGGCATCGCCCGATAACAGAACTGTGAGGATTGAATTATGGGTATTTTTTCTCGTTTTGCCGACATCGTGAACGCCAACATCAACTCTCTGCTGGAGAAAGCGGAAGATCCGCAAAAGCTGGTGCGCCTGATGATTCAGGAAATGGAAGATACGCTGGTTGAAGTGCGCTCCACCTCTGCGCGGGCGCTGGCTGAGAAAAAACAGCTAACACGCCGCATTGAACTGGCTACTGCGCAACTCAACGAATGGCAGGAAAAAGCCGAGCTGGCGCTGCGCAAAGATAAAGAAGATCTGGCCCGCTCAGCATTGATTGAAAAACAGAAGCTCACGGATTTAGTCACCTCTCTGGAGCATGAAGTGACGCTGGTAGACGATACACTTTCACGCATGAAGAAAGAGATTGCGGAGCTTGAAAATAAACTCAGTGAAACCCGTGCACGCCAGCAGGCACTGACGTTACGACACCAGGCGGCAAATTCTTCACGCGATGTACGCCGTCAACTGGACAGCGGCAAGCTTGATGAAGCAATGGCCCGGTTCGAGTCTTTTGAACGCCGGATTGACCAGATGGAAGCCGAAGCGGAAAGTCACAGCTTTGGTAAGCAAAAAACGTTGGATCAACAATTCGCTGATCTGAAAGCAGATGATGCAATCAGTGAGCAACTGGCGCAGCTGAAAGCCAAAATGAAGCAAGATAACGAATAATAAAGTGTGCGGCATCTGAGTATGCCGCCGCGTACCGAAAGACAAGGAGTACACATGAGCGCGCTTTTTCTGGCTATTCCCCTGACCATCTTCGTGCTGTTTGTGCTGCCGATTTGGTTATGGTTGCACTACAGCAATCGTTCTTCACAAGGTGAGTTGTCTCAGAGTGAACAGCAGCGTCTGGCGCAGCTATCTGATGATGCGAAAAAAATGCGCGAACGCATTCAGGCGCTGGAAGCCATCCTGGACGCGGAGCATCCGAACTGGAGGGATCGTTAATGGCAGGACTGAATCTGAACAAAAAATTGTGGCGTATCCCACAGCAAGGCATGGTTCGCGGCGTCTGCGCCGGACTGGCCCACTATCTGGACGTGCCGGTGAAACTGGTGCGCGTTGTGACGGTACTGTCGATTTTCTTTGGTTTGGCGTTCATCACTCTGGTGGCCTACATCATTTTATCGTTCGTGCTTGATCCTATGCCTGATGCTGAACTGGCGGGAGAACGCGGACCAACCAGCAGCGATTTACTGAGTGCTGTTGATGCTGAACTGGCAGCCGGAGAGCGCCGTTTGCGCGAAATGGAACGCTATGTAACGTCTGATACGTTTACGTTGAGAAGTCGTTTCCGTCAGCTTTAAGAGAGGATATGAATGAATTATTCCTGGCAACAGGCGGGGCAGAGGGTTAAACCCGGCCTGAAAATAGCAGGTAAACTGGTCCTGCTGACTGCATTACGCTATGGCCCCGCAGGTGTTGCCGGCTGGGCGGTGAAGTCTGTTGCCCGCAAGCCGGTCAGGATGTTATTGGCTGTGGTGCTGGAGCCCATGCTCAGAAAACTGGCGGGTCGACTCTCTGGAAAACTGAAGTAACTTTCCTGTGGCACGCAACGGTGCGTGCCGATATTCACTAAGGTTTTATTCCTTTCACATAGCCCCCATGTCATATTTTTAAGAACACAAACGCCTTCAGGCAAAAAGGACGGCGATGAAGCGACTTAAAAACGAACTCAATTCTTTGGTCAACCGGGGTGTTGATCGTCACTTACGCCTGGCCGTTACGGGACTGAGCCGTAGCGGTAAAACGGCTTTTATCACTGCGATGGTTAATCAACTGCTTAATTTGCACGCCGGAGCGAGGCTGCCTCTGCTCAGTGCGGTGCGTGAAGAACGGCTGCTGGGTGTTAAACGCGTGCCACAGCGAGATTTTGGTATTCCGCGCTTCACCTATGATGAAGGATTAGCGCAACTGTACGGTTCGCCCCCTGCATGGCCGACACCCACACGCGGTGTAAGCGAGATCCGACTCGCACTTCGTTTTCGCTCCAATGACTCGTTGATGCGTCATTTTAAAGAAACCTCCACGCTCTACCTCGAAATTGTGGATTACCCCGGGGAATGGCTGCTGGATTTACCGATGCTGGCGCAGGATTACCTGAGCTGGTCGCGGCAAATGACCGGTTTGTTACAGGGTCACCGCGCGGAGTGGTCGGCAAAATGGCGTGAGCTGTGTGACGGCCTGGACCCGCTCGCACCTGCGGATGAAAACCGTCTGGCATTGATTGCTGAAGCCTGGACAGAGTATCTGCACCAATGCAAAGAGCAGGGGCTGCATTTTATCCAGCCGGGGCGCTTTGTCCTTCCGGGGGATTTGGCTGGAGCGCCGGTGTTGCAGTTTTTCCCGTGGCCGGGAGTGGATGCCACAGGAGAGTCGAAGCTGGCACAAGCGGGCAAACACACCAATGCCGGTATGCTTCGCGAGCGTTACAACTATTACTGCGAAAAAGTGGTGAAGGGTTTTTATAAAAATCACTTCCTGCGATTTGATCGTCAGATTGTGCTGGTGGATTGTCTCCAGCCACTCAACAGCGGGCCACAGGCGTTCAATGACATGCGTCTGGCACTGACGCAACTGATGCAAAGTTTTCACTATGGGCAACGGACCTTATTCCGCCGTCTGTTCTCGCCTGTTATCGACAAATTGCTGTTTGCTGCCACGAAAGCGGACCATGTGACCCTTGATCAGCACGCTAATATGGTGTCGTTGTTACAGCAATTGGTACAGGACGCCTGGCAAAATGCTGCCTTTGAAGGTATCAGCATGGATTGCCTGGGGTTGGCCTCGGTGCAAGCCACGCAGAGTGGGTTGATTGATCTGAATGGCGAGAAGATCCCGGCGTTGCGGGGAAACCGACTGAGCGATGGAGAGCCGCTCACTGTCTATCCTGGGGAAGTGCCTGCACGTTTGCCTGGTCAGGCATTCTGGCAAAACCAGGGCTTCCAGTTTGAGGCATTCCGCCCTCAGGCCATGAATGTTGACCAGCCGCTGCCGCATATTCGTCTTGATGCCGCGCTGGAGTTTTTGATTGGAGATAAACTGCGATGACGGAACCGTTGAAGCCACGGATTGATTTTTCCGGGCCGCTTGAGCCCGGGCAGAACGACGCGTTAAAAATGGCGAAAACGTTTAGTGGCCCGCAAGCCGAACATTTTGCACCTGTACTGAAGGAAGAGGAACTTGCGGACGAAGGGCAGGCTGAAGCCGCAGTTGAAGCCGCCTTGCGGCCTAAGCGCAGTCTCTGGCGCAGGATGGTCACCGCGGGGTTAGCACTCTTCGGCGTGAGTGTGGTGGGACAGGGTGTGCAGTGGGCTGCCACGGCCTGGCAAACCCAGGATTGGGTGGCGATGGGGGGGTGTGCCGCCGGGGCGCTGATTATTGGTGCTGGCGTAGGGTCCGTTGCCACAGAGTGGCGTCGGCTGTGGCGTCTGCGCCAGCGCGCGCAAGAGCGTGATGAAGCGCGCGACCTGTTGCACAGCCACGCCGCCGGTAAAGGCCGTGCATTTTGTGAAAAACTGGCGAGCCAGGCCGGGATAGACCAGTCGCATCCCGCGCTTCAGCGCTGGTACGCCGCCATCCATGAAACCCAAAATGACCGGGAAGTGGTGACATTATATTCCCATATGGTACAGCCCGTTCTGGACGCACAGGCCCGGCGGGAGATCAGCCGCTCGGCCGCAGAATCCACGCTGATGATTGCCGTCAGCCCGCTTGCACTGGTTGATATGGCGTTTATTGCCTGGCGCAATTTACGTCTGATTAACCGCATTGCCACCCTGTACGGCATTGAACTGGGTTACTACAGCCGTCTGCGACTGTTTAAGCTTGTCCTGCTGAATATTGCCTTTGCGGGCGCGAGTGAACTGGTTCGCGAAGTCGGGATGGACTGGATGTCGCAGGATCTTGCGGCGCGTCTTTCCGCGCGAGCGGCACAAGGTATTGGTGCGGGGTTATTGACAGCGCGACTGGGGATTAAAGCAATGGAGCTTTGCCGGCCGCTGCCGTGGATCGACGGCGATAAGCCGCGACTGGGTGATTTTCGTCGCGAATTAGTCGGCCAACTCAAAGACACCCTAAACAAAAAAACACCGTAATTCCGCTATTCTGGCTCATCAACACTATGTTGATGAGTCAGCGCATTTTCCCCTATTGATAAACGATTTGTTGATCAACTAAGGCGCGCTATGCTAATTTACTTCAACATATTGTTTAAGTCATCTCAACATTAAGTAGACGTTATGGCAAGCATTCCGGAAGAACAACACCTGCAAGCATTACTTCAGGCACTGTCGGCCGCTATTCGTGTAATGGGTAGCGTGGTGTCACGCAATACAGAAATCGTGCTTCATGATTTACGCCATCTTGATTATTCCATTGCTGAGATTGCCAACGCTCATGTCACCGGGCGCAAGAAAGGGGACTCTGTCCTGGCTGGCATGCGCACTGACAGGGCGTTTATCGATGCGATGGAAAACAGGGATGAGCCTGTGACGTTATTACTGGATTACGTGACCTGGACGCGAGAAGGCAAACCCATGCGCAGCAGTACGGCGATCTATCGTGATGCGAAGGGAATGCCCTACGCCGCGCTCTGTATCAACGTCGACAACACTGGCATAGAGGACGCGTTGCAAACCTTGTTCACGTTGACCGGGGTGACACCTGAACAGGCTGTCCGCGCCGACACCCTACCGCAGACGGAAACCGCACCTGGCAATATCGAGGGGCTGATGCAGGACATAATTAAAACGACCACCGCGCTGGAGCCCGGCCATCGTCGTACTGATGTGAAACGCGCCAACATGATGGCGGTTAAGAGCATGCAGGAAAAAGGTATTTTCCTGATCAAGGGGGGCGTCGAGAAAGCGGCTGAAGCACTGGGTGTGACGCGTTACACCATCTATAACTACCTCGATGAACTCAAAAACTACAATAAGTAGCCCGTTACCTCAGGGATCAAAAATCATGTCGTTAAGCATTAATACTCCACTTCTTGAATCTCTTCCGTTGGGCCAGCGGAATAACACACGTGTATGGATGAAAATGGAGGCCATGCAACCGTCTGGCTCCTTCAAAATGCGCGGTGTCGGGCACGCCTGCGAATACTACGCCGCACAGGGGGCGCAGCGTTTTATCTCATCTTCTGGCGGTAATGCGGGGCTGGCAGTGGCTTATGCCGGGCGAAAACTGGGCATTCCTGCCCTCATCGTTGTGCCTGAAACGACGTCTGAACGCGCCCGCTATCTGCTGGGTCTGGAGGGGGCTGGGGTGAAGGTTCATGGGCAATCGTGGGCTGAAGCGCATGAGTTTGCCTTGTCCGTGTCGACCAAAGACGACGCCTTTATTCATCCATTTGATTCCCCTCTTTTGTGGGAAGGGCATGCGACCTTAATTGACGAGGTGGCCTCTGATGGCGTGAAGCCAGACGCAGTCATCTTGTCGGTTGGCGGCGGTGGTTTGCTTTCCGGTGTGTGTGAGGGACTACAGCGTAACGGACTGGGGCATATACCGGTATTTACCGCAGAAACAGAAGGAATGGCATCGTTTAAGGCGGCGCATCAGGCGGGATATCCGGTCATGCTGCCCGCATTGACAGGGGTGGCAACATCCCTGGGCGCGCGGCAGGTGTGCCAGCGTGCCGTTGAGTGGTCCAGAGAAATGCGCATCGAACCCTGGACGGTCAGCGACCAGGAAGCTGTGGACGCATGCCTCTCCTTTGCTGACGACCACCGCACGTTGGTTGAACCCGCGTGCGGCGCAGCTCTTGCGCTGCTTTACACACAAAAATTACCACTGCACGAAATGAACGATGTCCTGGTTATTGTTTGCGGCGGGTCGACAACGACGCTTTCTGCACTCCAGCAATTTACGAAGAGCGAGAAATGACTGAAAGGGCCTATTACTACAGCGACGAATTGAGCATGCAGACTCAGGTGCTGAGCTGTACACCCGCAGATGATGGACGCTTTCGGGTTGTCCTGGCCGCGACACTTTTCCATCCACAGGGCGGCGGCCAGATGTCTGATACTGGGCGGATTGACACGGCAATCATGTTGCAGGCTGTTCAGGAGGAGGGGGATGTCATCCATTTCACGGAAAAGGCGGTTGAACCTGGCCCGGTAAGTATTCAGATTGATGGCAAGCGCCGAAGCCTCCATTCGCGTTATCACTCGGCAGGACACATTATCGCTTGTATTGGTGAGCAATACGGCTGGTTTGGCTACAAGGGTAACCATAAACCGGGTGAGGGCCGGATCGTATTTAAACCCGCCGATGTAACGCATCCCGTAACAGCAGACGATTTTTCTGTCGGCGCTAACGAGATTGTCAGTCGTCATCTTGCGCGGAGTTTGCGTGAAGAAGAGGGGCGACGAAAAGTGACATGGGGGACGCTCCCGGACTATGCCTGTGGAGGAACGCATGTCGTCAATACTGGTGATGTGGGCGAAATACTGATCACCAAAGTCAAAGCGAAAAAAGGCGAGCTCACCGTACAGTATGCTTTGCATGATCATCCCACCCACGGAACTGAAATAGTCCAATAAAGCACCAGGCTGTCAATATTTGTTGACAGCCATCTTCCCGATCACCGCATTCTGACTTATTATTTTAATGTTAATGGCTTAAACGGTGAATTTCCCATGCGTCTGGAAGTGTTTTGTGAAGACCGTCTCGGTCTGACCCGCGAGTTACTCGATCTGCTTGTTTTACGTAGCATTGATTTACGTGGCATTGAGATCGATCCTGTCGGGCGAATTTACCTCAATTTTGCCGAAATTGAATTTAATACCTTCAGCAGCCTGATGGCGGAGATCCGCCGTATCGCTGGCGTTACGGATGTCCGAACCATTCCGTGGATGCCTTCTGAACGTGAGCACCTGGCACTGAGTGCCTTGCTGGAAGCCATGCCTGAGCCGTTCTTGTCGCTGGATTTAAAAAGCAAAGTCGAGCGTGTGAATCAGGCGAGTTGCCAGTTATTTGCCCAAAGCCAGGATAAGCTCACTCACCATCATGCGATGCAGTTGATCCCCGGTTTTAATTTCCAGCGTTGGCTGGAAAGTAATCCGCAAGGAACGCACAGCGAGCATGTCGTGATTAATGGACAAAATTTCCTGATGGAAATTACGCCGGTTCACCTGAAAGGGGAAAATGAAACCAGAGTGCTGACCGGTGCGGTGATCATGCTGCGTTCGACGGTTCGCATGGGGCGTCAACTGCAAAACCTGTCCAGCCAGGATGTTGGAGCATTTAGCCAGATCATTGCCGTCAGTCCTAAAATGCGCCATGTGGTAGAGCAGGCACGTAAGCTCGCCAATCTGACGGCACCTTTGTTGATTACCGGCGATACCGGTACGGGTAAAGATCTTTTGGCTCATGCAGTGCATTCAGCCAGCCCGCGAGCGGCAAAACCTTACCTGGCGCTTAACTGTGCCTCCATACCTGAAGACGCTGTTGAAAGCGAGTTGTTCGGCCATGCCCCTGAAGGGAAAAAAGGCTTTTTTGAACAGGCAAATGGCGGATCTGTCCTGTTGGATGAGATCGGTGAAATGTCGCCGCGCATGCAAGCAAAACTGCTGCGCTTCCTGAATGACGGGACGTTCCGTCGTGTTGGGGAAGATCATGAAGTTCATGTTGATGTACGTGTGATTTGTGCGACGCAGAAAAACCTGGTCGAGCTGGTGCAGAAAGGGGTATTCCGTGAGGATCTCTATTATCGCCTGAATGTGTTGACGCTTAATATTCCGCCACTGCGTGATTGCCCACAAGATGTCATGCCGCTGACAGAGCTATTTGTGGCGCGTTTCGCCGACGAACAAGGCGTGCCGCGGCCGAAACTGTCCGCCGACCTGGGCGTGGTACTGACGCGTTATGGCTGGCCGGGCAATATTCGTCAGCTTAAAAATGCCGTCTATCGCGCGTTGACGCAACTGGAAGGCTACGAGTTACGTCCACAGGATATTCTTCTGCCAGACTATGATGCCGGGACAGTATCAGTAGGTGAAGAGGCAATGGAAGGTTCGCTTGATGACATTACCAGCCGTTTCGAACGCTCGGTGTTGACGCAGCTTTATCGTAGCTATCCAAGCACCCGTAAGCTGGCGAAACGCCTTGGTGTGTCTCATACCGCGATTGCGAACAAGCTTCGCGAGTACGGGCTGAATCAGAAGAAGGGCGATGAATAAGAGTATAAAAGCCTCCGTGATGGAGGCTTTTTTTTGAATTATTCCGTCGCGATTGGAGTGGCGCTTTCCTCCACTTTCGTATTGCCCTGAATTTTTGCGATTCTGTTTTCTACCGCAGCAACCTGATCCTTGCCGGAAAGCAGGGTATAGGTCAGATCAAATTGAGTGCTGGCGCCGGGCTGAAGTTGTTTCACGCGTTTTTGTTCGCGTTCAATCGTCACCGGGTAGGCGTAACTGGTTCCCGGCTCAATTCCTGTAACATAGCCCTGTTTATGGGTGTCAGTATTTTTCCATAAGGTCAATACCGGAAGCTGGCGTGTATCGAACTGGATAGAAGCGCCTTTATCGCCAGCTTTATTCACCACTGCTGCAAGCGTTTCATGGTTTTCATCGGCAAGGGGTTTCATATTGAAGACCATCTCATCAAAGCCTTTGGTGGGGCCTGCATAGGTCTGCCAGGTATTCAGACCGGCTTTTGCATACTCATTGAATGGACTGATACTTGATATGGGGGCCAGGAAACGAGCGCCTTCTTCCAGAATGGGGGTCCCGAAGTTACTGTGATAAATGATCTGATAATCATGCGGGTAGTCCGCATGATTGGTCAAAACATCATGCAGGCTGAAACTGTTGCTACCCGGTACGTAACGCAGTTCCGTCATCGTCTGTAAATCGGCTTTCTTAAAGGTACTCTCTTTTATCAGACCACGGATTCGGATTTCATGTGGGGCGACGTCCGAAACCTCAACTTCTACCCGTGACGCTGGCGTGTTCCCGGCTTTACCATGCAGAGTGTAGATTTGTCCGTCCGCCGTAACAGGGTGGCCTGTCCATTCATATCCGCAACGGACCATCATTTCATTGAAACCTTCCAGCCAGCCTAAACCATTCCTGCTTTCGAGGTTTATAAAGGCCGGATTGACGACCTCTTTGACAGGGGAATCCCATCCCATCTTCGAGCCAAAGCCTTCAATTCGTAACAGATTCATTCCACGGCTTGGACTTAACGTGATAGTCAGGCCATCTTTGCTGCGAATGATGATGACTTTACTGCCTTCTTGTTTGCCGCCGTGAAGCACGTTCTGTTCAATGCTGAAATGTTTATCATTGACCTTCAGCTCTTCGCTTGAAATCTTCCAGTTTCCTTTCTCTATGCTGTCTTCAGCACTTGTCAGCACCCAGGTTTTAGCCGCAGCATGGCCGGAAATAAGCACCGCAAGTACCGTTAACGCCAATTTTATTTTCATTTTGCATCCTTTTTGCTGAAACGATTATGTTCTTTTCAAGGAAAATCTAATGATTCGTGGCATTGATAAATGTGATGTTCCTCACCTGATGAGGAAATGTGCATTTTTGGCATGAAATATGAGATTTAGATCTCTTAATATAGAAATAATTGCTGTGTTATTGCAGTGGGAATGTGATTTTTGATGATGATGGCTTTAACGATTCAGCTTTTAATGACTAAAAAACCCCGCCGTGGCGAGGTTCTGAGTATCCAGTCCGTCAGAATAATGACAAGAACCGTTCTAAATCCTTTTATTTCATAACTTTGCTAAGCTGTATAAAGCGTAGCGTTGTTATTACGCTTTCAGCACATCGAGTGCCGCAGTGTAATCTGGCTCGGTGGTGATTTCATTGACCAGCTCGCTGAATACGACGTTGTCGTTTTCATCAATGACCAGCACCGCACGCGCGGCCAGGCCTTTCAGCGCACCTTCAGAAATACCAACACCGTATTTTTCGAGGAAATCAGGGTTGCGCAGTGTTGACAGGGTAATGACGTTGCTCAGACCTTCTGCGCCGCAGAAGCGAGATTGTGCAAACGGCAGGTCAGCAGAAATACACAGGACAACGGTGTTGTCCATTTCAGTGGCCAGTTGATTGAATTTACGCACGGATGCGGCACATACACCGGTATCGATGCTTGGGAAAATGTTCAGGACTTTACGTTTGCCGGCGAACTGGCTCAACGTGACGTCAGACAGATCTTTAGCCACCAGAGTAAAAGCCTGAGCTTTGCTGCCAGACTGCGGAATGGAACCTGCAACAGCAACCGGGTTGCCCTGGAAATGAACGAGTTGTGACATAGATATCTTCCTGTTTACATATAGTTAACGTCGAGGCTAGTGTATGCCAACAGCGGATAACACGGCAAACCAATTTTTGTCTCACAGGTGGCAAGGAGTCAGTGATGAGAAGCGTAAAGGTCTATGAAGAAGCCTGGCCATTGCATACCCCCTTTGTGATTTCCCGCGGTAGCCGCAGCGAAGCGTGCGTTGTGGTGGTCGAAATAGAAGAAGAAGGGGTGAAGGGGGTGGGGGAATGTACTCCCTATCCTCGCTATGGAGAGAGTATTGCCTCGGTGATGGCGCAGATCATGACGTTAGTGCCGGAGCTGCAAAAGGGACTCACGCGTGAGGCACTGCAACAGCGGTTACCCGCAGGGGCGGCCCGTAATGCAATCGACTGTGCGCTATGGAGCCTTGAATCGGTTACACAACACCTCACTTTACCGACATTGCTGAGCGTCACGTTGCCAGAATCCGTCGTGACGGCGCAGACTGTGGTGATTGGTGAGCCGGAACAGATGGCCGCAAGTGCAAAAGCACTTTATGAGGCCGGTGCGACGCTATTGAAGGTAAAACTTGACGATCGCCTGATAAGCGAACGAATGGTTGCCATTCGCGCGGCAGTGCCGCAGGCAACTCTGATTGTTGATGCAAACGAGTCATGGCATAGCGAAGGGTTAGCCGCGCGCTGTCAGTTGCTGGCCGACCTGGGTGTCGCCATGTTAGAGCAGCCATTGCCCGCAAATGATGACGCGGCCCTGGAGAATTTTATCCATCCGCTGCCTGTTTGTGCGGATGAAAGCTGCCACACTCGCGAAAGCCTGGCAGGGCTTAAAGGTCGGTATGAGATGGTGAATATTAAGCTCGATAAATCAGGTGGGCTGACGGAAGCACTGGCATTGGCAAAAGAAGCGAAAGTTGAAGGTTTTTCGCTAATGCTGGGATGTATGCTGTGCACATCGCGTGCCATCAGTGCCGCGTTACCGCTCGTTAGCCAGGTGAGCTTTGCCGATCTTGATGGCCCGACGTGGCTGGCAGTTGATGTCTCACCCGCCCTGACGTTTACCACTGGCCTGCTTCATCTTTGAGGCTGCCAGCGCAGAAGCGCTGCCATGGCCTTGAGGTATTTTTCACTGGCTTCGTCAGATGAAATGGGTGGGAACTCAGCAGTAATGCAGTGCAGGCCGAGATCTGCACACCAGCTCCCAAATGAGCCGGGTGTCTCATAGCCCACGCTGGTCACCAGTGGAAGCGCGAATGCCTCCGCCAGCCATTGTCCCAGCGCGGTATGGCGAGGATCTTCAATGCAGGCGAGTGGGTCGTGGAAAGAGACAACCCAGGCAGGGTGGAGTCGATGAATGAGCTGGCACAGGGCCTGGGTTTCAGGCTCTGACCCCGGTATCTCTCCGGTCAGTAACACGACATCACGCGTTTCTGCTGAACTGTTCCAGCGATAGACGGTTTCACCCGCTCGCCAGTTTGCTGACGGGAAATTCCGGTTTAAGTCGATCCCCCTCGCATTTGCCCTGAGTCCAAGCTGACAGCCGTCCGGATTCACAGTCAATATCACGTGGTGACGACGTAACTCCGGGGTCAGGGTACGCAGTGCGCACGACAGCGTGACGATGGATGAATTCTCGTCGCCGTGTGTTCCCGCGATAATCAAGCCACTGTTGCGATCGGCTTCAGGAGCCGGAAACCATATTAGCGGTGCGCCTAAGAATGAACGGCCGTAGTGTTCCGTTCCTGGTGGAAATGCGCCGCGTTCTGTTCTTGGTCGGGTAAGTGACATAGGAAATCCTGATTAAGAGGTCGTCATTGGCAGTGTTGTGTAAAAATCGCTGTTAATCAAATAGTTTCCGTAACACTGGAATAATGTCAGATATCAACTTTCAGGGTTAAGATATTTGCATTTCTCTGATTCGAAACAAATAATTACCCATCTGTTTTTACCTGACATCTCAAAGGGGATCTCATGAAGCATCCTGTTTCGTTGCTCTGTTCTGCGCTGTGGCTGTGCGGGCTCTCTTCACTCTCTTATGCTGCTGATATACCAAAGGGTACTGTGTTGGCGTCAAAACAGGAGCTGGTGCGGCATATCAAGGATGAGCCTGCCTCACTTGATCCGGCAAAAGCGGTGGGACTGCCTGAAATTCAGGTCATCCGGGATCTCTTTGAAGGGTTAGTTAATCAGAATGAGAAAGGGGAATTAACACCGGGCGTGGCAACGCGCTGGCAGAGTAATGATAACCGTGTCTGGACTTTTGTTTTGCGTGACAACGCAAAATGGTCAGACGGTACTCCTGTGACGGCGCAAGATTTTGTGTACAGCTGGCAACGTCTTGTTGATCCGAAAACGACTTCGCCTTTTGCCTGGTTTGCAGCCCTTGCCGGCATCAATAATGCGCAAAACATTATTGATGGTAAAGCTGCGCCTGACACACTGGGCGTAACAGCGGTTGATGCTAAGACGCTGCGTGTCCAGCTGGATAAGCCGCTTCCGTGGTTTGCGAATCTGACAGCCAGCTTTGCGTTTTATCCCGTTCAAAAAGCGAATGTTGAAAGTGGTAAAGAGTGGACGCGGCCAGGCGCGCTGGTGGGCAATGGCGCTTATGTTTTGACGGATCGCGTGGTGAATGAAAAACTGGTTGTCGAACCGAACACGCATTACTGGGACAATGCCAAAACGGTACTGCAAAAAGTCACTTTTATCCCGATTAACCAGGAATCTTCAGCAACGAAGCGTTATCTGGCAGGTGACATTGATATCACCGAATCCTTCCCGAAAAATCTGTATCAGAAGTTACTCAAAGACATTCCAGGACAGGTGTATACGCCACCACAGTTGGGAACCTATTACTACGCATTTAACACGCAGAAGGGCCCGACAGCAGATCCTCGCGTGCGTCTGGCACTGAGCATGACTATCGATCGTCGCATCATGGCTGAGAAAGTGTTAGGTACAGGGGAGAAACCAGCATGGCACTTTACCCCTGACGTGACGGCCGGATTTACACCAGAAACGTCACAGATTGAGCAGATGTCGCAGCAGGAACTTAACGCGCAGGCGAAGATGCTCTTACAGGCAGCGGGTTATGGCCCACAGCGTCCACTGAAACTGAACTTGCTGTACAACACGTCTGAAAATCATCAGAAAATTGCTATTGCGGTAGCCTCAATGTGGAAGAAAAATCTGGGAGTGGACGTTAAACTGCAGAACCAGGAGTGGAAAACCTACATTGATAGTCGTAATACCGGGAATTTTGACGTGATTCGTGCGTCATGGGTAGGGGATTACAATGAACCCTCTACATTCCTGTCGTTATTGACCTCGACTCACAGCGGCAACATTTCACGTTTTAACGACCCGGCATACGATAAGATCATTAATCAGGCAACTCTGGAAACAACAGCGAAAGCGCGTAATGCTGATTACAACAAGGCTGAAAAACTTCTTGCTGAGAAGGCCCCTATTGCACCAATCTACCAGTACACCAATGGTCGTCTTATTAAACCGTGGGTGAAAGGATACCCAATTAATAATCCTGAGGATGTGGCTTACAGCCGTACCATGTATATCGAGAAGCACTAATGCGTACTGGTCTCCCGCTAGCATCAGGCAACCATCACTAAACCCGGAACTGGCGAGGCTTGCAGCGCCAGTTTCTCTTTCTGACCATCTTCCGCCACAGCAGAAAGCATCACTTTTCTGACGGTATTTTTGACGTATTCAACAAAAAGCGGTTGCGGTAAATTGCGGATTATACCGTCACAGCCTCCCTGAAATGACGGTAGATTTGAGCAGAGGATACCGTCATGCTGACTGATACCAAGCTTAAGCATCTGAAAGCCAGAGAGAAAAACTACAAGATTGCAGACCGTGATGGCCTGTATGTTTTGGTAACGCCTGCGGGTTCGGTGACATTTCGGTACGACTATCGTATCAATAACCGACGTGAAACGCTGACCATCGGGCGGTATGGCTCTGAAGGCATTAACCTTGTTGAAGCAAGAGGAAAGCTGGCGGAAGCTAAAAAACTTATCACTGCTCGTATTTCTCCGGCGATTAAAAAGCAGGAGATAAGGAAGGTGCTAAGCTTCAGGGAATATGAGAAACACTGGCGTAAAACCTGGAATGTTGCTGAAAGTACCAAAGCCCTCAGATTATCCATTATGGATAAAGAAGTGTTGCCTTATTTTGGTAAGCGAACCCTCAAAGAGATTAGCCCAACTGACCTCCGAATCCTGTGCGAAGAAATCCGCGATCGCGGTGCGCCGTCCACTGCTCTGAATGTCAGACATCTGGTCAGTAAGGTCTTTGAATTTGCTATTGATCGCGGCGTTGAGGTTGATAATCCCGCATTACGTGTCAAGGCAAAGTCGATCGCCACGTTTAAACCAAAAGGGCGGGCATTAAGTGAACGGGAGATCGGCGTGTTCTTTAACGCGCTGGCGTAGCGCAGACGATCCAGATGTCAGTGAAATTTGTTCTTCTGACATTACTGCGAAAGAAAGAATTCCGTCTGGCGCGCTGGGAACAGGTGGACTGGGAGGAACAGACGCTTACGCTCCCGTCCTCCATCATGAAAATGTCGCGCCCACATCGCGTTTATCTCTCCCGGCAGGCGCAAGAGATTCTTGTTGCTTAAAACAGTGAGCCTGATTTAACAGAATGTGACGACAGATAACCAACTTCTGGAGAGAATCATGCGTGCAGCACTCAGGAAAGAAGAACTGATAAAGTTAGTGCCGCTGTCTTTTTATGCCATCGACAAACTGGAAAAAGACGGCGATTTTCCGAAACGTTTCTCACTGACGCCACGAGTTGTGGCCTGGAACCGGGATGAGGTGGAAGCCTGGCTGGACGCGCGTCAGCAAAACCCCGACTTAATTGAGCGTGACGCGGGGATGATGAAAGGTCTGGAAAAAACATGGGAGATACACAGGCAAAAGTTTGCAGCAAAACGTCAGCGCGCAGCTCGTGAGACAGAGGAGAGCTCCGGGCGGAAAGATGAAACGATGCCACCTGGATAACTAGCGGGGGGCGACAAGTGATGGAAGAATGGCTGACGCTGTTTAATCCGTTCTGGAATAGATAGCTCACAGTATTGTTCCCAGTTTCCGGGAATAGTGTAAAGAGTAAAGATGTTTGCCGGGACAGGGAATGACCTTCGCATTTAATATGCGGGCAAACCGGAGTTGTGCTAAGGGCGATGTTAATTTATTCCTTTCAGTACCAATATAAGCAATTGGATATCGAATGAAGTCAGTCCAAGAGGGGGCTTGAGAGTAGTTGTACACTCCTTGCAATGTAATTCTGCTCCTGACTTGAGTCATACCAGCCGAGATGTCTTTTTATGCTTTCATGAGGGGAAATACTATCACAAAATCGTCTGTGACAGGCACTGTATGACACAATTGATTACTAAAAAGGGCTTGTGATTATCACAGTCACCTTAGGTAAAAATAACTGTGTTCTACCGCAAACCAAATAGTCGAGGAGTCCATTTTTGGATTTTTCATCATAATGGCATGTAACAGAAAATGTAATTGTTTCTGCATGTTGTTTTTACTGTGGTGCATATCCGCAGTTCGCATGTATTGAGGTTATTGCATTGATTTAAATCAATAAAAAATCATATGTGTAACATTCAACCATCAAGATAGTTACTAATAGTTAATACGCCTAAAAATGACGCTATAAGTAGTTAGCAGCTCAACTTTTACCCCATGGTTTATTGGCGCACCCTGTTACAATATAGAGTGAAATTCTTAAGAATTTTCTAATTACAGTTTTTTGATCTGTAAAGTTGATCTATGTGAGCAGTATGTTCTATCATCGCTTTGTAAAGATACCTTGTGGTAACTATCACCACTGTCCAACAAAGGGAATGATATGGCAGATTCCAGCTTCCAGAATGAAGTGCCAAAAGCACGCGTCAACATCCAACTTGACCTGCACACGGGTTCCGCCCAAAAGAAAGTCGAGTTGCCCTTAAAACTTCTCGCGGTGGGAAATTTCAGCAACGGCAAAGAAACCCTCCCGCTTTCTGAACGCAGTAAGTTAAATATTTCCAAAAACAACTTTAATAGCGTTCTGTCCGAGCTTAACCCAGAGGTCAGCATTGATGTTGCTAATACCCTGAGAGGTGATGGTTCTGAAGAAAATATCAAACTTAGCTTTTCTGAAATGAAAGATTTCGAGCCTGAAGCAATAGCAAAGCAAATACCTCAACTTCGTGCCATGTTAGCCATGCGTAATCTCCTTAGAGACCTCAAGTCAAACCTCCTGGATAACGCCGAGTTCCGCAGATCTCTTGAAACCATACTGAAAGACCCGGCTCTGAGCGAAGAATTAAGACAAGAGCTGAATGCTCTTGCACCAGCCGAATAACAGCAAAATGCTTTTTTAATGGATTAACAGAGAGGATGCTGATGTCAGTGAATACTGAAACACAATCGGTGCAGGGGAACACTACTGTACTTGAGAATAACCCAGACAGCGTGTATGCCTCGCTGTTTGAAAAAATTAATCTGAATCCAGTTTCTCGCCTGGGTGACATTACTGAATATCAGGACGACAGCGTCATGGCCGATGCCTCGGCAGATGAGCGAGTGACCGCAGCCATTCAGGTTTTTATGCAGGTTATTTCAAAATCAGGCCAAAAAGTTGAGAAGCTTGATAAATCATTGCTTGATTCGCATATTGCAGAGCTTGATTATCAAATTAGTCGCCAGCTCGATGAAATTATGCACCACCCGGAGTTTCAACGCGTAGAGTCACTCTGGCGCGGGCTTAAGCATACGGTTGATCGCACAGATTTCCGCCAGAATGTAAAAATAGAAATACTTGATGTTTCTAAAGACGAGCTGCGCCAGGATTTTGAGGATGCCCCGGAGATTATCCAGAGTGGTCTTTATCACCATACTTATTCTATGGAATACGATCAACCCGGCGGAGAGCCAATTGCTGCAATAATCTCGTCTTATGAATTTGACTCGTCCCCTCAGGATGTCGCATTACTGCGTAATATATCAAAAGTCTCAGCAGCCGCGCATATGCCGTTTATTGGTTCAGTAGGACCGAAATTCTTCCATAAATCCAGCATGGAAGAGGTTGCGGCCATCAAAGACATCGGGAACTATTTTGATCGGGCAGAATATATCAAATGGAAAGCGTTCCGTGACTCTGAGGACTCCCGCTACATTGGGCTTACTATGCCACGAGTGTTGGGCCGTCTGCCGTATGGTCCGGATACCGTCCCGGTGCGCAGTTTCAACTATGTGGAGGAAGTGAAGGGACCTGATCACGAGAAGTATTTATGGACGAATGCATCCTTTGCCTTTGCTGCCAATATGGTGAAAAGTTTTATCAATAATGGCTGGTGCGTCCAAATTCGTGGCCCTCAGGCTGGCGGTGCAGTTCAGGATCTGCCTATCCACCTGTACGACCTCGGTACCGGCAATCAGGTAAAAATCCCGTCCGAAGTGATGATACCGGAAACCCGTGAATTTGAATTCTCGAATCTGGGATTCATTCCGCTAAGCTATTATAAAAACAGAGATTATTCCTGTTTCTTTAGCGCAAATTCCGCCCAGAAGCCTGCGTTGTACGACACTGCGGATGCGACCGCCAACAGCCGCATCAATGCCCGTCTGCCATACATCTTCCTGTTGTCACGTATCGCGCACTACCTGAAGCTCATCCAGCGTGAAAATATCGGTACCACCAAAGACCGTCGCCTGCTTGAGCTGGAGCTCAATACCTGGGTGAAAGGACTGGTCACTGAAATGACCGATCCGGGCGATGACCTCCAGGCTTCACACCCGCTTCGCGATGCCAAAGTCATCGTCGAAGATATTGAGGATAACCCAGGCTTCTTCCGCGTGAAACTCTTTGCCGTCCCTCACTTCCAGGTTGAAGGCATGGACGTCAACCTGTCGCTGGTATCCCAGATGCCTAAAGCAAAAGCATAAGGCAGGACAGGGATGAAAATTTATCGTCCACTGTGGAACGAGGGGGCTTTACTGTCCCCTCAGCAGTTCCAGCAACAGGCTGAATGGGAGTCTTTTCGCAGTGCCGGTGCATCAGCGCTGGCATCCCCATTCCCCTGGGGCGTGGAAAAGATTGAGTTTAATGACAGTCTTCTGTCGTCCGGTCTGATCCAGATTACGCAGTTACGTCTCTGGCTGGAAGATGGTTCGCTGATTGACGCACAAAGGAGCGATCTGCCTCCTGCACCACGTGAGTTAAATGCCAGCCTGCTGGCAGGTCTTGATGCGGTAACTGTCGTTATCGCACTGCCTCACATGCAGCCGGGTGTTGCCAACGTTGAGCAGGAAGGTATCTCCCCGGATCGACCGCTTCGCTATCGCGAGGAATGGGTGACTTTGCAGGATGCTTTCGGGTCTGAAGAAGAATCCATGGCCGTTGCCCGGTTCAATTTCACCATCCGGTTTGCCCATGAAAGTAATGACTCATGGAAATTCTGCCCTGTCGCAAGGCTGATCCGGGATGGTCATAACGCATGGCGACTGGATCCGTCTTTCATTCCTCCTGTTGCGTCATTTGCGGCAAGTCCGGTTCTTCGCGAACGTCTGGTGCTGCTCAACCGCCAGCTACGCTCCCGACGCCAGCGTCTGATGACAATGCGTCGAGAGAGTAACGAAAGGCTTGCCGATTTTGCCGTCGCCGATGTTTCCCTTTTCTGGTTGCTGAATGCGCTGAATTCCCACGCCAGAGTGCTGACGGAATACGAACGTTTTCCTTCCCGTCCGCCTGAACAGGTGTGGGCTGAGCTCGCACGTCTGGCCGGAAGCATGCTGACCTTTTCCCTGGACCATGATCTTGACGCCATACCGGGATATGACCACGAGGAACCCGCTAATGCGTTTCCTCCGCTGTTTGATCTGATCACGGGTTTGCTGGAGGCAAGTCTGCCATCCCGCGTCATTGCTCTGGAAATGTCCCGCCCGGACGGACAGACATGGAAAGCAAACCTTCACGATATTCGTCTGCGTGAAGAGGCCGACCTCTATCTCTCTGTTCGCTCTGATATTCCGGCCTGGCAGGTTGCCGATAAATTCCCTGCACTTTGTCAGGCAGGTTCACCTGATGACGTCAATGAGATCTATGGTGTTGCACTCAAGGGTATCCCTTTGATCCCGGTGAACAGAGTTCCGGCCGCATTGCCTGTACGCATGGAAAATCAGTACTTCGCGCTTGATATGGAAAGCCCCGCTGCACATGAAATGCAGGAGCAGGGCGTGTGTATGTTCTACGTGCCTGAAATGCTTGGCGCACTGGAACTTGAGCTGTTTGCGGTATTGCGCTCATGAGACAGGATATCGATATCGACCAGCTGATGACGGATACCTGGCTTACCGTCACCATGCTGAAGAAAGGCGCTGTCACGCCCAATGGCAGTGCACTTTACGACAAGTGCGTTAAACAGGTTGAAAGTGTGCGGGAAGCGCTGGAGCGTGCCGGTTACGACGAGGCCAGCATCGGACATATTTCCTACGCACAATGTGCTTTGCTGGACGAAACAGTGATGAGCCGTAAGCCTGAAAACAGCGAAGAAGGAGAAGAGCCGAAAGTTGATGAGGGTCAGGTGGCATGGCGTAAAGCCCCACTTCAGGCCCGATTTTTCGGTTCACTTCGGGCAGGTGAGGCCCTATGGGATCGCATTGCAGAGGTTCTGCGTCAGTCCTCACCGAACCCGGCCGTTTTGACATGTTATCACCGGGTAATTGCACTGGGTTTTCAGGGACTGTATGGCCTGAAGGCGGTCAGTCAGTCGCAGCGGGATGAAGTCGTCAAAGCCCTTTCTGAGCGTGTCTCTCCGCCTGATGCTGGTCTGTCTCTTGTTGTTCACCGGATGGGGAAACATCGCTGGAGTCTGATGCGTTCAGTCTGGTTCTGGATAACGCTTGCCATCATCCTGACCGGCGTTATCTGGTGGGGTGGTCATCTGTGGCTCCAGGCACTGTTGTCAGCACAAATACCGGAGCTGCATGGCTAATGCGTAGATCAGTCATTATTCCGGTTGCCCTGCATACCTTAGCCGCTGTTGCCACGTTGCTGTGGTTGCTCTGGTATTTCATCCCAACAGGAAACGTGTTTAAAGGTCTGACCACGGTGCTGATCCTCCTGCTGGCAGGCTGGACTGTTTTTAAGAACTGCCGCCGGTATCCGCCGGTATCCGACACCACCGTTTCAGCTGCTGACCTGCCACTACCCGACACCCAGGGCCCCGTTGTACTGGTATGCGGTGACAGGCTGGATGCGCTGTTTCAGGTGAGTCCTCTGCGTAAAACAGCTCAGGGCTGGTGGCTACGGGTCGATGACGTCAGCCGGTTAACGGATGTTGTCCGCAGCATACAGACGCAGTTCCCACGCCAGGTTGGTCAGCTTTCGGTGATGTACCGCTGCCTGCCAGATAATCATCAGGATGAAGCGGTTCTGCGCTCCACTCTGAAGACGCTCCGCCAGCAGAGTAAACAGATTAAATCCCTGACGGGTTTTACACCACCGGTGGTGGTGAGTGCCGAATTCTCCGGACCTGAGACACCGTGGATAATTGTTCGGGGTGACAAGCCGATTGTGTGTCCGGCAAATGATTCGCCGCAGGCTTTCATCGACTGGCAGCAGGCTGATGACAATATTACGGCGCTGCCCGCGATCAGTCAGGCATTTTCATTTATCCGTAAAACCCTGACTGATGAGCTTGAGAAGCCCGATCGGTTAACGCCCCCTGAACGAGCATTTTCCGTGGTAATGCGCCTCGGTACCGTCCTTCCCGAAACACAGTCAGTCTGGGCCGACTGGCTATATTCCCGCACCTGTTTGCAGTTTTCCCGAAAACCAGGGCAGAGAGATCCGGCAAGTTTGTTTCCGGATGCAGTTCTGCCGCTACTGTCACCCTTTGCATCAACCGTGCAGGGGGGCGCCCGTACCCGTCGCCTGATCCTGCTGATGTGGCTGTGTGCCCTGACCGCATTGGGTATTTCTGCGCTCAATAACCGTGACCTGATCCGTCAGGTGAGTACCGATTTACAGCGCTGGAATGCAATCCCGATGAACCACTATCGCCCTAAAGCAGAATCACTGGCCGCCCTGAAACTGGATGCGCTCCTGCTTGAACGCTGGCAGCGTCAGGGAGAGCCTTTGCGTTACAGCCTGGGCTATTACCCGGGCCAACGTCTGTGGCTGGCCTTGCAGCAGGCTATCGATACCTGGACGCCTCCACCAGCACCAGAACCAATACCAGTACCGAAAATTGTTCGTCTTGACAGCATGTCGCTGTTTGATTCCGGTAAGTCCGTGTTGAAACCGGGCTCCACCAAAATGCTGGTCAACTCGCTGGTCGGAATCAAAGCCAGACCAGGCTGGCTTATCGTGGTCAGCGGCCACACAGACAATACCGGCAGCGTTCAGTTAAATCAGACTCTGTCTTTGCAAAGAGCAGAGGCCGTTCGTAACTGGATGCGTGATACCGGGGACGTGCCGGAAAGTTGTTTTGCCGTGCAGGGTTACGGAGACAGCCGACCGATTGCATCAAACGACACGCCTGATGGACGTGCGCATAACCGGCGTGTCGAGATCAGTCTGGTACCGCAGGCTGACGCCTGTCGTCTGCCAGGCGCAAAACACGCGTCACAGGATGTACGTGACGTTTCAACTAAAGAAATGGAGAAGTAAACATGGCAATCCCAGTTTATCTGTGGCTGAAAGACGATGGCGGCGCTGACATCAAGGGTTCTGTAGATGTGAAAGATCGCGAAGGAAGCATCGAAGTTGTTGCTCAGGAACACAACCTGTACATCCCGACTGATAACAACACTGGCAAGCTGACCGGAACCCGTATTCACACGCCGTTTCTGTTTACCAAAGAAATCGACTCTTCCAGCCCGTATCTGTACAAAGCGGTGACCACTGGCCAGACCCTGAAATCTGCTGAGTTCAAGTGGTACAAAATCAACGACGCAGGCCAGGAAGTTGAGTACTTCAACACCAAACTGGAAAACGTGAAGCTGGTGAAAGTTGCGCCGAAAATGCACGACATCAAGGATCCTTCTTTCGAGAAGCATAACCACCTTGAGCAGATCGAGCTGCGCTACGAAAAAATCACCTGGACCTACAAAGACGGCAACATCATTCATTCCGATTCCTGGAACGAACGCACTACAGCATAAGACTCTGGCGGGCAGATCCCTTCTGTCCGCCTTTTTTGTTTTGCTCCGCACAGCGCCTGTCAGACGGACGCTTTGCAGAGCAGTCTCACAATTTATCGGCATGAACCTTATGGGCATCGGTTGACGGCCAGGGGCGGTAGCGTGCCTGAACAAGAGGGAACGACATGGAACATCATTCAGCAGTCCTGCTACGACGACTTAACCCATATTGCGCCAAAGCCCTGGAAGGGGCAGCCTCTTTATGCCAGACCCGTGCACATGCAGAAATCACGCCTGAGCACTGGCTGCTGAAACTGCTGGAGCAGGGGGAAGGTGACCTGACCGTTCTTGCCCGGCGGTATGAATGGGATATGGATGCCGTCTGGCAGTCACTTCTGAGCTGGCTGGATGCACAGCCTCGTTCAGTTCGCACACGTCCAGAGCTTTCTGCTTCCCTCCAGACCCTATTGAAACAGGCCTGGCTTGCCGCCACGCTCGCGGGAGATGAGCAGATCCGCAGCATACATTTGCTCTCGGCCATGATTGAAACGTCAGGACTGACACGCTGCGATGGCCTCTGGCCTTTGATGACGCTGACCACCAGCCAACTGGAAAGGTTACGTCCCCTGCTGGAAGCCCAGTCGGATGAGCGGCATGACGTTGCGTTCAGTGAACAGGCTGGCAATGTCAGCATTATTGGCCGGGCTGCACAGTTACAACATGAAGCACAAAATCAGGCTGAAAGCGGAAGTGCCCTGCCTGCCGTTTCACAGGAAGAGTCCGTTCTCAATCGTTTTACAGTTGATGTGACTGCCCGTGCCCGGGAAGGAAAGATTGACCCTGTTTTTGGACGCGATAATGAAATCCGTCAGATGGTGGATATTCTCTCCAGACGTCGCAAGAACAACCCTATCTTGGTGGGCGAACCTGGCGTTGGCAAAACGGCCCTGGTTGAAGGCCTGGCACTCCGTATAGCTGAAGGTCATGTTCCCGAAAGCCTTAAACCTGTCATCGTCAGAACGCTGGATCTGGGTTTGCTTCAGGCGGGCGCTGGTGTAAAGGGTGAATTTGAACAACGTCTGAAAAATATCATCGACGCCGTCCAGCAATCCCCGGTGCCGGTGCTGGTCTTTATCGATGAAGCACACACCATCATCGGAGCAGGTAATCAGGCGGGCGGGGCAGATGCGGCTAACCTGCTAAAACCGGCTCTGGCTCGCGGCGAACTGCGTACCATTGCGGCCACTACCTGGAGTGAATACAAGCAGTATTTCGAACGTGATGCAGCCCTTGAGCGCCGCTTCCAGATGGTTAAGGTTGATGAGCCTGATGATGATACGGCCTGCCTGATGCTGCGCGGGCTTAAATCCCGCTATGCCGAACACCATGGCGTGCATATTACCGGTGAGGCCGTCCGCGCAGCAGTGACGCTTTCCCGTCGCTACCTGACCGGTCGCCAGTTGCCTGATAAAGCGGTGGACTTACTGGATACCGCAGCAGCCCGGGTACGGATGAGCCTGGACACGCTGCCTGAACAGCTCACCCGGTTGCAGGCCCAACTGACTGCGCTTGCCATGGAGCAGCAGGAGTTACTGGAAGATATTTCCCTGGGTAACACCGTTGATGCCAGCCGCCTGCCGCAGATCGAACAACTCACACTGGAGCTCAATCAGCAAAAAGCTTCTCTTCACTCACAGTATGAGACCGAAAAGCAGCTCACCGACTCGCTGAAAGCCTGCCGGGAAGACATCAGCCGCCAGAAAGAGATCTCCGCCTTCCAGCAGGAGCTCTCCCAAATTCAGAATAACAGCCCATTACTGGGGCTGGATGTTGATGTCCGCACCGTTGCGACCGTTATCTCAGACTGGACAGGGGTTCCTCTCTCGTCGCTGATGAAGGATGAGCAGACCGAATTACTGACGCTGGAAGAACAACTGGCAACCCGTGTCGTCGGACAGAGCCCTGCCCTGAATGCCATAGCGCAACGACTGAGAGCGTCAAAAACCGGTCTCACGCCGGAAAACGGGCCACAGGGCGTGTTTTTACTGGTGGGGCCAAGTGGGGTGGGCAAAACAGAGACCGCGCTTGCGCTTGCTGACGTCATGTACGGTGGTGAGAAATCGCTCATTACCATCAACCTGTCTGAATACCAGGAGCCGCACACGGTCTCGCAGTTGAAAGGCTCCCCTCCGGGCTATGTCGGATATGGTCAGGGCGGCATTCTCACCGAGGCAGTCCGTAAGCGTCCTTACAGCGTGGTGCTGCTCGATGAAGTGGAGAAGGCCCACCGGGATGTAATGAACCTGTTTTATCAGGTCTTTGACCGGGGCTTTATGCGGGACGGAGAAGGGCGTGAAATTGATTTCCGCAATACCGTGATCCTGATGACGTCCAACCTGGGAAGTGACCCGCTGATGCAGTTACTGGAAGAGCAACCAGAAGCTACTGAGAGCGATCTGCATGAGTTGTTACGCCCGGTTCTGCGCGATCATTTCCAGCCAGCGCTGCTGGCTCGCTTCCAGACGGTGATATACCGCCCGCTGGCAATGGATGCCATGCGCACCATCGTCGGCATGAAGCTCGCGCAGGTGAGTACGCGTCTGCAACGCCACTACGGCATCTCCACTCACACTAGCGAAATTCTCATCGACACCCTGACGACAGCCTGTCTGCTGCCGGATACCGGAGCCCGCAACGTGGACAGTCTGCTTAACCAGCAGATCCTGCCGGTTCTGAGTCAACAGTTGTTAAGCCATATGGCGGCGAAACAAAAACCGTCCTCACTACAGCTGACCTGGGATGACGAACAGGGCATTGTGCTGGAATTTGATGAACAGGCAGAAGGAGAGGCGTCATGAGCGGAACACTTATCAGGAAAGCAACCGACGCGGTGCAACAGCTGTCAGGCCAGTCTCGTTACCGGGTAGATGTGCATGAATGCAGCGATTTCCTTGATGTTCTGCGTTACAACGCCGTTGAATCACTTAGCCAGCCATGGCGATATGACGTGGCGGTCACCTGCTCCTCTAAAGATATCGCCTGTGAGACGTTATTGCTGAAACCGGCGTCATTTACCTTCCAGACCCCGGTATTTGACGGGACACCGGCTCTGCCGGTACGGACGGTTTTTGGCGTAGTGGAGTCCTTCCGCCGCGTGTCCACCTCGAATGATGACACTCATTACGCACTGACGATCGTTCCCCGTATTGCCCTTCTGGGCTATACGAAAGGGAGCGAGATCTACCTCAATCAGTCGGTTATCGAGGTGGTTGAACAGGTATTGCGTAAGCACGGTCTGGAAGGTCCTGATTTTGAGTTCCGGCTCTCCCGGGAGTATCCATCCCGGGAGCTCATCACCCAGTGGCGGGAAACCGACCTTGAGTTTATCCAGCGTCTGCTGGCTGAAGTGGGCATTTACTGGCGCTATGAAATGGACAGCCGTCTTGAACAGGACGTGGTTATTTTCCAGGACAGCCAGCAGCAGTATGAATTTGGTGTCACCCTGCCATTGCGTAATCAGGCCGGGATGAGCGACAGCGGGCAGGAGAGCATCTGGGATATTCAGACTGGCTACAATGTCGTGAGCGGGAGTGTGGCCACCCGTGACTACAACTACCGTGAAGCACTGAAACGTCAGGACAGTTCCGAAAGCATTTTCAGTAAGGAAGGGATCACCACCGGGGAAACGTACCATTATGCGGAACCCTTCCTGACAGAAGGTGATACTGACAGCACAGAGACCGGAGCATATTTCGCCCGTCTGCGTCACGAACGCATTCTGAATGCGCAATATCACGTCACCGGGCATTCCTCCAGCCCTCATCTGGCTCCGGGTCAGGTACTGGAAACGGACGGAACGCTTCCTGATACCGTAAAAGAAGGCATCGTCATCACCACGGTGCGCACCAGCGGCTCACGAAAAAGTAGCTTTACCCTGACCTTTGAAGGCATCCCGTATAGCGAAACCGTCTGTTACCGTCCGGCGTTACTCAATCGCCCGGTGATATCCGGAACGCTTCCAGCCCGGGTGGAAAGCACACAAAAAGGCGACACCTATTCCTGGCTCGACCCGGAAGGACGCTACCGTGTGAAACTGGACGTTGACCGTAACAGCCCTGAACAGGGTTATGCCTATTTGTGGCTGCGGCTGGCTAAACCCTATGCCGGTGATACCTACGGCTTCCATTCTCCGCTTATCGACGGAACGGAAGTGGCCGTCATTTTTGACAACGGGGATCCGGATCGGCCCTACATCGCCTATGCCCTGCACGACTCAGAACATCCGGACCCTGTCACCAGTGACAATCATACGCGGAACGTGTGGCGTACCCCGGCGAACAATAAGTTGCGGATGGAGGATAAGCGCCAGGAAGAGCATATCAAGCTCGCGACGGAATATGGCAAAACGCAGCTGAACATGGGACACCTGGTCAATGGCCAGCGTGAAAAGCGCGGCGCCGGTTTTGAACTGCGTACGGATGAGCATGGCGCTGTACGTGCGGCAAAAGGGCTGTTCCTGACGGCGGATGCCCAGTCCAAAGCCCGGGGATCGGTGCTGGAAATGGCCCCTGCGATAAGTCAGATTAACCAGGCCAACAGCCAGATGCAGGCGCTGAACAGCGCAGCTGAAGCCGCCGGAGCGCTGGTCTGCGACATCAATACCCAGATTAGTCTCGTGACCGACAAAATCAAAGACCTCCAGTCTGCGGTGCTGCTGGGTAGCGCGCCGCAGGGGGTGGCACTGACCTCAGGTGAACATCTTCAGCTCAGCAGTACCCGCAATACCATGATTAATGCCGGTCAACATCTTGATATCGGTGCGATGAAAAATCTGTCTGTAACGGTAGAAAAAGCCCTGGGTATGTTTGTGCATAAAGACGGGGCGAAGCTGGTTGCCAACCAGGGAGACATCGAGATTCAGGCTCAGCACAACACGATGGCACTGTTTTCTGAAAAGCAGCTGACAGTGACCAGCAGTGAAGACGAAATTATTATCAGCACCCCGGAAACGCTTACGCTGAACGGCGGCGGATCTTACCTGAGGCTGAGTAAAAACGGCATTGAGCATGGTTCATCTGGTGAGTTCATCATGAAAACGTCCGACTACCTGGTACCAGGGTCGGGCGCAAATCTTCCCAACGAAACACCCAATTTCAGCCTGACGGATATCACCCAGGAAAGCAAAATCAGCAGCAAGTCATTTAACGACTGACAAGGAGTGTGAATCGTGTCTGTATTACCCAAAATTGTCTGGCCGATCTCCTCCAACAGTCGGGGAAGTGAGTTCAAAAATCAGGAAGAGATCCTCTCTCATGTCGGGGGGGAATCCACCGGGCAGTATATGATTGGCCGAAGTGGGATGTGGCATGGCGGGATCCATATCACGGAAGCCACGACTCCGTGGTGTGCTCTTAGCGGCAGGTCGCCTCTTGAAGCACTGGATTTCCCGGTCCCCTTTAAAGGTGAGCAGGCTGTGCGATGCATGGCTGACGGTGAAGTGGTTGCTTATCGTGTCTGCAAGGATTATCTGACGCTTGCATGGGAATCCGGCCCATTGAGCTTTTCCGGTTCGTTTGTTCTGGTTAAACACTTTATTCAACCGGGGGAGAAAGAATCCAGCGGGCTGCATTTCTACACCCTGTATATGCACCTGGCCCCATATTCAGCCTATAACGTTAATCCGGCGGAAACAAAGTGGACAGTCCAGGATACGCTTTCCGCCTACGATCCCGAATGGGTCATGACCGCCAGTACCAATAATAAAAGTACCAGCGAAAGCTACCGAAAAGGTACGATACCAAAAGGGTCCATTGTCGAGTGGGATAAAACAGACAGCGGCCTCCATACCGTCGCATTTAACAAGAGAGAGTATGGCCTTGTTACATTTGTCAGCCTCTCAGAACAGGCATTGCAAAAGGGTAAGAAAACATCCCTGAAGCCAGGGCAGCAATACTGGATGCTTGTGGACAAAAACAACCTGTCTCCTGGCACTGATGGGGCGGTACAGCCTTCCTGGTGGCAGAAACTTATGCCACCAGCAAAAGAAGCGCTGAAATTTGACCAGGTAGTATGCCCGACTCCCTATGCTATCAGTGCCGGTGATCCTGTTGGTCATATGGGGTATTACCAGGCACCTAAGGACGGTGGATATGAAGCGCGATACCAGGTACATATCGAATGCACGAGTATGGACGGCAACCTGGAAAAGTTCCTGACCAACCCTGAGCAAGTGGGAGAAAAAAATCCAATCTGGCTGAAGTACTCTCCGGGCCTTGCGTTGTACAAAAAAGATGTTGCAACAGGAACATTCACAAAGGATACAGGGGTAACAACCAGAGCAGGGACCCTTCCACTGAGTCAGGTACAAACGGAAGTCGATAAGTCGACCAAACAGGAATACTGGCAGCTGCGACCAGAAAATGCCTATGTCACCAAAGGTCAGGCGGAACCTCAACTTTTGTCGCGGTATGATCTGGCAAAGATGGGCTTCAGAACTGAAACCGCAGAACCTTCCAGCTTTGATTATCTGGATGGGAAAAACCAGCCTACAGGATTCTTCCGTAACCTCATCGACTCACTCTATCAGGCCGCGACAAATGATCCGCGAACCAGTCATGCTCTCGTGAAGCATAATTATCAGCGCCTGCTGGATAAAATTGACAGCGGAAGTGACCAATATTCGCCAATGGAGTACTGGAGAGCACTTCATAATCCTGATTATCGTGACGTTAATCAGAAAACAATCGTAAAACATCCTAGCGACTGGTATTTCAAAAAGGGCGATGCTATCTGGCAACCGTTTCTCAATGCGCTGAAAAAAGATGCCCCAGAATGGAAGAAATACAGTAAAGATTTTATCGATAAAATGGCATGGATGCAGGATGTTACATCCGAAAAACTAGGACCTTCACTGTGGCATATGCATCCGATTATGTTCTTAGGCTTTATGAAAAAATTATCAGGAACATGGCTGCTTGGGAAAACTTCAGAGCGATATGAATCTGGAGGAAGGGGGCCTGGTGTAATTTCATCTGGAAAAGGAGATCATGGTGGTGTGTCATATGGAATGTATCAATTATCTTCTAAAATGGGAACGGTTAATAAATATATTGCTGTGTCAAAATACCAAGATTTATTCGAAGGCAAAGTACCCGCCACACCTGAATTCAATAAAGTATGGGAAAAAATTGCGGTCGATCACAAAGAAGAATTTGCACAGGATCAGCATCTTTTCATTGAAAAAACACACTATCAAGTACAAATAGACTTGTTAGCATCTAAAGGGCTAAATTTCTCACATTCTCGTGCCGCAATCAATGATATGATTTGGTCGACTTCCGTTCAATATGGCCCTTCAACTGGTTTAATTTCGAGAGCGTTGAAAGGGAAGGATTTTGAAACATTAACAGATGCAGATGTGATAACTATTGTTCAGGACTATAAAATAAATCATGTTGAAGATCTTTTCCCATCATCCCCGACTTGGTGGGACGATCTAAAAACACGAGCTCTGACAGAGAAGAAAGATTTATTAAAGTTAAATGAGTTGAATCTGGAGTTAAAAAATGAAGATTAAATTACTTGCATTACTTATTTGTTTGCCTGTTGTTTCTTTTGCAAAGGAACCACAAACTTGCAATTCCTCGATGCAATCTCATCCGGATATGATCGACTGCATACAAACCAGCACAAAAAAAATAGAGGACTCCATTAAAGAGATTATTACCAAATCTGGTAAGGAGTATTCAATTGATATGGCGTTTTATAATAGTCAACGGAAGTCTATTTCTGAACGATGCAGCTTATATAACTCGATGGAAGGTCAACGAACAGATTTGATAGAAAACCAATGCGAATATGATGGTGTAGAGCAACTAAATGATTTTATTAAAACCTATATGAAGACGGTTGATAATTATTAAAATGGACATGAAACTCTCTTTGGCTATGTTAATTTTAATGGCATCGGCAACATATGCTCAATGTTCTCAAACCAAAGATGTTGATATGCTGGTAACGGCAAGTAAGGTGAAAAACTCTGGTTTTGTCGATGGGCAAACAGGTCGCGTTACTACTGACTTAAATGGTGACGGTAAAAAAGATATCATCGAGTATACGTTTCTGAGTTCAACACCACCAGGTACTTGTGATCAATCGGACTGTATGTCTAATCTCGACAACTCTCCTACTTTAACATTTGAAATCACAATGCACGATGGAAAATCAATAGATGCAGCATATATGTGTACATCCATTGGAATATCAAAAAAATCACACAAAGGGTTAAAAGATATTTTTTGCGGACCTGAATATATCCTACAATGGAATGGTGAAGAATATGATACAGAATAAATATTCAAAAGCATTTATATACCATTGAGTATAGAATGAGCCTCTTAAATTCAAGAACCAAACACTTATCGGCGGGTTAAATTATTAGCGCCTTTATTGGGATATTTAAATAAAATATAATGAAATTCAAAAATAAAGTACTGGCTTTTTTTATAATACTCCCTTGCGTTTCACATGCCACACTAACTGATTATTCCAAGATTGAAACTGATTGTCGCAAAAAGAATCAAGATATAAATAACTCTGTTGTAATGGGTTGTGCCGATCAAGCATCAGACGCTGCAAAGAAAGACATGAACATTGTTTACCAGAAAATATACAAAATCATTCAGGCGCGTGAAATGCCTGACATTACAAATAAATTTGAGGCGGCACAAAAAAACTGGATTGCATCACGTGAAAATTGGTGTGATGTTCAGGGATTTATAATCGGTTCGCCGATGTACAGCGTATGCCGTATGGACTTGAATATTTCAAGAGTGAATGAGTTAAATGACTTGCTGGAACAGATTCAGGATTAATAGTCCTAGAGGCCAGTTACTTTAACCTAACTATAATTATCAACTCACTGAGGTCCTTATATATGCTCCAGATTATCCGTAAAGGCGATAAAACAACTCACGGCGGTTCTGTACTGACCGCTTCTGAAACAATGAAATTCGGTGGTATCGGCGTTGCCCGCAAAGGCGACAGAGTGTCCTGCCCGGTCGAGGGACACGGACCAACAACCATCGTAGAAGGCAATCCTGATTATCTTGATCATGGTATCCCGGTTGCCTTTCACGGTCACAAATGCGCCTGTGGTTGCACGTTGATCAGTTCATTTGCCGTAGCAAAGGTTGCCTGATTATGCCCGTCTGGCTGGATGCCATCCCTGAAAAGGCCCCTAAGATACCGCGTCCCGGCACCGGGCGTTGGCTGCTCTTTCTCGCGTTTGTTATGCTGGGGGGCATAGCACTTACACTGTGGTGCTGGGCATCTGAGCGAACCGGATTTGTCTTCTGGTTCACCGCTCTGGGCCTTCCTTTTTGCACCTGGGGGCTTCTTTTCGGTTTACGCAGGGTTGCCTATAAAGCAGAGCAGGTTGGAGCTGAGTCGCGTAATGTCGACCGTGAAGCTCTCATCGACAGTGAAATTCTTCGCGGTCAGCGCTGCGCATGGATCCTCGGTACATACATTCAGGCCCCGGCCGGAAACAAAGCCGATGACCTGCTTGAGGCAATGAAAGTCGCAGCCCCGGCTATCGACTTCTCCCACCCGAGAGGATGTGACAAACCGGTCAGATACGCGGCATTAACAGAATACCAGGCTGATTTAACAAAGGCCCTGACGGCGGCTGTGACTAAACTGACCACGCGTGTAGAAGGGATCGTTCAGCCGCTTCCGCCGGAGCTGCCGTGCTGGCTGGTGCTGGATTGTGATAACGACCTGTACCCCTTGATTGAAGAGCAGCTTAAGGCCGATCTATCACTAAAGATCGGCAGGATTTTTCGTCTGATGTCCGGAAAAGGGCTGAGCGCATTCGATGCCTGGCTGGACAAGCGATGGGACAATCCAGGCATTCTGGTTGCCATCACGCTGTCGTTACCGGCGTCCCCCCGGGAAGATGACGCAGATGCCGTCTCGATGGTGGTATTGAGCAACCGTAAAGCCCACGCCTGGCCGGATGCACTCCGCCTTAGTCGCCCCGAAAGGGGAGCAGAAACAACGCTCACAAAGACACTCACCCGGGCGCTGCTCTGGGCGAAGACCAGCCCCGATGAACTCAAAGGAAGCTGGATCTCCGGTCCTACATTGACCTCTGGAAGCGGCTGGAATAATGCCTGCGAGCAGAGCGGGGTGGCATTTAGTCTTTCTGAGGACAACTTCAGTATCGATCCAGTGCTGGGATACACAGGCCATGCGGCTCCATGGCTGGCTATCACGCTTGCCAATGCTGACGTTGAACAACGCGGGCCGCAGGTTATCGCCGCACAACCCGCCGCTGACAAGGACGACATCTGGGTTGCCGTCATCACCAAAGAAGAAGTTCGCAAGGAATCGCCTAAGAATGTCTAAGGTAAAAGTAAAAACACTCATCGGCTCCGTTGTGACTGTCGCCTTTTTCCTGACAGTCATCGTGGCATTTTTGTTTTATGCCTTTCCGGAAAATGTGGCCTCTGCCACCGGCTTCGGGCCGTATGATGGCCAACGGATACTCACATTCTGCGCCATACTGGTTGCCGCGATATTTTTACTCAGCTGGCTGATAGAGAAGGCTTTCGACCACGCGGGTAAATCCGGTTTGTATTTCCAGTGGGGGCAGAAAAAGGTTGAGAGTGCCGCTCCGTTGACGAACCCAATTCCCTGTGAAGAAGACGACGATGAACCTGTTTTCAGCGAAGACGTCGTGTCCGAACACCTGCGCTTTCGCTATGGACGTCGCTGGAAGCGTAAAGTGCGTCTCCTTTTGGTTATGGGCAACCAGGACGACGTTCACAAAGCTGCTCCGGGCCTGTGTCATGACCTCTGGCAGGAAGGCGACGGCAACGTACTGATTTATGGCGGTGACGCACAATCACTCCCGGATGAGATCTTCCTGTCAAAACTGAAACGCCTGCGTCCCGATCACCCGCTTGATGGCATCATTCAGGTGATGAATACCTCAACCCTCCCGACAGATAGCGAACGGGATGCTTTTTTGCGTTGCCGCCAGAAAGCAGATCATCTGCTGGGCTGGCAGGCCCCTGTCTGGCTGTGGTTGACAGACAAAGCGACAGGCGCTCAGCCGGACGCGGAAACGACGCCAGCAGGGGTTATTTTTGGTCCGGAAGGCACTGTAAAAGGGGCGCGTGAAGCGTTTTCTACACTGGCACAACGCCTGCAAAAATTCGGAATGGCACAGATACTGAAGAATCCGGCACATGACGGCCTGCTTCAGTTGTCCTCACGCCTGCGACACGAACTGAAGGCCAGCCTGACCGTTTTACTCAGCGGGCTGATGCAGGGATCTGCGGCCTGGCGTTTACGCGGGGTCATGTTCAGTCCAGAACTGGCCGGTGTCGGAACGGTGCCGAACACACGTCTCGACAACCCGACATGGAAGGCTGTCATTGATGACTGTGATGCCGTCAGCGGCAGAAAGCTGGGCTTCAACTGGCTGAAGGTGCTGCGATTACTCCTGCTTTCCCTGATCCTTTTATGGGGAGCCGGTACTCTGCTGTCGCTCGTCGTTAACCGGGCTCAGATTTATGAGGCGCAGGAGACGGCAAGGCAGGCAGCGGATACTGCAAAACCCCTGGCTGAACGCCTGCACAACCAGCTCGTACTACAGCAATCTATCGCCCGTTTGCAACATCGTGAAGTAACCGGCGCGCCGTGGTACACCCGATTTGGGCTTAATCAGGACAGCGACACGCTGGCCGCGCTCTGGCCGCTGTATGCGAAAAACAACGCACAGCTGATGAGGGATGCCACCGCAGAGAATCTCAGGCAGCAGCTGAATGCCTTTGTTCAACTTCTTCCTGCCAGTGATGCCCGTACGCAGGGCACACAGCACACCTGGGACGTGCTTAAAAGTTATCTGATGCTCGCCCGTCCGGATAAAGCGGACGCAGGCTGGCTGGCAAAAAACGTACTGGTCGCCTGGCCGAAACGGCAGAATGTGCCAGATGGCACATGGCAGGACCTCGCACCGAAACTGCTGGGCTTCTATGCGCAGAACCTCCCGGCGCATCCGGAATGGAAAATTAAGCCCGACGCTGAATTAATCAGCACGGTCCGTCAGATCCTGCTCAAGCAGATTGGCCAGCGTAACGCTGAATCCGGGTTGTACCAGGACATGCTGAAGCGCGTTGCCAGCAACTGGCCTGATTTGACGCTGGCAGATATGACCGGCGACACCGATGCCTCAACGGTATTCAGCACTGACGAAGTCGTCCCGGGAATGTTTACACGCCAGGCCTGGGAAGAGCAGGTTCAGGATGCGATTAACGAGGTTGTCAAAACCCGCCGTGATGAAATTGACTGGGTACTGACGGATAAGACGCACCAGACAGGGGGCGATATCTCCCCGGAGGCGCTGAAAGCCCGTCTGACTGAACGCTATTTTACCGATTTTGGTAATGCCTGGCTGAACATGGTCAACAGCATTCAGTGGCAGGAAGCTACATCACTTTCTGAAGCAATTGCTCAGCTCAATCTGATCGGCGATGTCCGCCAGTCACCGCTGGTTGCTCTGATGAACACACTGGCCTGGCAGGGAAAAACAGGACAGAAGGGTGAGGCACTGGCTGATTCGATAGTGGACTCAGCGAAAAAGCTGATCGGTAAGAAGAAAAATGCCAGACAATTTATTGAACAGGCACAGGGCCCTAAAGGCCCGCTCGATGGGGTATTTGGACCACTGATGGGCCTGATGGAAGGTAAAGAGGGAACCGGTAGCAACGGTAATCTCAGTTTCCAGTCCTGGCTTGCTCGTGTTACCCAGGTGCGACTGAAGCTTCAGCAGGTCACCAGCGCCCCGGATCCGCAGGCTATGTCGCAGATGCTGGCCCAGACTGTGTTCCAGGGTAAAGCCATCGACCTGACGGACACCCGCGATTACGGCAGCCTGGTTGCGGCAAGCCTGGGGCAGGAGTGGAACGGATTTGGCCAGTCGTTATTTGTGCAACCGCTGGATCTGGCCTGGCGGCAGGTACTTGCCCCGGCGGCGGGAAGTCTCAATGTTCGCTGGCAGTCGACCATTGTCGATCAGTGGAACAAAGCCTTTGCGGGACGGTATCCGTTTAAAGCCACCGGCAGCGATGCCTCCCTGCCGTTGCTGGCACAGTTCCTGCGTAGCGACTCGGGTCGAATCACGACCTTCCTGAAAACGAATCTCGGCGGGATCCTCCACCAGGAAGGGAATCGCTGGGTCGTTGATCCTTCCGCAAGTCAGGGAATAGTTGTCAGTCCGGATTTTCTCCGGGCGATTAACCAGCTGGCAGAACTGTCAGATATTGTGTTCTCTCAGGGCGATGCAGGTGTTCACTTCGAACTGATGGCGCGTCCTTCACGGGATGTTGCCAGAGTGCAGCTTACCCTTGATGAGCAAAACCTGGATTACTTCAACCAGATGGAAAGCTGGCAGAGCTTCACCTGGCCGGGGAATACCTGGTATCCAGGCGTGTCTCTCAGCTGGCGGAGTGTGAACAGTGGTATGCAGCTCTATGCTAACAATCAGGGCAACTGGGGGTTCATTCGCCTGCTGGACAAAGCCCTGATCACTCCACTCGATGCCAGCCGTACACAGCTGGTGTGGATCACCGCCGATGGCAATCCTCTGAAGTTCGTCATGCGCAGCGAGCTGGGCGACGGTCCGCTTGCCTTACTGAAGCTACAGGGATTTACGCTACCAGCGTCCATTTTTAACGTTGCCGCTGGCACCGAAGGCGTTGAGTAAAGATGAACAGGGGCATTCATCCTGCGCTGGCCTTTGCTAAACAGGTAGAGGGCTGGTCTCCGGGCGTATTCAGTCAGGTTGATAAGTGGCGGGAGACCGATTCACTTTCCCCATGGCGGTTTATGACGTTTCGCCAGTGTAAACGCTGGCTTGCGGACTGGCTGAAGCGTAACCCGGCGCCAGAAGAAGGGTTCCTTTGTCCTCAAATTATGAAGCGTTTCCCGCCGCATATTGTTTATATGACGCTTGCGGCCTGGCGAACCGGTAAAACCCTACTTCATTGCGATGAATCTCTCTTCCGGATGCTGGGTGAAACTCGTCAGACCGATGCTCTGTCAGGCGAAATGCTTCGCCGCCTGCCACTCTGGGGATTCTGGCTCGATTTTCCGGCTGACATGGTTTTTGCTGAAGGCCAGGGTGCGCTGATGGGCGCATTTTTCACCCTTGCCGATCATGATAACCAGACGGATGCACTGCTCGCCCTGACGCTCGCTCAGGATCCACTTTCCCGGGAGCACATTCCGATGGGAATGGAGTATCTCGCCTTAACCGATCCTGTCTCCACTGCCATCAATCAGCAGGAGGAGGGGATCCGAGGATTCTGGCACGCCGTGCTGCCGGTGCTGTTCTGGCTTTGCTCGGAGAACAGTGAGTGGGGAAGACAGGGGAAACCTGTGAGACCCGCGCCCAGACGCGTCGGAAAGCATCAACGCCTCATCCCGCCGGACAAGCCTGTGCAGATTTTTGCAGGTGTCCGGGCCGGTTCCGCGCTCAGGCAGGTACCGCGAGCGCCGGAAGCCAGTACATCAGGGGACAGTCCCTCCACACCCCATCGGCGCCTGCGCCCCCATGTCAGAAAAGCCCACTGGCAAAGCTACTGGAAGGGAAAACCCACTCAGGGTGAAGAGAAAAGTATGTTGCTGAAATGGAAGCCACCGCAAATCGTCAATGGCAAGGACGACGATTCTCTGGAAGCGGTCGTGAGATTTATGAAAGAGACTAACAAACGGGAAAAAGAATGAGTTCACCGGAAGATCTGTTAACCGCCTGCGCCACCAGCGAAGAAGAAAGGCAGCGTCTCCTCTCCCGGGCAAATGACGCCCTGTCGCTCTGGGATAACTGGCTGCACCCGTTCACCTCCGGCCCTGAAACCGGCGACGATCCCGCATACGATGATAATTTTCAGCTGATGCGTGAAGAGATTAATAAGCTTTCGGGTACCGATTCAGCGCGGTTGTGCGAACTGGCCCAGAAGTGTCTTTGCGAATGCGCCAAAGATATTCGTGTTGTCACCTGGTACGTTCAGGCCCGCCTCAGCCGAGACGGAGAAAAAGGCTTGTCTGAGGGCTTACTGCTTCTTGTCGCGATGTTGACCCGCTTCGGGCAGGCCTGTCATCCACAACGCCCGGTTGCCCGTAAAGCGGCCCTGGAATGGCTGAACAGTACAAAAATTATCGACACACTCTCTTTATGGCCGGAAGTCGACAGTCATGATGCCGGTCTGACGGTCGGCGCCATAAACCTGCTTGAGTCTGCCGTTGCCAACTGGCCGGAAGCTGAAAAGCCTTCTTTTGCTGGCCTGTGTACTGCACTGGAAAACCGCCTGGCTCGCTCAGGCGGTATGGAAGTGCTGGTCCCCCAGAACAGCAGTACTCAGGAACACGGGCGTGAAGCCGCCCACTCGGATTCACCACAACTGTCAGCGGTGAAATCGGGACGCGATTTACTCGACCAGGCAAAGTTACTTTCCCGCTGGCTGAGCGAGCAGCCGCAGGGCTGGCTTGCCTCTCACCGGCTGATAAAGACCGTGCGATGGGATACGGTCGACCAGATCCCTCCGCTGGACAGTAGCGGGCGCACCCGTCTGGTACCGCCGAAGGCCGAGTACCGGGCTCAACTCAAGCGGCTCTACCTTCAGAAAAACTGGACTGAACTGGTTGAGCAGGCCAGCCAGATGTTTTGCGAGGGAGTGAATCATTTCTGGCTCGATCTACAGTGGTATCTCTGGCAGGGACTCAGTCATGCCGGTCACCCGTGGGATGCCTGGACAGACTCCGTTCTTCTCGATCTGCGGCTGCTCCTTCAACGCCTTCCGGGCCTTGAAGGGCTGGCATGGAATGACGGAACTCCCTTCGCTGATGAAGTCACCACCGCCTGGATCGCTGAAAAAGTGAATGAGGATGGCCTGCTGTACGGTGATGAACCCGCTACCGTTGTTAATAGCCAGTCTGACGATGTGCTGCTTCTTGAATCCGAAGCTATGGAAAAAGGTGACGCGGAAGGACCCGAAGCGGCGCTTGCCTGGCTTCAGTCCCGACCAGGGATGGACACACCACGCCATCGCTGGCTGATACGCCTGTTGATGGCCCGGGTGGCAGAGCAGTATGGACGAAACGATATGGCGCTTCATCTGCTTGGCGAACTGACCACCAGCGCACCACAGCTGACGCTGGAAGACTGGGAGCCCGCTCTGTTGTTTGAAGTCCAGGCTCGCCGCCTGAAACTGCTGCGCCTGAAAGCCGGTCGCAGCGAATCCGATAAAGCCCGTCTGATGCCTGAGATGGATACGCTATTGGCGGGTCTGATCGCCATCGATCCGGCCCGTGCCATGGTGCTCTGTGGCTAATGTTTTAATTAATCATTTTCAGGAATGCCATGCATGGATGATTTAACTCTACGCTACTACGAAGCTGAGATGCGCTACCTGCGTGAGGCGGGTAAAGAGTTTGCCCGAGCCCATCCGGATCGGGCAGCGATGCTTAATCTGGATAAACCCGGTGCCCGCGATCCCTATGTAGAACGTCTGTTTGAAGGCTTTGCCTTCCTGATGGGCCGTCTGCGTGAAAAGCTGGATGATGACCTGCCGGAACTGACAGAAGGGCTGGTGAGTCTGCTGTGGCCGCACTATATGCGAACCATCCCATCGCTGGCCATCGTCGAATTCTCACCAGACTGGCGTGGCCTGCGTCAGGCCGAAATGCTGGCTGAAGGCTTCTCCGTGCTTTCACGCCCTGTGGGGCCGCATAAAACCGCCTGCCAGTATCGGACGACCCGCGATGTTCCCCTGCAACCACTGCATCTTGCGGACGCCCGCCTGCATACGGAAACTGATGGCCGCTCTGCTATCCGTCTGCGCTTCGAATGCCCGGAAAAAGTGGACTGGAGTAAAGCCGGGATCGACAAAGTCGCCATATTCCTCAACGCAGAGAGTCCGATCAGTTCAGCACTGCATCTGGCAATGACCCGTCGCGTCCACGCCATGTATGCCCGCCATGCAGGAACATACACCGAACGTCATCAGTTTGATGGCTGGTGCAAGCCCATGGGCTTTGATGACAATGACGGCCTGTGGAAGAAAGCTGATACAGCCTTCAGCGGTTACCAGCTGCTGCTGGAATATTTTAGCTTCCGTCAGAAATTTATGTTTGTTGAGCTGCGCGGTCTTGACACCATCGGACTTACTGAAGCCAGCTCCTGGTTTGAAATCGACATCGTGCTCAGTGAAGCCTGGTCATCCGATCTGCCTTTTGAGACGGAAAACTTCCGGCTGCATTGTGCGCCGGTCATCAACCTCTTCACCCTGGAAGCCGACCCGCTGACGCTTAACCCGCTGGATAACGAATACCTGCTCAGGCCGTTGCGTCTTCAGGATGGTCACACCGAGATTTACAGCGTCGATAATATTCATGGCGCGGTGAAGAATGGCAAACACCCCTGGGTGCCATTCACCAGCTTCCGGCACCGTGGCGGAATGATGCGCCATGATGCACCAGAGCGTTATTTCCATACCCGTGTGAAGCGGGGTCCCTCCGGGCTGTATGACACCTGGTTGATCCTCGGCGGCCGCTCGTTCGAGCTGGATCAGATGTCTGAGAAACCAGAGTCCCTCTCGATGCGGATCACCGGTACCAATGGTCAACTTCCGCGTAAGGCACTGGAAAGTACCCTGCTGGACAGGGTGGTCAAAACCGGGAAGGTGCCCGTCAGAGTACTGAACGTCTCCGCGCCGACAATGCCGCTGTACCCGCCCGCCAACGACCGTTTTCACTGGCGAGTGATGAGCCACCTCGGCTCAAACTTCCTCAGCATGATGGACAATCCTGAGGTGCTGCGGGGAACACTGGCGCTGTACGACTGGACCGATGATGAAATGAATCGCCGTCGGCTCGAAGCTATCGTCGCGGTGAAGCACACCCTGATCCGACGCTTTGAGAAGGGCTTTATGCTTCGGGGTGTGGACATAGAAGTCACGCTGAACATGGACAATTTTGCAGGCGAAGGCGATGTGAATCTATTCGGCGAGATGCTGCACCGGTTCTTTGCGCTTTACGCGGATATTCACCTCTTTAACCAGCTCACGCTGGTGCTGCAACCGACAGGAAAACGACTGAGATGGCGCGAGAATCACAGCCAGCACGTACCGGGCTGACGCTGGCCATAAATAAAGATATCTGGCGGGCCAATTTCTATCGTTTCTGCCAGTTGCTGGAACAGGAAAATCCGGACGCGCCGAAACTGGGCACCACCAGCCATCCGGGCGACGATCCGGTACGATTCAGGCCCTGGCCTGGTATGGGATTCCCGGTCAGTACTCTCAAGGCGGTGGAGACCGACGAAGACAACCCGGCATTGCCCCCAACGGTCCGTACGACATTTTTGGGGATGTATGGCGTGGACTCCCCTCTGCCAACGTCCTATCTGGACGATATTGCGCAGCGCCGTGAAGGGCACGAGGCGGTCACCTCGTTTCTGGATATTTTCAGCCACCGCATCACCACGCAGTATTACCGGATCTGGCGAAAATACGCATATCCGGCCACCTTTGAGTCTGGTGGCCGCGATGCCACATCACAGTGTCTGCTGGGGCTGGTCGGCCTTGGTATACCGGGCACGGCTGAGCAGGTGGCAACGCCGGTTTCCCGCTTTCTGGCCCTGCTGGGCTCCATGCGATTACCCACCCGCAATGCGGAAGGCATTCGGGCCCTGGTGAGTCTGCTGGCACCGAATACCCGGGCAATTATCACCGAACCGGACCCGGTTAAGGTCCATATCGATAACCGTAGCGGGCTGGGTGCCGAAAATCGGATCCGTCTTTCTCAGCGAGCCACGCTGGGTAAAACGGCAAAAGAAGCATGCAGTCGGGTACTGGTGACACTGGAGACAGAAGATCCGGAGGAAGCCGAAGGGTGGTTACCTGGTGGTTTTCTCCATACCGATTTACTGGTCCTGTTGCGCGTTTATCTCGGCTACCGCAGTGACGCCCGACTGCGTCTCACCGTACCTGTACGGTTACTGCCTGAGCCTCGCCTTGGCAAAGGAAGGCGTATCCAGTTGGGTCGCACCGGCCTGCTGGGCTTGAAAGCTGGCAAGCTCAGCAACAATCGGGAGAGTCTGACCGTCAATCTGGGCTGCTATGAAGGGTTGCAATGTTCTGCGTTACCGTCCGCTGAAGACGGGCACTACCGTTTCGAATAATCACGTACTCCCACTCTCAATAAAGGAACTTTTGAATGGCAACAGTAACCCGCTGGTGGGCGCTGACGCTTATTGCCTGTAGCCTGCTCGCAGGCTGCGGTCTGACTCAGACTGTCACGGACGGTACGGTCAGCATCACGAAATCCATCTTCTACAAGAAAATCAAAACACTGCATCTGGATTTTACCCCGCGTACGGCCATTAACGCCGATGGCGCACAGACACCGCTGGCGACGATGGTGAGAGTCTATCAGCTTAAGGACCGTAAAGCGGTTGATGCCGGCGATTACCAGACGCTGCTGCATAATGCCGATACGGTTCTTAAAGACGACGTACTGGCGTCAAAATCGTTGCTGGTGATGCCCAAAGGCAGCGTGACGCTCAATATGCCCATGGATGAAGACGCTCAGTTCGTGGCGGTGGTGGGATTGTTTAACCGCCCGGATCAGAAGGACAACCGCTGGCGCCTGGTGCTGACCCGTGACGACCTGGACCCGGACAAACCCCGCACGATTGAACTGGGTGATGGCTGGCTCAGCCTCGTGCCGGTGAAGGAGTGACGTGATGGATAACTGGTTAGCGCTTTTTGACGGACAGACCCGATATTTTCTGGATATCAATGACAGTTCAGTGAAGCCGGATGTTCTGCGCTTTTACGGCAGGGAAGCACTGAGTGAACCCTTCCGCTGGGACATCGAGTTCACCACGCTTCAGGCGAATATTCCCCCTGAACAGGTGCTGATGAAATATGCCTCCTTCCGGATGCGGAGCGGTAAAAGTGTGCACGGCATGGTGACCCGCCTGGAATGGCTGTCCACATCCAGGGACCAGTCCCGTTACTGGCTCACGCTCAGTTCGCGCCTGGCGCTCCTGGGATACACCCGACAGTGCGCGGTATATCAGAACCAGTCCGTTCCGGAAGTGGTGGAGCAGGTGCTGCGCAAGCACGGGCTGGAGGGACCTGATTTTGACTTCCGCCTGGAGCGCATCTACCCGCCGCGTGAAATTATCACCCAGTGGCGGGAAACGGACCTTGAGTTTATCCGGCGCATTCTGTCTGAAGTGGGGATTTACTGGCGCACGGAGATGGATGACGTGCGCGGTCTGGATACGTACATTTTTGCCGACAGCCAACTGAACTACCAGTTTGACGTGCAATTGCCCTACAGCGAGCCCTCGGGGTTGTTCGACGGCGCAGCAGAATCGGTCTGGGATGTGCGGACCTGGCACAACATAGCCACCGGCACTGTCGTCACGCGGGATTATAACTACCGGACCGCCACCACGCCGATGGATGCGGCGGTGAGTGTGCGCAGTGATGCGGTCACCACCGGGGAGCATTACCGCTACGCGGCACCTTATCGTGAAGCGGGTGATGACGCCAGCCCGGAGCCGGAAACTGAATCCGGCGCGTTCTGGGCCCGACTTCACCACGAGCGGGAGCTCAACAGGTCGGCCCGCATTCACCTGTTCAGCAATGCTGCACACCTCACCCCCGGGCAGGTGCTGGAGCCGCAGGGCGACGTCATTACGGCCCTGAAGGAAGGCGTTATCCTCACGCTGGTGACCTTCCGTGGCGCGCGTGATTCCCGCCTGCATGTGTCGGTCTGGGGCCTGCCTTACACCGAACGTTACTGCTTCCGTCCGCCAGAAGTCCCTCGCCCGGTCATCCCGGGTACGCTTCCGGCCCGGATTGAGAGCAGAGAAAAAAATGATACCTATGCTCACCTGGACGAGCAGGGGCGCTATCGGGTGAAGCTGGACTTCGACCGGGAGGGGACGGAACCCGGTTACGGGTATCTGTGGCTGCGGATGGCGAAACCGTACTCTGGTGATACATACGGCTGGCACACCCCGCTCACTGACGGGACCGAAGTGGCGATTGCGTACAGCAATGGTGATATTGACCTGCCGTACATCGCCTGTGCATTGCACGACTCCGGACATCCCGACCACATCACCCGCGACAACCATACCCGTAATGTGCTGCGCACCCCGGCGAACAACAAGCTTCGGATGGAGGATAAGCGCGGTGAGGAGCACATCAAACTCGCCACGGAATACGGCAGGACGCAGCTCAACAGCGGGAACCTGGTGGACAGTAAGGGGCAGCTTCGCGGTAAAGGCACAGAGCTGCGCACCGATGAGTGGGGAACCCTGAGAGCAGGAAAGGGACTCTTTGTCGCTGCGGATGCGCAGGCGAAAGCGCAGGGTGATGCTCTGGACATGGATGCCGCGCTGAAGGAAATCGACCGGCTCAATCAGCAACTGCAACAGCTGGAAATGGCCGCAGAAAAGGCCCTGGCGCTGAAGGGGGATGTCGACAGCCAGATACAGATGTTTGAGCAGCGCCTGAAACCGCTCAATGAAGCAGTGCTTTTCTCGGCGCCGGAAGGCATGGCTCTGACCAGCGGGGAAGATATGCAGCTGGCCGCTGGCCGGAACCTTGCGCTTAACGCCGGAGAAGACTTCAGTACTGGAGTGATGGGCAATGCGACCGCTTTGACCGGGGAGAAGCTGGGGCTCTTTGCCCGCACCGGTCAGCTGAGCCTGAAATCCGGGGAAGGGCCTATCGATGTCCAGGCGCAAAACGCCAGTATGCGGTTGTTCGCTGAGAAGAAGCTGACGCTGAGCTCAGCGAGTGACATCTCCCTGGCCGGAAAAAAACGTATCACGCTAATTGGTGGTGGCAGTTACCTGAAGCTTGAGGCCGGGAAGGTCGAGTACGGCACGACAGCGTCTTATTTGCGCAAAGTGAAGCGGACGATGGCTGCGGGGCCATCATCTCTTAGCTTAACGCCCTCTTTTAGTCAGAGCGGAATATGTCTGAGTTGTCTTCTTGAAGCTGCGGAAAATGGTGCGCCAATAGTAATTGGGGGGAGTAATTATGATTAATGATATGACTGAACATATGTACACGTTGCAATGTGAAGATAATTCACGAAAGCTATATGCTCTTATTGATGGCGCACAATATGAGCGATTGTATTCAGATGAGTTATATGAAACCAACGGTGTTAAATCGTTATTCGAACATTCTGAAGATAAAAAAATTGCATTTGCAGGCCCTTGGTTGCTTAATATCTCAACCTTAGGTGAAGACTGGCTGAGAAAAATAAATGCTCTTGAGCTGAAATACCCTTCAGTTTCTTGGTTGTTAAGTTCATTGAATACCAGAGATTTATTGTTTTATTTGAATGGGAATTTAAATATTATCCTACCAAATAATAAAATAGCCATGCTGCGATATTATGATCCGCGTGTACTTATATACTTACCTGAGGTGTTGACGAAACAACAATTTCAGTTATTTACAACTGGAGTAGTCGCGTGGGGATTTCTGTACGAAGATGAATATCATTACATTGTGTAACTTTCGAATTGTAATTCTGATAAAAAAGGATTTATTTAATGGCAATAAGTGGAGGCGTTCAAAGTCCGTCTGAAGTCGCTAGGTGCGAAGACCCTGCAATAAGTGCTACGCTACCATGTGCTTCATGCTGGAGCAAGGATTATACAAAGGAGATTAAAGTACACACTGGGAAAAGGTATTCGGATCAGTTAAACGCGGTTGGCGAATCATATAATTATAATTTTGGAACAGTTCAGTATAAATTAAGTATCCTCTGTAAAACAAAAAATATAGTTGTTGTTGAGATCAGATTCAAAATTGAATCAGATGATGCGGTAAATAAAGTGTCTGTTACACAAGCTAAAAAATCATTAATAGAAGGGGTCAAAAAATATTGGGACAATCAGTTTTCATTAAAGGTTGTCGACCCTAAATGTGGTACAAAAATATTACCAATTGAGTTTAAGGTACTATTTGTTAAGTCTGATGAACACTATATATTCAAAATTCACGATAAATATGATCGTGAAGGTGTCACGGGATATGTTCTCGATGTATCGAAGGATACTGGTCCATGGACATATGCCCACGAGTTTGGTCATTGCTATGGGTTGCCTGATGAATATGGATACAATCCTGATACGGAAGAGAATGATCAAGTCGCATACTATAAACCGGATGGGACTCTTGATACACCAATGTCTGTTCCCTATAATGGAGGAGATCCGAGTGACCCAGCTTCAACGATAATGGCTGCATATGGGAATACTATTATTCTGAAAAGACATGGATGGCTTATAGCTATTGAAGCGAATGAGATTTTTAATGAACGAGGTTTAGGGAGGAGGATAGTATGCGATATTGTCTAATATTAAGCTTATTAACCCCTTTATATACATCAATTTCTTTAGCAGAGAATTCAAAAATGACAGATAATAATTTTTTCACCATTAGTGTTAGTTGCAGCGGTCAGAAAGAATGTACATACAATAATCAGAGTGAAATTCATGTCATTGTGAGCTTTCAGAATATATATGCCAAAGGTTTTTATATCCCTTTGGAATATATTAAGAAAACTGGACCCAGTATCAAATTAACTGATCGCGGCAATAAAAAGAGCATGCCACTCAAGCCAAATCTAGTTAGTTGGGATTTAAAGAAAAAAATGGCTTACATCCCTGAAGGTGGAAATATTGAATTTACCTGGACTCTTTTGGATAGAGATATTACACCATTTATAAATGATGGAAACATTAATATTGATGCTGAATTCAAGATTAGAACAAAAATATATGAAAATAAGGAAAATGAAATTGGTGATTTTATTTCCAAATCAAAATTAGTTATAAGGGGAAGTAACCTAAATGAAGATAAACGCTGAGCAACTCGCATTGTTAGATTCGTACTCATCTAATTCTTATGCTAGTGAACTAGTGAAACATTGCAAGTCTATCTTTCCGTTGATATATTATTCACTGAATGAAAAAACATTAAGAACTAATATTGCAAAACTAATTGAGACGGCAGGGATATCAAAGGTTACTCAACGTGGCCCCCTTCAGCTTTACTTCGATATGGCTGTTACGCTAGGTTCTGAGTTTGAAACTGATCCAATGTACTCAGATTTTAGTTTTAAGCCAGACCAATTCCCGACGGAAAATCAATTGGAAATATCTTTATCTCTTCATAAAAAATTTAGCACCTATATCGAGAATGTCATTGGGGAAGATAGCCAATATGCAAAATACTTTCTTGGTCGGTTAGAAATTGAGATATTCTCAAACATACATGGAATTAATTTTATAGAAAGTATGCATAAATTATTATGTGATATTTACCCTCAGAAGTACGAATTCTTGGGGCGAGATAAAACAAATACACTGATAGAGCTTGGCACTAAAAAATTCAAATATGATAATACTAGGCCAAAGATACAAGCTATATATATTATGTTAATGTTTGTTATCGGGCATGGCTTTGAAAAGGATTTATTCCATCAGAATGAGAATATTTTCAATAGTAATGCTCATGATGATGATTTTTATATATTAAGATCCAAAGAATTTATTGCACGGTTCATTAATGCACTGGTTTTATAGAATTAATAAATCAGATTTCGGGTATGTATCCCCGTAGTTGGTTGTGTTTTCAGGCAATACACACGCTTTCAGGCATACCTGCTTTCGGCATTTTATTCAGCGCTCGCTGGCTGCGGTCTGACTCAGACTGTCACGGACGGTACGGTCAGCATCACGAAATCCATCTTTTACAAAAAAATCAAAACGCTGCATCTGGATTTTACCCCGCGAACGGCCATTAACGCCGATGGCGCACAGACACCGCTGGCGACGATGGTGAGAGTCTATCAACTCAGGGATCGCAAAGCGGTTGATGCCGGCGATTACCAGACGCTGCTGCGTAATGCCGATACGGTACTTAAAGGCGACGTACTGGCGTCAAAATCGTTGCTGGTAATGCCCAAAGGCAGCGTGACGCTCAATATTCCCATGGATGAAGATGCTCAGTTCGTGGCGGTGGTGGGATTGTTTAACCGCCCGGATCAGAAGGACAACCGCTGGCGCCTGGTGCTGACCCGTGACGACCTGGACCCGGACAAACCCCGCACGATTGAACTGGGTGATGGCTGGCTCAGCCTCGTGCCGGTGAAGGAGTGACGTGATGGATAACTGGTTAGCGCTTTTTGACGGACAGACCCGATATTTTCTGGATATCAATGACAGTTCAGTGAAGCCGGATGTTCTGCGCTTTTACGGCAGGGAAGCACTGAGTGAACCCTTCCGCTGGGACATCGAGTTCACCACGCTTCAGGCGAATATTCCCCCTGAACAGGTGCTGATGAAATATGCCTCTTTCCGGTTGCGGAGCGGTAAAAGTGTTCACGGCATGGTGACCCGCCTGGAATGGCTTTCCACATCAAAGGACCAGTCTCACTACCGGCTTACGCTCAGTTCGCGCCTGGCGCTCCTGGGATACACCCGACAGTGTGCGGTCTATCAGAACCAGTCCGTTCCTGAGGTGGTTGAGCAGGTGCTGCGTAAACACGGTCTGGAAGGTCCTGATTTTGAATTCAGACTGGAGCATACGTACCCGCCGCGTGAAATTATCACCCAGTGGCAGGAGACGGATCTGCAATTCATCCAGCGCATTCTGTCTGAGGTGGGCATTTACTGGCGCACGATGATGGACGACGTGCGCGGTCTGGATACCTACATACTGGCCGACAGCCAGCTTAACTACCAGTTTGATGTGCAATTGCCCTACAGCGAGCCGTCGGGGGTGTTCGACGGTGCGGCTGAATCAGTCTGGGATGTGCGGACCTGGCACAATATTGCCACCGGCACTGTCACCACACGTGATTACAACTACCGGACAGCCACCACGCCGATGAATGCAGCGGTCAGCGTGCGTAATGATGCGGTCACCACCGGGGAGCATTACCGTTACGCGGCACCTTATCGTGAAGCGGGTGATGACGCCAGCCCGGAGCCGGAAACTGAATCTGGCGCGTTCTGGGCCCGACTTCACCACGAGCGGGAGCTCAACAGGTCGGTCCGTATTCACCTGTTCAGCAATGCGGCCCACCTCACACCCGGGCAGGTGCTGGAGCCGCAGGGCGATGTCATTACGGCCCTGCAAGAGGGTGTGCTCCTCACGCTGGTGACCTTCCGTGGCGCCCGTGATTCCCGTCTGCATGTGTCGGTCTGGGGCCTGCCTTACACCGAGCGTTACTGCTTCCGTCCGGCAGAGATCCCGCGTCCGGTCATCCCGGGTACGATTCCGGCCCGGATCGAAAGTCGTGAAAAAAATGATACCTACGCACACCTGGACGAGCAGGGCCGCTACCGGGTGAAGCTGGACTTCGACCGGGAGGGGACGGAACCCGGTTACGGTTACCTGTGGCTGCGGATGGCAAAACCTTATGCCGGTGAAACGCTGGGCTGGCATACGCCGCTCACCGACGGGACTGAAGTGGCGATTGCGTACAGCAATGGCGATATTGATCTGCCGTACATCGCCTGTGCGCTGCACGACTCCGGACATCCCGACCTTGTGAACCGGGACAATCACACCCGGAACATCCTCCGGACACCTGCCAACTCAAAATTACGGATGGAAGACAAGCGTGGTGAAGAGCACATCAAACTCGCCACGGAATACGGCAAGACGCAGCTCAACAGCGGGAATCTGGTGGACAGTAAGGGACAGCTTCGCGGTAAAGGCACAGAGCTGCGCACTGATGAGTGGGGAACCCTGAGAGCAGGGAAGGGACTCTTTGTCGCTGCGGATGCGCAGGCGAAAGCCCAGGGTGATGCTCTGGACATGGATGCCGCGCTGAAGGAAATCGACCGGCTTAATCAGCAACTGCAACAGCTGGAAATGGCCGCAGAAAAGGCCCTGGCGCTGAAGGGGGATGTCGACAGCCAGATACAGATGTTTGAGCAGCGCCTGAAACCGCTCAATGAAGCAGTGCTTTTCTCAGCGCCGGAAGGCGTGGCCCTGACCAGCGGGGAAGATATGCAGCTGGCCGCTGGCCGGAACCTTGCGCTTAACGCCGGAGAAGACTTCAGTACTGGAGTGATGGGCAATGCGACACTGCTCACCGGTGAGAAGCTGGGGCTCTTTGCCCGCACCGGTCAACTGAGCCTGAAATCCGGAGAAGGGCCAGTGGATGTCCAGGCGCAAAACGCCAGTATGCGGTTGTTCGCTGAGAAGAAGCTGACGCTGAGCTCAGCGAGTGACATCTCCCTGGCCGGAAAAAAACGTATCACGCTAATTGGTGGTGGCAGTTACCTGAAGCTTGAGGCCGGGAAGGTCGAGTATGGTACGACGGCGTCGTATATACGGAAGGTGAAAAGGACATTGTTTGCTGGGGCGGCATCAATACCGGTTAAGACGGTGACGGGCGGTGGCATTTGCCTGAGCTGTCTGATGAAGGCGGCGATGAATGGCGACACTTTTGTCGTAAGGGGTGAATCATGAGCAACCTCAGCTTCAGTCTTGCTGCGCAACACCTGATTCATTCCTCAGACGTTTCAGTCTTTGCTCTGGTGGATGGGCTGCAATATGAGCGGTATTTCGGTGAAGAACTGTCAGCTCAAAAATCGACGGCGATCCCCCTGTTGGATAGCTGGCCGGATTCGCGTATTGCCTTTGCCAGACCGTGGCTAATCAGGATGAATGAAACAATGGAAATTAGGGAGCAACTGGAAGCCCTGGAAACCGCATTACCCGGCGTATCCTGGATAGTGTCAGGCTCCATGCCGGAGGAGCTGGTTACGCATTTACAGCGATATATGAACGCAGAACTTCCGGACGGACGGGCGGCTTTACTGCGTGTTCAGGATCCGCGGGTTCAGGTCCGTCTGGGGACGATGCTGAACTGTCAGCAGCACCGTGAAATGACAGGTTTAATGCGTGAATGGCTGACAACAGTGGACGGAAAAGTCTGGTCATTTAAACAAAGGGAATTCATATGCTGAAGCTGTCTGAAGAACAGTGCGCCGGAGTGGACAAAATGGAAGATGATGATTTTGTCCGCGATAGCGCGCAGAGACTGAAGAAGAAATTTCCGGGAATTACTGAACCGAATGAAACGTTCCATGTTCGCCTGAGAAAAGCACTGGATTACGCAAACATGCTCCCGCTGAAAGAAAAGAATGTGAAGCGGGATTTTTTGTTCCTGGAGGCGTTCTGGCCTGGTTTTTATCTGAAGTCCGAAGTGGATAAATGGCTGAGAATACCGAATGGTTATTCAGTTGAGCAGCGGGTTGAAGATTATAAGCATGTGATGATAAACGGGGAAAGGAGGGGGCTCTGATGGTGGTGGTAACAGGGGGAATGGGCGGGGCCGCAGCCGGAAGTGTCGGTGTGGCCGGTGGCTCAAGCGGAACAGCAACCTTTCCCGGAGCTGGAAATCATGGAGGCTGGGAAGAAGATGATATGTCTTATCCGGGTTCAGGGAGTGCGCAGTCCCGGAGTCAGGGAGGATTTGATTATCAAGGAAAACAGTATGATCCCATTCTGAATGAACCGATGGCCGTCAGCGCGGAGACACACGGTGATTTCTGGGAAGACGATATGGATCACTCAGAAACGGTAAGTTATGAGGGAGTCGAGACCAGGGCAGGAGCACAGGCGAAAACAGATGAAAAGACCTGTGAGAACTGCCCAGCAGAAGGAAAAGTGATACCGATGGTGAGGCGTTGTTCGCGCTGGAGTGAGGTGACGATTAGTTACCAGACGAGAATATGTGGCACGTTCTATAATCCAAAAACTAAACAGATAAAGGAATTTAAGTATTGTGGCGTATCGTTTGATGGCTGGAAAGACAAATTGTGTCAGTTCTGGGAAGCTAAAGCGAGATATGATCAGTTTTTTGATGCTTTTGGTGATCCTAAAGGCTGGTGGAAAGGCTACAAAAGTGGCTTGAGTCAAGCTGGAAGACATCAGGCTGTTGCGACAGTTAATCAACCTTTAAAAGTTGTGTGGATATTTATGCAACCAGTGAGTTATCGGTATTTTTCAAAAATGTTTAAAGACTTTAAGGATATAATCACAAGGTGGGTGCCATGATAAGAATATCAGCCAATGCTTACTATGAAGATACTCAGACTCCTAGCGTTGAGTTATGTCTTGATGAGCTTTTTTATATTTCCGAGTTGATTGATGTGTTGTTAGGAACAAAGAAGAAGTGGTATGAGAAAGGATATTCAAGGAAGCAAGCACTTGATCATATAGTGTTTAATCATAAAAAAGCCGAGCCGCGTGTCATTGAAAGATGGCGCAGTCAAGTAAAAAAAAATCATCCGCTGATTATAGAAGGTGTCTGGGATGGAGAAGTTGACAGCAAAATATGCTCAATTAACTATATAAAAAAACATGTTGACAATATCAAAAAAACAAATTTGGATGTTAGCATTACCTGCAATGAAACAGACATAAGTATAGACAAAGTTGTTGCTTTATTAACATCTCTAGTTTGTGATAAGGGGCGAATATATGCATCCATAAATACGAATGGCTATTGGAATAATGAATGCAATGTTTTCCCTGATCGAATTTGCGTGGGGTGGATGATTTACATACCTGCAATAATATTACCAGAATTAATCCCAGAAGCCGCAAAAATAGTACCGATTTTCGATAGTGAGAAGCAAAAGGGAACTATTGTTGTTTCAACCGAAGAAATATTCGATGGAAACAACAAAGATCACATTGGCAAAGCTAATGACATCGAAATAAGGCTTCTGGATCTTGGGCTGCTACCTCTGATGACGGAGCTTTAATCCTACCCACCACGTGAAATTATCACTCAGTGGCAGGAGACGGATCTGCAGTTCATCCAGCGCATTCTGTCTGAGGTGGGGATTTACTGGCGCACGATGATGGACGATGTGCGCGGTCTGGATACGTACATTTTTGCTGACAGCCAGCTTAACTACCGGTTTGACGTGCGCCTGCCGTACAGCGAACCATCAGGCCTGTTTGACGGCGCGGCAGAATCGGTCTGGGATGTGCGGACCTGGCACAACATTGCCACCGGCACCGTCACCACGCGGGATTACAACTACCGGACAGCCTCCACGCCGATGGATGCGGCGGTGAGTGTGCGTAATAATGCAGTCACCACCGGAGAGCATTACCGTTACGCAGCGCCTTATCGTGAAGCAGGTGATGATGCCAGTCCGCAGCCGGAAACCGAATCTGGTGCGTTCTGGGCCCGACTTCACCACGAGCGGGAGCTCAACAGGTCGGCCCGCATTCACCTGTTCAGCAATGCGGCCCACCTCGCGCAGGTGCTGGAGCCACAGGGTGTCGTCATACGGCCCTGCAAGAGGGTGTGCTCCTCACGCTGGTGACCTTCCGTGGCGCGCGTGATTCCCGTCTGCATGTGTCGGTCTGGGGACTGCCTTACACCGAACGTTACTGCTTCCGTCCGGTAGAGGTCCCTCGCCCGGTCATCCCGGGTACGCTTCCGGCCCGGATCGAAAGTCGCGAAAAAAATGATATCTACGCACATCTGGACGAGCAGGGCCGCTACCGGGTGAAGCTGGACTTCGACCGGGAGGGGACGGAACCCGGTTACGGTTACCTGTGGCTGCGGATGGCGAAACCTTATGCCGGTGAAACGCTGGGCTGGCATACGCCGCTCACCGATGGCACCGAAGTGGCGATTGCGTACAGCAATGGCGATATTGATCTGCCGTACATCGCCTATGCATTACATGACTCCGGACATCCCGACCTTGTGAACCGGGACAATCACACCCGGAACATCCTTCGGACACCGGCAAACTCAAATTGGGCGCGGCCCGGGGAATTCCGTATGTCGGAGCAATGATGTCCGCGCTCTACGTTCCATCTGCGGGCGAGGGGAGTGACAGGATTCCTGGCCGGGATGAATTCTGATACGAGGAAGAGCTGCGGCAGAAAGCCATCACCGGGGTAAAAGCGACAACCCGGGTGAGATTCTTCTGGCGCCAGGATGAGCAGGGCAACATGCGGGTCTATGGCGTCCATACGGGTGAAGGTATCCCGTATGATGGTGTCCGTACGGCAAACATGGTGTGGGATAGTGAACATAATCAATATGAGTTCACTCCAGCTCACGGTGCCGATGGTCCGCTGATTACCTGGACGCCTGAGAGACCAGAAGGCAGTGACCTTCTCTCACATACCGGCAGCGACATCAAGCCAATAGACCAGGCTACAATACTCGTCACGCCAATTCCTGACGGTAAGGATGAATACACGACACCACCATTCCCGGTGCCGGAAGAACGCGATCTTAACGATTACATTCTGGTATTCCCTGCGGACTCCGGGATTAAGCCGATTTATGTTTATCTGAAGGATGATCCGAGGACTCAGCGGGAACAGCAACTGGGACTGGTACTCAAATTGAAAATGGGAAAAATTGGCTCGATTTATCAGTTACCAATAGCGGAGAAGGTGCGAAAATCCCGGCCCATATTGCTGATAAATTACGAGGAAGGAATTATGCTTCTTTCAATGGGTTACGCGAAGACATATGGATAGAGATAAGCAATGACCCAGAGCTCATGGCTCAATTTGGAGAGGATAACCAAGAAAGAATTAGTGGCGGTTTAGCTCCATGGGTTCCTTCTGCTGGATATTATCATGGTCCAAATGAAGTTGTGAAAAAATTTCAGATACATCATGATAAAACCATAGAAAATGGTGGCGGTGTATATGACATTGATAATTTAAGAATAGTTACACCGCGATTGCATGATGAAATTCACTATAGAAGGTAAGATGATGTTAGAATTTAAAAGAACAATTAACAATTAACAATTAGCAATTAACAATTAACAATTAACAATTAACGATTATACTGAAGATGAATTCATCGAATTTTTGCATGAATTCAGACGAGCAACCAGGAAGAATAATTCTCTAAAAGGGAAAGAATTAGATACTTACTTAGATAAGTTCATGGACCATTTTATAGTTATTACTGAGCACCCTAAGCAAGGAGACCTAATAGCCTATCCTGAATCACCAGAAGCTAGGGAACCAAAGAATATTATTAAAATTGTGAAGGAGTGGAGGAAATCGCAAGGGCTTCCGCTTTTTAAAGATAGTTAGAAATCAATGCCAGAACTCAATGTAACTGTACGATGGGCAATATAACCTAACATTTCCGCTCGAACATTATGAGGAATGCCAAGTTTATTATGATTGACATTAATTGTGTAAAGATAACCTGGAAGGTTATACCAAAAATGAATTTATGGAAATCTTGAATGAATTTTATTCAGAGCATAGATCATCGCCATCGACTACTAGTGACGAGCTAGAAATTTATTTGGATAATCTTCTAGATATTCTGGCTGTACTGGTTGGAACTGGAGGAGTCAGTGACTTTATATACTATCCAGATACATCTGAAAATGATTCACCTGAAGGCGCATTGAATGAGATAATTAAATGGAGGGAATCTCAAGGGCTTCCATTATTTAAAGACTCCTGGGTTATAGAATAAGATCATGATTGCTGCATAGCAGCCTTAAGTTAGACTTTAACATGATGGCAATGCAAATTAGGTTATTATTATGGACCGTAAATCCCCATCTTTATATGAAATACTTACTGGCAACTTTACAGGGGACCTTCCCCTTGAAGCTGTAAACGAAGAAGACCAGGTCATTTTATCCGTGCTGGATAACATCCAGAGTATTTTGAACGCCCGGGCCGGGACCCTATCCCATCTCCCAGATTATGGTTTGCCGGATATGACCAAAATTCTGCAAGGCATGCCCGGGACAGCCCACGAGCTGATCGAAACGCTGGCCGGTGTCCTGCTCAAGTATGAACCTCGTTTGCAGTCACTCAATGTGACCCTACTCGAACAGCAAGTACCAGGTGAGTTGCGCTACGCCATTGACGCAGAACTGAAGGGTATCGGCCTGGTACGCTACGGCACCGACTTTATGCCCGAAGGCCGGGTGCTTATCCGCCACCTGAAACAGCAGCAGTACCTCGACACCCGCGCCACCATCTAAGCTTTCACACACAGAAATCACCATGACAACACATTCTGAACGCCACCTGAAAACCGGCGGTGACCCGCGTTTGCTTACGGATTACGCCCGCCTTCGCGATGAAATGAACAAACTGACCCATCCGGCGCGCCCGGATGTTAACTGGGAGTATGCGGAAAAACTCTGCCTGTCGCTGTTTGAGCACAACGGCGTGGAGCTGCAGACCGCGGCCTGGTATACGCTTGCCCGCACACAGCTCGCCGGGCTGTACGGCCTGAACGAAGGGCTGGCGATACTGGAAGCGCTGGTATCCCGGCAGTGGGGCGCACTGTGGCCGCAACCGGTTCATGCGCGGATGGAAATCCTCAGCGCGCTCAGTAAACGGCTGCAGCAGACGATGCGCACGCTGACCCTGACGTATGCCGGTTTGAGCCAGCTTTACCAGGCGGAAGCGCATCTGAACACTCTGGGCGAGCTGTTACAGCGGCTGGAACTGAAGCACGCCAGCCAGCTCGATGCCCTGTGCACCCTGATGCATAACGCGGCAGTACGCCTGGAAAACAGCGATAACACGCCGCAGACCGGGGTGACAATACCGGGGGAGGTCAGCACCATTGAGCCACCTGAGCCGGTGAAATGGGTGTACGTGGCGTTGCCTGAACCCCAGCCGAAGGTGACGGTGGTGACGGAACAGGCCCCGCCCGCAAAACCCTGGAAGCCGTTTGCCGCCGGGATGCTGACCATGTTGGTGCTGGCAGGCACTGCGGGATGGGGATGGCAGATGATGCGCCAGAAAGACCCGGCGCAGGCGCAGTTTGCGGCAACCCTCGCACCGTTACCCGCCGCCCTGTCTGCTGAACAGCTCCGCTCGCTCCGGCAACAGCCGCTGCCATCGGAGCCAGGTATCCGCCAGACGCAGCAGCAGTTGGAACGACTCTCACAGTCAGCGCCCGACCAGCCATTCCGCTACGGCGACGGCCTGGTGCGGCAGGCCCTCGCGCTGTGGCCGGAGCAGGCAAAACTGCTGGCGCAACAGTGGCAGCAGCAAGTGGCAGGCGCCGCGCTACCGGTGGAAAATCTCACCGGCTGGCACCAGGGAATGGCGCAACTGCAACAACTGGCGAACCAGCTGAACGCGCTGGATGAAAAGCGCGGTAAGTATATGACGGTCAGTGAACTGAAATCGCAGGTGTTTGCCGTGACGCAGTCGTTTAACCGTGCCATTCCGGTGGAGGAGCAGCTTCGGCAGTTAGCCGCCATACCGGAAGGGCAACCCCGACCCGAAGCGTGGCAGAGCCAGACGGAGCAGCACCTACAGCAGCTTATTGCCCGTTACACCCTGCTGCGTCAAAAAACACCGGAGTAGCTCTGCTATATTTCTGAGCCAGTATTTTCACAGGCCACAATACGAACCCGCTTCAGATGAGTCATTCTTCCCGTTACCGGAACCACCGTGCACGATGGCCCCTCGCGAGCTGAATTTTGTTGAAAAGCACTACGGCAGCATGGCGTCCGTGGTGATAGCAGAGCGAATCGGGCGCACCCCACCTCTGTCAGGAGCGCAGCGCATGCGATGGGCTGCTCGTCCGGCAATAAGCCCTCAGAAACCTGGAGTGAGGCAGAAAAAGAGATTGTCCGCACACACTATGAAAAAGGTTATGCGCACGTAATGGCGCTGCTGCCAGACCGCACGCGGGGTACCATCCAGTGGATGGCGGGAAAACTCGGGGTGATCTGCGCCAGAAGCTGGACGCCGGAAGAGGAGCTGATTCTGGTAGCCGGGTATCCGGCACTGGGCACAGCGGTGGCAGGGCAGTTATACGGACGTACGCCAGAAGCCGTGAAGATTAAGGCCTGCGATATGGGTGTAAAATACCAGGGCGGCGAATACACAGGCCAGCAGATGTGGAGCCGGGAGGAGCAGATGTGCCTTGCCCGGAATGACCATCTGATCTTTGCGGAGCTGCTGAAACTCTTCCCGCACCGGAGCAGGCTGTCGGTGAAGAAGGCGAGGGAGCGGCTGAGAAGAAAGAATAAAATGGCTGCCCTACGCAGGGCGGGATGAGGGCGGTTCAACCGATGAAAGGATGGCAGGGATGAGAATATGACAGCCAGAGAACGGTTTTTCAGGAAAGTGCAGCAAAACACTGCTGGTATACCGTCCGGCCAGAAAACGGCAGAAGATGGAATCCGCGCGTTCTGCTCGCGAATGGATGAGCTGGCGCAGCAGGTTTGTGAGTGGTTTGCGGGCTCCGGCATCGAGGTGGCGTTATCAACAAAACACATTCATGATCTGAGTACCGTGGGTTACAGCCTCAGCAGCGGCATATGCCGGTATGACATCACTGTCATTCGTCTGCAGAATGGTGATCGCCGCGTCACTATCACGCCTGAGCAACTGTGCCGGGGAACGGAAACCGGATGTGTGGCAATGCGCGTTGAGGCGCCCGGAATCCGCCAGGTGTTTGACCTGAGCATGGCGCCGGAAACCTGCTGGTTTATCCGCGGGGAGCACCAGAGCGCAAAAGAAAGGGCCGTCATGACGGAAGCCATTTTTTTTCGGGCTATCGACAAGCTGGCCTGAAGATGTTGCATGTGAATGCCTGTGAGAAATTACCCGGGGTGACAGATGTGATGGTTTTACATGATCAAATTCCAGACGTCTTCTGAAAGAGAGTAATTTCCAGACGAAGAAACGGATTATCTGCGATCAGTGCGGACTCCGTAAGTTCTTTTGTCGCGGTGTCGCCCAGCAGGTATCCCCGGAGAGTTCTCGTGCTTCTCGGACCTTTGACAGTACAGTTCCAGATATTGATACCGTCCTCGCCGCGCAGGTGAAGTTTGAGTTTCTGAAAGTCTTTTTGCGTCTGTGTCCATTTATCGCCCGCATCGCCGCAGGTTTCTTTATGGTACTGCTTAAAAATACCTGGCGACACCAGAAACAGTTTACCGTCCACAAGATGCGCCAGTGAACGAGCGGCATTCAGTGTGAGCGAGCCGGTGGCGATCCCGGCTTTGAGCCTGGCGAAAAAGGGATTCTCCGTTGTCACATTTTCCCCCTGTTCTGGTATTGCTGGCGCTTCCTGCGGGAGAGGCTCGCAATCATTGTCAGTATTTCCATTCGTATTGCCGGACACCATTTCCGGAATGACTTCCCCCTGAAAGACGTGAGGCCGCAGCAAAACGTCCGGCCAGAGGGTGGCGGGAGACAGCTTCAGTAGCGTCAGCGGTGTGCCTGGCGTCCAGCCAGTGGAATTGTAAGCGCACCCGTTTTAGTTCCACGCACTTTTTGAGATTTCCGGGGTTTCAGCCATCAGCCGGTATTCTTCCGGCGTCAGGTTATTCAGGGATTCATGGGGGCGCTCGCTGTTATATTCAGCCAGCCAGCGCTCTGTAATTTCACGTGCTTCGTTCAGGGTTCTGAACAGATAAAAATCCAGTATTTCTGTCCGGTACGTCCGCTTGAATCGTTCGATAAAGGCATTCTGTGTTGGCTTGCCGGGCCTGATAAATTCCAGCATCACACCATGCTCTTCTGCCCATTGTGCCAGCGTCAGCGAGACCCGCTCCGGACCGTTATCCATCCGCATCTTCAGCGGATATCCGCGGTTTGCCACGATCCTGTCCAGCACTCTGACAACCCGCTGCGCCGGGATATTCAGGTCAATTTCGATCGCCAGCGCTTCCCGGTTATAATCATCCACCACGTTGAAGGTCCTGAAACGTCTGCCACACACCAGCGCATCGTGCATAAAATCGATGGACCCGCTCTGGTTCATCGCCTCTGGTGTAGCCAGCGGAGCCGGATTGCGCACCGGCAGGCGCTGTTTTCCCTTACGGCGAAAATTCAGTTTCAGCAGGCAGTAAATACGGTGAACTCTTTTATGGTTCCAGGCGTTGCCCTGCCTGCGCAGTACCTGAAAAAGCTTTTTAAATCCGTATCGCGGATAGCGTTCAGCCGCCACGGTCAGCGCCATAATCACCGGCTCATCACGTCGCGTATCCGGCTGATAACGAAATACCGTCCTGCTCAGCGATAACGTCCTGCAGGCCTGACGTAAGCTCATGGCAAACTGTGCGGTCAGATAGCTGACCAGCTCACGCTTTATCGCTGGTTTTAAAGCTTTTTTTCAATAACGTCTTTCAGGGCGCGGCATTCGAGACTCAGGTCCGCAAACATCTGTTTCAGCCGGCGGTTTTCATCCTCAAGGTCCTTCATCTTTTTGATATCAGAGGCTTCCATACCGCCGAACTTCGCTTTCCAGTTGTAATAGCTGGCTTCGGAAATACCGGCTTCGCGGCAGACATCCTTGACGGTACGTCCGGCTTCGACAGACTTCAGAACGGCGATGATCTGGTGTTCGGTGAATCGGACTTTGCGCATGGCGATCTCCTCCGGGGACATATTCAGTATGCCGGAAGATCTCTAAATGTGAATGGTCCGGTTTACCGGGATGCTTACATTCCCGGAATGATGACGACGGGAGCGTGAGGCAGCAGGTTTCAGCAGTAGACTCAGTGATGCGCTTAGATTCCATGATCGCTTGGATGAGCAGCAAAAGCACTACAAGCAGATAAATCTTAATGCTCGCTGTGGCGTTCTCATGAGTAAGGAATGTATTCCTGATAAAACCTTTATAAAAATAGACATCTCGATTTCTTTTGTACATTAAATGGAATTTAAGAATGTCTGTGAGTCCAGGGTATGGCGTTTGTTCCCGTGTGGTATTCCCCCCCTTGCTGTTCATTACATGCTGTATTTTTGTTGGCTCTGTAGAGGCTGATGAAGTAATGACCGTAACAGCACCTGAGAATAATTCCGGTAAGATCGTGACCTCAACCTGGTCGCCTCGTCAGCCCGTTCCGGCAAGCGATGGAGCCGACCTGCTGAAGACCATTCCGGGTTTTTCCGTGCTGCGCAGTGGCGGGAGTAATGGCGATCCAGTATTGCGTGGCATGTTTGGTTCCCGGCTTAATATCCTTGCGGATGGTGCTTCCATTCAGGGGGGATGTGGTTCACGCATGGATACGCCAACGTCATATATCGTCCCCAAAAGCTTTGATACTCTGACTGTTGTAAAAGGTCCGGAAACGGTTCTGTGGGGGCCGATGGGCTCTGCGGGAACGCTGCGCTTTGAACGCCAGCCTGAGACGTTTTCTACGCCCGGAATAAAGGGCAATGCTGACTTATTGCAAGGGGCTAATGGCCGTTCTGACCAGAACCTGAATACCGCGTTTGGCAATGAGAACGGTTATATCCGTCTTGATGGCAACAATTCCATTGCTGATGATTACAAGGATGGCCATGGTCAACGAGTGCCAGGGTTGTGGCGAAAATGGAGCAGTAACGCCGTCCTTGGCTTAACACCGGATGACGATACCCTGATAGAAATGGGGGCGGGGGACGGTAATGGTAAGGCCCGCTATGCCGGGAGAATGATGGATGGCAGTCGATTTGCCCGGCAAAGTACAACATTCAAACTGGAAAAATATCACCTCAGCGAACATATTTCACAACTAAATTGGCAAGGCTATTATAACGATACCGATCATGTGATGGACAATTACACATTACGTGATGTCTCAGGCCCGGACCGAAAAAGCGAAGTCGGTGGAGTAACATGGGGAAGTCGTTTAAGTCTGGAATGGGAAAAAGATGCCACAGTATTAACGTCAGGTTCGGACTTTATGCACAAGACGCACCGGAAAAAAAAAGCGGGAAGCTGGCAGGATGACGCCGTATTCAGGCAAATTGGCATTTTCAGTGAATTACGGCAAGGGATAAGCAGGGCAAGTACGGTTATCACCGGTGTTCGTATAGATCATTACGATGTTGATAATAAAAATGCCGAGTCTGGCATGGCCCGCAAAAGTAATTTACCCGGCGTATTTGCGCGTTATGAATATACTTTCCCTGATATGCCCCTGATGCTGTATAGCGGTATTGGGCATACCGAACGTTTTCCTGATTACTGGGAACTCTTTTCCGGAAAAGCGGGTAAAAATAGCTTTAATCGCATTAATCCAGAAAAAACGCTCCAGTGGGATAGCGGTCTGCAAATGAATGGCCCAAACGCCAGTTTTTGGGCTTCCGTCTATGCGGCGAGGATAATCAACTATATTCTGTTTGATTATACTAATGATCAGTCAAGCGCATACAATGTCAATGCTGCCACGTGGGGTGGAGAATTGGGCGGTAACTGGCATGTCTCAGCGCACTGGATGCTGGAAGGCAGCCTTAATTATAGCTGGGGAGAGAATACAACCGCCGATCAGGCATTACCGCAGATGCCTCCTCTGGAAGGCCGTCTTGGTATCAACTATTCTCATGCCTTATGGAACACTGGACTGATTTGGCGGATGGTAGCCAGTCAGTATCGCGTTGCGCTCGATCAGGGAAATGTCACTGGGAAAGATTTGGGGCCAGCGGCAGGTTTTGGCGTGTTATCATGGAATGCGAAATATATTATTACGCCAGAGTTAACCGTGAGTGCTGGTATTGATAACTTGTTTGATAAATATTATAGCGAGCATCTGAACCTGGCAGGTGCTAAACAATTTGGCTACTCTACGCATGAAAAAATAGCGGAGCCAGGAAGAACCTGGTGGCTGGAAGCGAGCTACGCATTTTAATTCTGCACCCATGCGCCTGAATATCTGGAGTATGGGTGCAACTTCCGTTAAATGGCAATATCGAACATTTGCATTTTGGCCATCAGACAATAGAGTTGACAATCACTCTGAACCCCCAGTTTTTCCATTGCTCGTAACTTATGAGCACTCACTGTTTTATTACTTAAATGCATCTGCTGAGCGATATCAGTCAGGTTCAGACCCTTGCATAACATTCTTAGGACATCGATTTCTCGGGGAGTAAGTTCCTGATTATCTTGCTTTGTGTTACGAAAAAGTGAATTCATCAATTCACGTTCTATATAAACTTCATCATTGGTAACTGAAATAAGGGTCCGCCAAAGTGTTTTTTCACAAATATCACGACTGATATAAGCTTTTGCTCCGGCCTCCATTGCCATACGAACCAATAATTTATTTTTATAAGGTGACAGCACCACAATTTTAAGTTTGGGATATTTATGATTGAGCCATTTTATAAGTAATACACCATCCATGCCACTCAGTGGATTTGGACTTTGATACGTGGCCAATGAAAACCCGAGAAACAAAATATCAATTGCATTTTTTGACAGCAATACCAGCAACTCCGTGGGGGTAGAGGCGTCGCCGGTAACGGTAAATTTTGTATCAGTATATGTGGATTTTGTCGTTGCAGGTATATTCATAATCATTGATAACACGCCACGGCGAATCAAGGTATATTCATCCGCAATAGCAATTCTTACTTCCATTATGACCTTCTCCATATGTTTGCATTGTCTGCTGTAGAGAATCATACCTACCTAACTAAGTACTTTCTTTAGTACTTGTCAGATAATTCTGCCGATAACGTTCAAGAGTCTCCAGGTGACTTTGCATGCTTATGACAAAGCGTGCGAGCAGGGTGGCGATCTCGTCCTCATTCAGCAACTCAGGGGGAGAGGGTTCCGCCAGTGTTTCCAGCACTAAGCATCCTCTGACGGCGCTTTGCATACCGACCAGACTCCAGGACGATTTGAGTCGGTGCGCGATTGTGCCAATTGCGGCAAGTGACGGTTTAGTCCCCCTCACCTGGTGGATATCCTGAGCGATGACCTCGTAGATCTGCTGAAGCATTGATATCATAATTTCTGGGCGGGAATCGGACAGACGTTTAATCTCACTGAAATCAGGCCCTTCTTGTGAGATTGACTTGCAAAATTGGGATACGATGTCATTCAGTCGTTGCGTAGTTATCGGTTTTCTCAGCAAGCAATCCATTCCGGCGTGAATGGCTCGTTGTTCTTCTTCTGGTAACGCGCAGGCTGTGCTGCCGACAATAAGTGGGGGAGCACAAACTTGCCCGTATAGATCCAGAAATAACAGTTTTCGCACGAATTCAAACCCATTAATTTCAGGCATTTGGCAATCGGCGATTAAGATGTCAAATTGCTCTTTCTTCATTATTTCCAGAGCCATTTGAGCACCACTGCAACAAACGGTGTTTAGCCCCATTTTTTCAAGTTGTAGCGTCATAACGGAGAGATTAACGTGCAAGTCATCGACAACCAGCACTCGCAGATTGGGTAGCAGTACAGGGTGCTGCACATCACCATTATTTGAAAAATCCTTGTCTGAAGTTTGCTGCTCCAGTGGCAGTTTGACAAGTACCTGAGTGCCTGTGCCGGGTTGGCTATCAATGCTGATAGTACCTTTCATCAGTCCGACTAACTGGTAACAAATGGCTAAACCCAGACCGCTACCCTGCTGGGCTGCAGGGTTAATTTGAAACCACGGTTTTCCCAGATGTGCGCGTGCATCTGGAGGAATGCCAATACCTGTATCGGTAATCGAAATAAAAAGGTGATTGTGTTGGTAGTAGACAGTGAAACCAATCTCACCATGAGCAGTGTACTTAATTGCATTACCAAGTAAATTTGCAATGATTTGGTTCAGACGTATTTTATCCAAAAAAAACTGGCTTTCTGGCAGTATTTCCAGCGTACAGCGCCAGTCCAGATTTTTTGTAGCCGCATAGCTACAGAAAATATTCGCGTTAGTATTCAGCACGTCATAAAGATTATGCCATCTGAGATCCAGTTGTAACTGGCCTGCTTCAATACGCGATAAATCGAGTGTTTCGCCAATTAAATCCTGTAGTGTCACTGCAGCTTGCCAGGCAATATTGAGCGATTTACTTTTACTCTGTTCCATTTCCAGCAGCCCTAATACGGCGTTTAATGGTGTGCGAATATCATGGCTCATGCGTGCAAGAAAATTTGATTTTTCCATACTGGCGTGTTCGGCCTTGCTGAGCTCTTTATGCAGCGCCAGGGTCAGTGCCGCTTTTTCACTGATATCCACCCATCCGCCAACAATGCCACAGGGTTTCTGATACTTATCCGTGTAACTGCATAACCACCAGTAAATAGTCACATTGTGGCGGAGGATGGCTTCACCGGTAATGGGGCTCTCCGTATTGAGGAGTGCCAACCGCTGCGGGAGGCGAAACTGCAATGCCAACTCGTTGAGCGGCAATCGACCGATAAAGGCGCCTTCCTTTAGTATTCGATCCCATTGTTGCGATTGTTCGAATGCCTCATTAAAGCGGATTAGCCTTCCTGCGACATCGCATATAAAAAGCGGGACAGGCGCACTATTCAGTAATGTTTGCCATAGTGAAAGCGTATTAGTAAGTGCCGATGTATCCTGTTCTCGTTGACGTCGCTGTGCACAAGCATAGAAATAAGCGAAAGCAACGGTGAGAATGACACATATCAATAGAGGGCTAAGTAAAAGAGGCCACGATGATCCTTCTGATGGGGGGGGCGACACAGGAACACCAGATTTCAACTGGACTCGATGGGTATAAATATCTCCCGGCGTAACAGACTTTAATATGGATCTGACTCGTGCTAATTCCTCTTTGTTTTTACTGTTAACGCTAAACCATAACGTAGTATCGGGAATACTCAGCGGTGTAAGTTGCAGTGACGGACTATTCGTTTGTTTGAGTAATGTGTGCAATGAAAACGCGTCACCTGCCAGTCCATCAGCCCCTCCGGTTTTGACTAATTCAATACCCTCTTCAAGATTGCTTACAGGCAGCAAATTTTTTGCGGGAATACATTTGTGAAGAAGTGAATTTATTGCTGAAGTGCGTTTTACCGCAATGCGTGTATTTTGTAGTTTTTGTAGATCACCCGTTAAGGGGTGATAGGTCGGGCTGACAAGCCCCCAACTCAGCGAGTCAAAAGCTAACGCCTCTGTCGAGGGAGAGATATTGCTTGCAATAATACGCAGTTGTATTTGATGGCCCTGCGGGGGAGGTGCGTTAATGTCTGGTGATTGTGTGAAAGATAAATCAAAACGGTTAGCTGGAAAAAGATGCATCAGTAAATCATGCCAGACACCGTGGATCTGTCCACTTTTAGTAATCTGGACAAATGGTGGTGGGGATAATGGTAAAAGTACCTGTATTTGTGTTTTTGATCCTGACCTACTTGCCGGTAGGTCGTCTGCGCTATAGACGCTGCCTGCAGGTAGAAACCATTTCTGTTCCAGCCAACGGGCATCTTTGGACGATAACGAGAGAATATGTGTATTAATATCGGCTATAATATCCTGGCGATCGGGCAGCGCCCACGCGTAATAATGCACAGGTGCAATGTTCTGCAGCGGTGTGAACGTAAATGTCGTAACGGGTGCATGAATAAACCAGGTTTTAAGAAGGTACTCGGGAGCAATAAATCTATGATATTCACCACGAATAAGTCGCTGAATATTTCCTGTCAGAGAGGTTGATCCGTATTTATTACATGCAACCATCATGTCTTTTGATATTTCCGGCGAACAGAGAGTCCCACCGGTATTCCCTCGCGTTTGTACCTCTGCCAGAGATAAACGGAGTAATGGGATGCTTGCATGAAGAGTATTTACGGGTAATTTAGGTGTAATAATGAGGTCTATTTTTCGATCATTTAACGCCTTTAGTGCCAGTTCTGTCGAACCAAACTGATATGACTCACTTTGCTGAGGGGTAGTGAACATAAGTTGTATTTGATCGCTGAGAATAGCAGGGATAGTACCTTGTTTAAAAACAGACGATTCTGGTTGGATTAAACCTATACGTAATGTCGTGGCGGTACTGATTATGGGACTGAGGGCAATAATTAATAATATTATGAACTGATATCGCAACAGCGGAAATGGATATTTCATTTTTTAATTTCGCCTGTCAGTTGTCCAGTCCCAGCCGTTGTGCATATTGAAATAGCTGAAAATCACTGGACGCACCCAGTTTACGCATCACGCTATTTTTCTGCGCGCTGATTGTTTGTTTGGTGCGATTGAGATGTTCACCAATTTGATTGACGGTCATGCCACGCAGCAATAGACGTGTCACTTCAATTTCACGCAATGTAAGCCGGAGTTGCGGTATTTCTGCAGGTATTGCCCCCTGCGTTGTGCCATGTAGTTTGTTTAATAATGTGGATGATAGGCTATTTTTACTCAGTACGGCCTTAACACCACAGCGGCGCAAACATGCCAGCAAATCTGGATTGGTGATCATGGTGATTACGACAATGGTGCTTTCAGGATAACGGCGGGTGAGTAATTGAATCATTGTTAAGCCATCAGGGTAACGATGACTGGGCATGCTCAGGTCGGTAATGATAATGTCTACAGGCGTCTGCGCCAGTTTGTCCATCATGTCATCGGCGTTGAGCGCTTCATGAATGATGCGATAACGATCGCTACGTGTTTGCAATAACGTACGTAATCCCAAAAGATAAACGGGATGATCATCAGCAATAAGAATGGTTTTTTGCATGGTATTCGATCAGGCGAGTCGCTTATTTTTTAATGAGAAGACCCTATTGAAAGGATTTACTCATCGGATATTCGTATGAATTAATAATGATATGGCAAAAATAGCCGCCTGTACAGGTGTAACAAATGAGGGGATCATGAATTGTTTTTCTGTTTATTAACAAAGACAGCGATGTGAAAATTTTGTGGGTAATACCTGATTGCGCAAACGCATGCCTGCGCAACTGGGATAGGGATGATAAGGATAAATAACGTGAAATTACTTGCGCAATGTTCTGGCGTTTTATATCGAAATTGCGTGATTCTCCAGGAACCTTCTGCAGGTCATAAGAAAAATCTTTACTGCTCGGTTGTTTTTAATATCGCCAATCATAATTTTGATGAATGATTCTTCATAAACTATTACGATAATATATCATAAGACAGTTCTCTGATCCGCTGTATTGTAATCTTATAGCAATGCCTGGGGCTCCATGGATAATAGATCATGTTGTCTAATTCAGGGAAGCAATGGAATGTATAAAATGAGAGCGGAGGAACATATGAATTGTAAGGGAAATACGCGTTACGATATCTTTACTCGAGTATTACACTGGTTAGTCGCCATCGTGATTATTTATGCAATGGCGATGGGTTATATTTTACACGCCATAGAAGGAACGCGATGGTTCAACTTTTTCTCCGTCTTAAATATGTCGTTAGGAACGATTGCAACACCTGTCATGATTGTGCGTTTTGTCTGGCGATTTTTTCGTAAATCTGTTCCCTATCCTGCATGGTTGGGCGTGCGTAAAAAACAAATTGTCGTATTTGTTCATGAGATTTTTTATCTTGCGATTTTCATTGTATTAATCAGTGGTTTTTTGATGTTGCAAAGTGATTATAATTTATTCGGCTTGGTTCATATTACGCATCCCGTGAAAACAGTAGAAGTTAACGAATTCTTTTTTAAGTTGCACCGTATTAGTTGTATTGTGCTAGGGGCTATTTTGTTGATACATGTCACTGCTGTAATTCATCATGTGAAAGGTGGTTCTCGTGATATTCTTCATCGTATGATTTAATGCCTGATAAAATATTCATGGTGGGCTCCGTTAATCAGATACGTTCGCCATGAATATATTGAATCAGAAGTAAGTCGCATGAAGTTATTCCTCTCTTCAGAGAAAACGCTTCGTCACGTTATCCTCATTTTGCCAGACAGTTTTTTCCTGCTGACGATCGTTCATACGCTTAAATCAAAGGCTAACATATCATATGGTTATTCTCTTTTTCACCCTCACGGGGGCTATTATTGGCAGTTTCTGTAATGTGGTGATTTATCGTTTACCCCTAATGCTTAACGGTGAAGAGTTCACTCTCTCGTGGCCGCCTTCCCACTGTCCTGGTTGCAGGCAGCGGATCAGAATTTGTCACAATATCCCCATTCTGGGCTGGCTCATGCTAATGGGACGTAGTGCGTGCTGCGGTCGGGCAATTTCCTGGCGTTATCTGACGGTTGAAATAACCATGGCACTATTGTTTACTATTATTATCTGGCAACAGGGAATAACATGGCAAAGCACTTTTGACTTGTTTGCTGTGGCAATGTTAATACCGCTTCTCTTTATCGACATTGATACAATGTTACTCCCTGATCGCTTGACATTACCTTTTTTGCTCCTTGCACTTGCCTTTTCGGCCAGTGGGCGATCTGTAGTGGAATTCCATCAGGCATTTATTGCCGCGATTTCTGGTTTTGGCATCCCCTGGTTTGTTGCTCGTATTTATAGTGGTTTATGCAGGAAGGAAGGTATGGGAATAGGGGATATGAAACTTTTTGCAGGCCTGGGGGCCTGGTTGGGACCTCAGGCGTTGTTGGATATTATATTATGGTCTTCAGTCTCAGCACTGCTGGTAGCTTTAGTTTTGCTGAAAACCAGGCCCAGCCAGCCATTTCCTTTCGGCCCTTATCCTGTGATCGCAGCAATTAGCTGGATGCTAATTCATTCCTCAATCATGTAAAAAAAACCGGACAGACCTCCTCCCTGTCCGGCATAAAAAATAGAGGGCGAATCGTATTGTTATTATTAAGCATTCTGAACGCTCCACCACAACGGGTGGAGCAGATCATTTACTGCAATTTCCAGAGTACACTCACACCGGGTACATTATTCTGTGAGATCCATTGGCTGGCTTTATATTCCTGCCCCTGATAGTTGACGACATTACCCATAACGTAAACCATCGTTGACTGCCACTCTACGGCAACCCGGTTATGATGCAATTTCCAGTCGCCACCTTTCCCGGGTTCACTTCTGGTCCAGTTTCGGGCGATATAGTTCACCCCGTTCCAGGTCACCGTATTTCCGGCTGTGTAGGTTTTACTGGCTTTCCATCCCTCGTAGTCACCCGTTTTGTCACTGTCATCGCTCGCCGTTATTTTTAGCGCTGAGGTGCGGGTTGCTTTACGTTCCCCATCAGAAGATTCTGCAACGACTTTTACCAGGTAGTCTCCGGCAGGCAAGCCCGTTTTTATACTGCCTCTGTTATCAATACCTCCGGAAACTTCAGTGCTATTCTTCAGCAGAGACCAAAGGTATGTGACTTCCCCTTTGTTGTTGTCAAAATTAGCCCTGGCACGATATTGACCGCCTTTATCCGCCGCAATACTGACTGGTCCAGTCGCAATAACTTCTGCTGCAAGTACGTTCACCTTCAGTATTGCTTTACCGACAGAACCTTTAGGACTGGTTCCTGATAGTTCAAATGTCGCCACGGTTCCACCCCGAACCCCGCCAGGTATGCGTATCTCGGTTTTCGCCTGATTGGCTGGGGCTGCAACGATACGACTATCGCCTGCGATACGTTTCCATTGCCAGTTTACTTCCGATTTGCTGCTACCGGTCACTGGATAGCCAGAAGTCGTGCTGAGAGTCGCAATGGGTTCAAGCGTATAACTATCAAGGACGATCACCGGCGTTTCTGCATTTTTCACAATTTCAACGGCGTAACCATAACTTTGGTCACTGAGGAAAACGTGATTCAGTCGCGGTTGCTGTTCGTTGAAAGTGATCGTTTCATCTGCGGTCTGCTGCCCAATTTGCAGTAAATTACTGTGCTCGCGATTCAGCAACTGCCCGAGTTCGACAATCCATTTATTGTTAGCAACATTCGCAGCGGAGATAGCGAGACTCACATCGACAATATTGTCGCCGCGTGTGCCCCCCATCAAACGAAAGCGAACTTGTTCGCCGACAGCCGGATTATCAGCCGTGGTGATGAAAGCACCTTTATCAACCCATCCGGAGACCTGATCGTCATCTCCTGTACCGTTTTCATCCGGGATTTCCGAACCATCACGGGTTTTGATATTCACATCACTACAGTTGTAGAAACCCTCACCGGCGGCGTCATAACGTTGCCAGCGGGTGAAAATAATCGCTTTTCCTGTTCGATCTGAGGGGATAGAGACATTGACGGTATGGGTTGAGCTGGCATCACCTGGCTCGATCTCGAAGCGTTTTAGTAGTTCAACATCATCCCATCCGAGTGCTTTTTTAGTGGGATCGACATTTTTTTTATTAATATAAAATTCAATAAATGAGGGGGCATGCCGTGCTGTGTAGTAATATTTCATGCCGACCTTACCACTGCTGTCTGGTTGCAATGTCGTCGTGGTCCAGTCAGATCGTGGCTGGTTGAAGCCTGAATATTCTGGGTGATTTCCGGTGCAAAGCATGCCGTCAGGTACTGCTTTTCGGGCATCCTGTTGACTGTGTGGCGCCATGGCAAAACCGGTATAACCATTCCAGTTATCAAAAGCAGCCTGTTTTGCGGAACTATTTTCCAGCGCAGCCCGACAAGCCGCACTCTTCATGGTAGCCGGAGTCCAGTGATTACCTTGTGATTTACATTCATACTGGCGTGCTTTGGGGAAATCCATTGCGCCATGTCCAAACACTGTTCCTGGTAATGAAGAGAAAAGGGAACTCCCAATTAAAATAGCGAGTATTCTTTTTTGTGGAAATAACATGAACATGTCTCCTTGTTCTAAATGTAGTAATTCTCAGAATTGCTTGACTGAAATATATCTATCTGTCATTAAAATATTAAGCAAGAATAACATTGGTGTTGTTAAACTTGGCTCGTTATTAATTAACTAGCGACAGTTATTATTGGACGCATTTTTTTCACGCCATGCGCCCCATTTACCTCCTGTTCCTGGTTCTTCTTGCATGACATCTACGTACCACTGGTTAAACCAAATATTCCCATTATGGGATACTGCAGTACATTTTATAGGGTAAGAATTCATACCGTCATAAGGTTCAATATTATCAAGCGGCTTTTCTGTTTTTGTAATGGTGACGGTTATTTCATCATGCGAAACCTGACCATCTTTACCTTTTACGGTAAGGAGATAAGTTACCTTTCCTTCAGTATTCGCGGGAATAAAGGCAAAGGCTTTTGGACCGTTTACTTTCTTAACAGCATGGCCTCCTTGTTTCTCTTGTAACCAGAAGATGCCGCTTCCTTCAGCGATCGTCCATGTATATGACAAAGCATTTTGACTTGCGCTGGCATCAAGTGGCCAGGCGTGGGCAATATCGGTGGTTCCCTCGACGGTAAAGTCAGCACCCGCATCCGCGACGGGGGCTGCTGGGCGATCATCCTCGTCGCTAAGCGCAAGAATTTTGGCGACAGCTTTTTCCATATCAGGTTGCGTACCAACACGTGATGAATCCCCCATCGCCAGCGGAGTACCTGTCTGTTGCAAAATTTCACGCATTTTTGCCGGTGTCACATGGATATTATGCGCTTTAGCAATAGACGATAAACTGGCGACAACTCCCGCAATAATCGGATTCGCTGAAGATGTTCCGGCAAAAGAGGCGGTATATTCCATGTTTTTCGCGTTATATAAATCGCCCGTACCCGTTGTCACGACGTCCCAGCACCCCCACGCAGAACTGGTTACACGTGAACCGTAAGTACTGAAGTACGCTTTTTTTCCCTCTTTTGCGCAGAAGGCGCCAGCAATAATTGCGCCGGAGTCGCGTTTATTAACGTCAAACTTACCTTTAAACGCCGGATGGTCTAGATTAACGTTACCATTTCCTGCAGCTTCAATAACGTATACACCTTTGTCTGTCAGCGCCTTAATGAGATCGTAATAATCTGGAGCATTTTCCTGTGGAACAAAGCAACTTGTTTTACACCCTGTAATCTCACCGCCACCCGTCTGCATACCCATTTGTACAACATCGCCTGCTTTTAGACGGGGGATCATGTTATAGAGGTTATTAGCTTGCCAACTGGTAAAACCAATGCGACTTCTTGTCGTAAGACCTCTGACGCCTGTTCCAATGTCTTTTGCTGCCATGATACCGACTGAACTGGTGTCATGATCATCGGTTCGGTGGTATTTGTTGCCTTCATGAAAACTGATTTCAGGTAAATTGACATGTTGCTCATTCCAGGGTTCATTCTCCATGGAAACAATAGATATTCCGTCCCCCTCATTACCATTGTACTGGTAAGCAGCATCACGGTTTACCCCTCCCATATAATAGCCTGGACGTTTATCATCCGGAGATTTCATATAATCCTGTAGTTGGCGGAAGTCTGGAATAATGCCATTTTCATCATGAGAGAATGAATAACTTAAATTGTTATTGGCATTGTGTTTTTCATTGTTGAAAAACTCTAAGGACGCTGGTTGTATTTCAGGATAAATAATTTCGATATCTGGATTTTTGTTAAGTTCATTGATGATGTTGTTAATATATCTAATGTCGTGACTTTTACTTGACGGTAACGTAATACGCTGATAACGATCAAATCCGTATTTTTGGTTTAGCTCAGTAAGTTCCGTTAATTCGGTACTACGTAAACGATTAGGGTGGAACAACGGCTTGTTCGTTAAGGTAGAATCATTAAGGAGTTGTTGTGAATTTGATTTTAATAATGATGGGATAGCTTTGAATTTTATAATAACGGAAAGGTAAGTGTTTCCTTCTCTGGCATAGTCGTTGACAGTGGCATGCGCAGAAAAAGAAACTGCAGTACAGACAAAGAGTGCCAGTAACGTTTTTTTCATGATCACAAAGTCCCTAAAATATAATTAATATTCCAAAATGTTACAGAATCAATAATATTCTAATGAATAAAAGAATAAATGAGACAAGCTATACGTAGAGGGAGGAATATTCTACAGGCTTATCAGAAATATCTATAAATAATGTTTGTGAATAGTTGGCAGGTTTTCCCTGCTGGCCGAGAGCAGTCTTAGGGTGAAGCACACAAGACAAGTAATATTATTCAGACAATTATTACCGACAAACGGTAGGTAGCGGGGCAAGGGGATCCCCCTCAACCTGAAATGCCCAGTCGCGATAACGGGTCGCTTTTTTAAATTTTTCGCTATCGCTCAGGAATCCACTTTTCCGCCGTGGGATACCTGTACCCAGACTGTATACGCCAATCCAGCGCCCCTTTGCATCGTAGATCATGCCCCACGTTTTTTTTCCGGTGAGTGGATCAGGGTAAAACTGGCGTAAGTGGTAAGAGGGGGTCAGACCGCGTTTGTCGATCAGTAGTTGTTCGAAGCTGACGGGAAAACAGCCGGAGACGCCACTTTTTTCCCGGTACGACGCGATTGCTGAACGGATTTGTTCCCCCCGGAACAGTAATTCGCTCTCTTGCTGTGCGCGGAAAGACATCTCTTGTCCTTCCCTGGATTTCAGCAGAAATACAGACATTACGGTAAGTACAATGAGTAACAACAGATAGGTAAAACCCTGCTGATGTTCAGTATTCAGACTCATCATTTTCTGCCTGTGTGCGCGGTGAGGGAGCTTTGACATCAATAATTTGCCCTGTGTCGTCTGTTATGACTTGCCAGTCATCGCGCTTATTGCTGACTGGATCCAGCGGTAATTGCCTGAGGTAGCCAGCATCAACTAATTCATCGAGGTGATTGGGGCCCTCTGCGCGATCGCGTCGGAAGTAATCGAGAGCCTGACGAAGGGTCTGCAGGTTGTGTTCAAGCACCACTTTCTTCGCCTTGTCCACTTGTGGGAAAAAACGCGGGGCGACCAGGGTCAATAATGTTGCAATGATCGCCATGACGACCAGCAATTCAATCAGGGTAAAACCCTTTTCACCACTGCGCATAAGGGATCCCGTTTAAGCCGCTGTCATTATTACTACTGCTGACATCAAAGAGATCTTTCCCACCGTCGAATTCCCCCGATGCCTGTGTGGACGAACGGACACGCCAGGTCTGGTCAGCAGGCCGGGAAGCACAATCGCACATCGGATCACGTGGGATCCGACGCAGAAAATAGAGTTGGCTATGGTTCGGTGATGTTTCATCAGGAACGCCTTCAACCAGACTCTTAAGGGAGGGGGGATAACCCGATTCTGTAGTTTTCTTCTCAATGCGTCCTTCGCTACTCGCTTGTTTATAGCGGTCAATAGCGCTGCGAATATCGCGCAACGCTTCCCGAAGCTGCTCTTCTTTTTGACGCTGTTGGTAGCGTTGCACCAGTGGCGCAACGGCGGCGGCCAGCGTACTGAGCAGCACTAATGTCACCATCATTTCGATTAGCGTAAACCCATTCTTCTTCATCGGCTCACTCCGTTATTTGAGGGAGAGGATCCAGCGTTGGCGGCGGTAATACCGCGGTTCTTGCGGGAAGTTGAGCGGGGGGCGCAAGCGGTGGGGCACTGAAGTTTTGCTTCGTATCATCATGGTCAGCGTCATGTAACTGAATGTTGTCCCCGGTAACCTCATCGCTGCCGATGTCAATGGTGCTGATATGGCTTCCCGGAAGGTCGAGGTTGCGTTCAATTGTGGGTGTAATCAGAAGAATGACTTCTGTACGCTGGTTATTGTCTGATTTACTGCTAAAAAGTCGCCCCAGACCGGGAATATCGCTGAGTAATGGAACACCGCTGTGTGAACGGGTTTCATCCTGTTTTATCAGGCCAGCCAGCATTTGTGTTTCTCCATTCATACTGCTGAGCGTGGTGTTGGCTTCACGCTTATTTGTGCGGTAATAAACCGTTCCTTTTTCACCTTTTTCTGGCGCACCAAGGCTGCTAAGTTTGAACTTAACATCCATGGAAATATTGTCATCCATACTGACTTCCGGTATGACCTCCAGCTTCAGTCCGACATCCTGATATTCAACTTTTTGCTGGGAGATTCCATCGGACACATTACTGGTTAATACCGGAATAGTTTCCCCGATTTCGATGATCGCTTTTTTATTATTTTTGACCCGGATCCGTGGGTTGGCGAGCACTTTGGCATTCGCCAATACTTTTTTTAGATCAAGAGAAAGGTTATCAGTATTCACAAGGATATGGCTGGAATTAATGTTATTCAAAGGAATACTGCCAGCTTCACTTTTTTCACCGTCAATTTTGCCAAAGCCCATGCTGATTTTTTGCGGCATATTGATCCCCAGTGCCTCAATGTCGCTTGAATTAACCTCGAGAACTTCGACAGCCAGCGTCACTTCAGCTTCGGGGCGATCAAGGGTCATTAGCAGTCGTTCTGCGCGCTCGACATTTTCTTTCGGTCCACGTAGCGTGATGGAATTAGTGCGCTCATCAACGTGGATGTCCTTAACCTTGATCATGTTGCGCAGAGCAACATTGGTCTCTTTGGCTCTGGCATAACCCAGAAAAATCGTTTTTACGACAATGTCACGATAGAGTTTCTCTTTTTGCTGTGTGGCGGGATAAATTAATAACGTATTTTTGTTGAGTACTTTTCTGCGCAGATTGTTGGAAATTAACAGGAGATTTATCGCATCTTCTGCAGTGGTATGTTTGGCGATCAGACTGGCGCTACTGTCCGGAACATCTTTATCAAAAATGAAATTAACGCCCGTTAACTGGCTGATGGTATTGAAAATAGCGAAGATACTGTGCTGTCGAAAATTGACGGAGACCGCTTTTTGCAATTCGCGTTTAAGATGGGTTTCCGGTTGATTAAATACTGCAGCTTCGCGCAGTAAATGGTCGCGTAAGGCACGTGCCTGTGGCCAGTTAGGATCTTCTTCAATAACTTTCTGAATAGTGTCTAACGCCTGCTCGGGATCATGATGACTTTCAGAAACCGCTTCACGATACAGGGTTTCCAGTGCGTAGCGGGCATCAAGTTTGCGGAGCCCTTGCTGTGCCCGCAGGTTACCGGGTTCCCAGCGCAATACGCTACGCCACATGTCTGCGGCACGGGTGTAATTATTCTGCTTACTGGCCTGTTCGGCCTTTCGCAGATAGTCGTTAACCAGATTCTTTATCAAAAGCGCCTGTTCAGCGCGCAGTTCAATACTCTGCGGACGGGTGGTACGAGCTTGATCAATCTCATTTAAGCGTTTGATTATCGCCTGGGGCGTATCTGACCGAACCGGTTCGGGTGGGGCAATATTCTTTTGTGCACATCCCCCCAGGAGCGTACATGATAATGTGAAGGCGAGAGTATTTTTCAGGTTCATCTACTGTGTCGGTTCCGATTGTAAATCACTAATTTCCAGATGCTGTGACGTATGAGTGAGTTGCCATTCAAACAACAGGTCATCTTTATTTACCGCTTTCAGCTTCCAGCCTTCGACAGGCTCATTGCCAATCCAGATGGCGTTTTCCGCGCGGCAGTGATGACAGACAGGCCAGGTATCTCGACCATCAGTCAATAAAATGATCCGCTGGTGTCCTTCCCACCAGATGCCCAGCAGTGAAAGGGGAAGTGCGGGTGTTATGTGTTGTGGAGGGGGCGGTTCAGCCTTTGCCTGAGTTGTCGCGGGATTTTCTTTGTCTGCATGAGATAACGCGAAGAGATCTTTGTGTACAGCCATTACCGAATCTGCTGATTTTCGATGTGCAGTAGGCTGGTTGTGGGCCGGAGCAACGGGACGAACTGGGGCATCATCACGCTCATCACCGGAAACCACGCTCCAGATAACGGATGCGAGAGTCAGTGCCAAAGTCACCTGGAGATAACGTGGGACGATCATTGCCCCTCCTTACGAAGCCGGATGCGCAGGGTTATCGCGAGGGAGGTTCCCTGAGGAGCAGTGCGTTGCAGCGTGATATTTTCGATATCAATTGGCAACGATTCCTGCAGTTGCCAAAGTGTGTCCACGAGCGGGAGGTATTCGCCTTCAGCGGGAATATCCAGCACCAGAGATTCCGCACCGGCTTTTTCATCCCGTTGATATTGGCTGGCCCGAATCCGTAGATGATGCTCCTGGAGTTGGTCAAACAGAATATTGACTTGTTGATACTCGCTGGTAGTGACATGTGTTTTGAGATCGGGGTGCAGACGCTCGACTGGCAGCATCTTTTTCAATTGTGCATGGATGTCGGACAGGGTTTTATACTGCGCAGCAGTAGATGGAACCATGACGGAAAGCCAAAAAATGACCAGTACGCAGGGTAGCAGACACAGGAATAAGGGTATCCGGCCGCAACGTTCTGTTAATTCGGCGACGCGCCAACGGATCAATGGAATATTAATGCGCACGGACATCTGCTTTCTCCGCGTCAAAATGTAATGTGACCGCGGCTGTGAGTGGCCAGAGAGGATTGTCGTCAGCGGATTGTTGATGATTTTCCAGCGTGACCGTTGCCAGTGACTGTAAATGCGCGGTGAACGTCAGAAGCGATGTGAGCGATGTCGCTTTTACACTGAGTCTCATCTCTTTTTTTTTCGCATCCACATCGATGGCTGACAGGGAAATCTCTGACGTCAAAACCGAGCCAAGACGATCGAGCATAATCAGCGCCCAGGGTCTATTGTGTTGAAACGGCGATTTTTGTGGCCGGGCATGTAGCCATTGTTGATGAAGGCGTTGCTGAGTTGTGAGTTGCCGCTGAGCAAGATCAAGTTGCATGCTGATATCTCGCTGAGTCAGCTTTTCATTGATGATAAACCCTATAAGTGGAAGGGATAACAGCAGGATACCGAGAAGCGTCCTGTTCGCCCACCGAGCTTGTACAGAAAAGAGTGGTGTCATTCGTGCAGGCCTGATAAATGAGTGATGATGGGTTTATCTTCTGGCATATCAAGGAGATAGCAGGGGCAATTTTTCATTCCACTAAGTTGAGAGATAATCTCGAGCTTCGCCGTGCGCGTCGGGTTGGGCAGATTAAGCGTACAGGCATCCAGCCAGTTGTTTTCTCGCCGAATGGCAATCCGTGTGTGCTGTTGACTCAGGCAAACGAACAGAGCCATTTCGGGTAACGCTTTCTTGTACGGCTGCAAAAGTAACTGAAAGGGCGTAATCACACCGGAAAAACGCAAACGCAAACGACGTGCGACAGCGATGAGCGTCTGCCAGCAGCGTTGTTGCAGGCTCGCGACCAGTGCCGTACGCTGCCAGGCATAGGCTTCTAATTGCAATATTTGATCGACATCGGGATGCGCATTCTGCGAGAAGCGTTCTGCAACCCGATAGTGAGCAAGGCGACGTAACTCAGTCGGTGAGGCGATTCCGTCCTGCCAGGGTTGAACCAGAAAGGTAATCTCCTGAGTATCCAGATAAAACGCGACCGCATCGCGCCAGGGAATGGCCGGTGCATATTGTTCCAGTACTGTGGAGAGAGACATTTCCAGCGTTTCGCCAACAAGTCGGGTATGTGTGGTAAGAGTCTGGCTGTTTCTGCGGATCCGAATCATGTGTGGCCAGATATCGCATTGCCAGATGTTAATGTGCAATAACACGGGTAATCTCCTCCCAGGTGGTTTGTCCTTCCAGTACTGCTCGCAAAGCAACAACCGTCAGCGGCACAAAGCCACTATTGAGTGCAACCTCCCGCAACTGGCGCAAAGATACCCGGGCCAGCATCGCTTCTTTGATTGCATCGTTGAAATGAAGGACTTCAGCAAGCGCCAGCCTTCCGCGATAGCCACTTTGGCGACAGGCCTCGCAGCCCATTCCTTTGTGGCAGCGTATGGGGAGATGATGGAGAGGGCTCGCCTTCCAGGCTTCTGTGACCGTGTTCTCAGGGGCAACCGGAATAGCGCAGTCAGGACATACTCGTCGCACCAGACGCTGCGCGACGACGCCGTTTAATGCGGTAATCAGGCTGGCGGATTCCACCTGCATATACAGAAAACGTTCAAGTACGCTAAACGCATCGTTGGCATGAACGGATGAGAGAACGGCGTGCCCGGTCAGTGCGGCCTGAACGGCAATACCTGCCGTCTCGCTGTCACGAATTTCTCCAACCAGAATGATGTCAGGATCGTGGCGAAGAATCGCACGTAGCCCACGAGCGAATGTCAGTCCCTTCTTGTCGTTGACCGGGATTTGCAGAACGCCATTGAGCTGGTACTCCACCGGGTCTTCAATGGTGATGATTTTACTTTCACCCTTATTGAGCTCACTGAGCGCTGAATAGAGGGTGGTGGATTTTCCGCTCCCCGTAGGCCCGGTAACCAGAACCATACCGTGAGGCAACTGAGTCAGCTGGCGAATAGCGCGTTGTGTATGGTCATCAAAGCCCAGCATTTCAAGGCGCAAATTTTGATCGTGGGATTTATCCAGGACGCGCAGTACCGCATCTTCGCCATGCACACTGGGCATGATGGAGACACGAAAATCCACAGGTCGTTGTAAAATAATGGCTTTGAAGCGTCCATCTTGTGGGATCCTTCGCTCAGAAATATCCAGGCAACTCAGAACTTTGATTCGCGAGATGACCTGTTCTGCATGTTGAATGCCTGGGCAAAAGCGAATACTTTGCAGCACGCCGTCGATCCGGTATTTCACCACTAATCCATCAGAGACTGCAGAGAGGTGGATATCGCTGGCGCGGCTTTGTAAGGCGTCGAAGAGTGTGGCGTTGACCAGCTTAACGACGGCGTGAGGCTCGCTGTTAATGGAGGCGGGCGTAATTTCAAGCCATTTTATCTCTGCGCTGTCGTCACTTTGCAGTTGTTCTAATTGATCGAGGGTTCGTTGCTGTTTTGCCAATACCTGCAAACGGGCGTTGAGGGCTGCTAATGGCATTAATGCGGGCAAGGCATTGACACTCCAGGCCCACTGACGGATTGCCAGAGAGAAGGGGTCGGCCAGCGCGATATAGCATTTGCCCGCGAGCAGAAAAGGCAGAACGCGCTGATTCAGTGCAACTGTCAGTGGAATTTGCTTAAAGTATTCATTTTCCTCAGTGCAGTCAGAAGCAGACAGCGGCGTGAGCCCCAGTCTCTGCGCAACACACTCAAGAGTGAGCGGTGCATGTTCCAGCCATTCGGTCAGTTTTTCGCAGCGTGCTTCGGGCAGGTACGTTTCTAACTGATACATAAACTCAGCGAGTGAATCGGTCATTACTGCACCCCTTCAGCAAGTTCAAAAATAGGCATATACAGCAGAAAAACCACCAGGCCTACGAGGCCACCGACGATCATCATCAGTACGGGTTCAAAGATTTTGCTGAATTTCTCGATCGCTCTGTCGAGGGCGTCGTCATAAAACGCGGCGATGCGTTCGCACATGGTCGCAAGCTCGCCGCCACGTTCGCCAACGTGTAACAGGCGGGCCGCGACTGGCGTGGTCATGTTGTGCTGTACAAGCGTTTGGCAGAATGATTCACCCGCACTGACATCACGGATCACCGCTTCGAGGTGCTGCTGGTAGCTGTGAGGTAAAATTTCGCGGCCTAACGCCAGCGCCACAGGGACGGCAAGCCCGCCTTGTAGCAGCAGGCCGAGAGTGCGATAGAAACGAACCAGCACAGAAAGATGATGCTGTTGGCGAAGTTGTGGGATAGCCAACACGATGTTCATCACGCCCTGACGAAAGTGCGCAGAACGCACCGCCATTGCGATGGCAAAAATGGTTATGCCGCAGCCGGTGAGCAATAGCGTTCCGTGCGTTTGCGTGAGTTTTCCCCACCACATAATTAAACGGGCGCTGTCGGAAGGATGCTTCATACCTTCGAATACCACGGAGAAGCGGGGAATGATGAAGCCGAGTAAAAAGAACATTATGACACCGCCAGCCGAGAGGACGATCATTGGATAAAGCAGTGTCGACTTCACCCGTTTTCGTAATTCCTCCATCCGGGACTCATAGAACTGAAAGCGTGACAACGCGGTGGACAGGTGTCCGGTTTGTTCTGATGAGGCGACCGTATTAATGAGTAGCGGTGGAAAAATTGTCGGCAGGGCGCTCATTGCCTGCGACAATTGCGCACCTTCATAAAGTTTCTGGGTTAGCGTGGTCAAAACAAGGTGCGACATTTTATCTCTTTGGCTGTCCCGGAGTGCTTCTATGGCTTCAATGACCACCAGTCCGGCTTCAAGTAATGCAATCAGTTCTTGCAAAAAAAGAGAAAGGGGAAAGCATTTTTCGCGTTGTGTCGGCGTCTCTATAATCTTCAGAATAACAACGCCTTTTCCTGTTACACGAAACATGGCTTCCTGCGCAGAGGTCGCCATATAAGATTTTGTTACGCGCTTTCCATTTTCAAGAGATGTAATAATGAATTGTTTCATAGGTTTTAATATTATTGTGGCTGTGATGATTTCAACCTGGAATAGATGGGAGCAACTTTGTGAATATATTTTTTACGTAGTCTTAGTTGCATGGGGTTATTTGACGAACCAGAGTGGTAAGCACCAACTGCATCCCATGTATACCCGAATCGCTGGATATGACCTGCCAGGATCCATGCGCCGACAATGACACTCTGACACGTGTTATTCAGTAAGTCACTTTTGCGGATGTTAAATTTACGCAAGGATGCGAAATGGCGACTATTTATTTGCATCAAGCCAACATCAACTGTCCCGTCATTGTTTTTATTCGTTGCTTGTGCATTAACATTTGATTCTACCATAGCAATGGCGTGCAAAAGTTCTGGCTCAATACCATAGCGATCGCCCGCTACCTTCCAACAGTGTGCATGTGTCAGGAATGATGGTATCAATAGCAATAAGAATAAGCGGTACATTATTAAAAACCATAAACAATGCTATTACCGTCTTTACCACCAGAGGTAATGTCCACTTCATTGACTGAGTTTTTTTCTCTTGTCGGATTATGCCATTGATAAGGGTTTCCCCATGGATCCAGCGGCACTTGCTGCGTTAAATAAGGCCCGTGCCAGGACGTGCTGTCTGACGGTTGCTCCGTGAGTGCGTTAAGTCCCTGGGATTCAGTGGGATAACTGCCTGTATCCAGTCGATATTGCCCCAACGCATCGGCAAGAGAATGCATTTGCCGCAATGCGGTTTTCTCTTTTGCGGAATCGACGTTTGAAAAAATTCTTGGGCCAACGAACCCAGCCAGCAGGGCAATAATCATAAGAACCACCAGCAGTTCCAGCAATGTGAATCCTTGCTGATAATTTGGTGAAGACAGGTGATTGTGTTTTCCCACAGTTTAAATTCCTTTTTAAATTCGGGTAATTTGCCTGACGATATTGTCCATAAAATCAGAGCGGTGAACAGGTTTGATAATCTTGCTGTAGATGAGAAATACGGCATTCAGATTAAGAAAGTTCTTGTTCATGCGTGTGTTGGTCTGGTGTGTTTGCTCGGGTGTTCTGCTGGCTTCTGAAATAAATCACAAGATATATAGTGTCTTTCAATATTTAAAAACTGAGGGTTTTGCGCATCGACAACAATGTCATACGCACAACCAGACGGATATGCACATGGCAAGAGTCTGAGAAAGGAGGGAGTAAATGAGCGTTTCTGGTAAATTATTGTCCGGGATATTAGCGTTATTGGTGGTATCAACTTACCCGGTAAGGGCTGAAATCGTAAATGTGCAGCCCCGCGCGTCGGGGTTAACGCATGAGACTCATCGTCCCTGGCACTCACTGCTCTGGAAGGCGACCAAAGACCAACTGACGGTGACTAATACGGGAACGGTTGCCGTGCAGATAGCAACAGATCTCATCCTGTTGCCTGATGAAATGGTGGTGTCGTTACGGAAAACAACGATTTTGCCGGGAGAAACGCTAGAGGTTTATGGTGCATGTCCTGAACATTTGCCTGCGCAAAAAGAGGTTCTTATTACGCCTCTGGCTGAGGATAAGCATCCTCTTCCGGCTCAGGTGTTGCCATTGCAACATTAACGAAAATGGAACAGTGAGTGGGAAAGATGCAATTATAACGAATAAAAAATAAGTTAACCTGGCTTGCCTTATTTTATTCAGTTAGCGTAGGGTAAGCTAAAGTAATGTAAATGCCATGTTAATGACGGTCTTGTCATTATTTTGACAGTAAGTGGACAGGGACCGTTAATATAATACTTCCTCGAGGTTGTTATTTGTACAGATGGAACATACACGAGGAGGTTTTATGAAAGTCATACTGAATGCTGTATTCATTTTTCCCCTGCTATTGGGGGGAGTCGCGAGTGCATCAGCCGCCGAACCGGTTCGGGATGTCACTGGGCTTGAACGATTAGGGATGATTTCTGTTGCTAATGCAAGTACGCTAAGCGATCTTGAATCTTTGCTGAAAGCAAAAGCAGAACAACGCAATGCCAGATACTTTAAAATAGTGTCTGCCAGCGGTGATAACCGATTATATGGAACTGCAGTAATATATCGATAAACACCATCGTCTGCTAATCAGGTGCCTTTTTAAGGCACCTTGCGGTCGATTAACTCTCGGCAGACGGCGGACTCTTTTCCGCCCCTGATTGAAAGACCCAGAAATAGATTAATCCCGCACAAATGCTCAGGTTTTTTGTGAATTGGATAATTTGTCCGGTTCGTTGTGTACCTGTATAAAACCAGAACGGATGAAACATAATACTCGTCAGTAATACATAAAAAATAAGCAGTAATGATACTGCCTTCATCTTATATCCCATGATCAGCGCCAGGCTCCCTCCAATTTCAATAATGATGGCTACAACGATCATCATTTCGCCTGGCAACGTGTCACCAAACGGTGTTTTCAGTGCATTATCTGTGAGGTTAAATATCTTGCTAAATCCGCTGTAGATAAAGAGTGGTGTCATTATTATTCTTGCAATAAGCATAACTGTACGTTCTTGCATGAGTTATTCTCCTGATTATAGGAATAGAAAACAGGTAATTGGTGTAATTACGATGTGACTATATCAATACAAACTGGCAGGAAGCTGACATTATTCCGTTATTTACGTCAGTTTTCTGCTGATAACGATAAATTAATCATTATAGCTGACGGTGATTTTACGATTTTTTGCTTATGGTAAACCCGAAGGTATTAATGCCATGAGAACTGGTCGCGAAAACATCGCCTCCATGGATATACGCAATGGCTTTTATTATCGAAAGGCCTAATCCATGATTGGTATCACTTTGAGTTCTTGAACTGTCGACTCTGTAAAAACGTTCAAAGAGCCTTTCAAGATGATGGGATTCTATTTGCTCCCCTGCATTTTCTACTGAAATATAGACCGTATCTTTTTTTTCGCTTAATCTGATGGTGATCATGGAATCAACAAAAGCATGCCTGGCACTATTTTCAAGTAAATTTGCCAGCGCCCGATTGAACAAACGACGATCGGCAAATACGGTTGCTTCACCTTCAATGCTCAGGTGGAGATTTTTGTCTGAAAAAATAGGTTCAATGTATTCTACTGTTTTGACTGCTTCCGTTTTGAGGGATATTTTTTCACATTGCGTGGTAAATTTCCCTGTCTGCGCATGGGATAGGAAAAGCATATCATTGACAATAGAAGCCATTCTGGACATTTCTTCCAGATTGGACTCAAGCGCATCTTCAAGTTGTTCTATTGTTCTTCTTCGTGAGAGTGAAAATTGCGTTTGTCCAATAAGGTTGGTCAGGGGGGTTTTTAGCTCATGTGCGACATTTGCGTTAAAGCATTCAAGCTGAGACCAGGCTTTATCCTGACGAGCCAATAGCCCGTTAAATGCCACTGCCAGTGGGCGAAGTTCACAGGGAAGGGTTTGCGTGTTTAATCGCTGCCCATCGACACCAGGTACCAATTGGTTGGCCTGCTTACTGAGTAATTCGACAGGCCGCAAGCCTCTTCGCGAAATAATGTAACCTGATACTGTCACCAGTAGTACACCTGAGGTAGTGATAAAAATTAAAACCCGCGTAAATTCATTAAGAGTATTTATATAAGGTGTTGAATCTATAGCAACAATAAAGTGCAATGAGGGTATGATGCCATGGGCAGGAATGGTTTTTGTTAAAAGATAAAGTGGACACTCTGCGGGATTGTCTTTGGCGATTTTGCTAAACCCATCTTTGAGTTGCGATAATGTAATTCCTTGCGGTGGCGGGCCACCGATGTGATAGGCAGGATCCGAACTGGTGATCCAGTACTGAACGCGCCCACCTTCTGTGGTAGACAGGCTGGCCATACGCGTACCCAACTGAGACCATTCTGTTGGCGCTGTTCTGGATGTAATTAACGGCTCCATCAGTGTAAAACGGAACTGAAGTTCGTTATGCATTTGTTTGTTCAGGGATTCCCGCAGTGATTCACGTAAACAAACAGCGTAGGTCAGCGCTATACTCAGTGTCGTAAGACCAAACATGATGACCAGTTTTCGCGAAATTGAACCTCTCAACAAGGCTATTGCTTTCCTAATCATGTTCAGGGCGCAGCTCCAGCACGTATCCCATACCTCTGACGGTATGCAGGAGTTTGACGGGAAAGGGAGTATCAATTTTAGTCCTGAGTCGTTTGATCGCTACTTCGACAACGTTGGCATCACTCTCGAAGTTCATGTCCCAGACTCGTTCGGCGATCATCATTTTTGAGAGTATCTGCCCCTGATACCGGACAAGCAAACTCAACAATGCGAATTCCTTCTGCGTTAAATCGAGTCGTGCGCCACTACGAGTAACTTTACGGGATAAAAGATCTATCTGTAGATCGTGCAACTGGAAGAGGGAGATCCCCTGGTTGTCAATCGCCCGGCGGCGAAGAAGAGCCTGGATCCGTGCACTCAGTTCAATTAACGAGAAGGGTTTGGCAAGATAATCGTCAGCACCGAGGTTAAGGCCTTTGACCCTCTCATCCAGACTTCCTCTCGCTGAAAGCATGAGTACGGGCGTTTGTTTCGATTTTCTAAGATTATCAAGTAACTGGTAACCATCCAGGTAAGGGAGCATGATATCCAGAATAATGACGTCATAATCAAATTCGGTGGCAAGATATAATCCTTCGCGTCCATCTGACGCTATATCTACCACGTATCCCTGTTCTTTAAGCGCCAGATTGATATATGAAGAGGTTTTTTCCTCATCTTCTACTAACAGAAGTTTCATCGGTTATCCTTCCTATTACATACCGTATATTTTCCCTTACTGTAAACAAAAACAGCTGTCAATAATTTGACTGTTCACTAACAAATTTGTCAGAAAGCCCGATTAATTTTCAACGAGTGAAATGAATTTTAGAAATACAGAGGATATTACCTTGCAACTCATGTAATACAGTATGCAGGCTGCCACCGTTCCGCCTTTTGTGGCGGAAGCGCTCAGTCTGAACAGCGTTTTATATTAGATGTGACGTAGATGATGTTCCAGTTCATCTATAAATATGCGGGTGCGGGCAGGCAGCAATCGCCGATCGGGGAAGACGGCCCAAACGGGTATTCCCGCCATTTTCCAGTCTTCCAGTAGCGGTTTCAGTTTTTCCTCGCCAACCTGCTGGCGGACAAAATGTCGTGCAAGACAGGTGATTCCGGCTCCGGCAACGGCCATAGACCTGAGAATACCGGGCGCATTAGCTGTAATTCGTAGCGGAGGAGAACCTTGCCAGCGTTCGTTATTGTGCGTTAATTCCCACGGTGGAGAACTGCTGGTATGCATATAAAGTGCAAGGACCGGGTGGTTGAGCAGTGCGGCTGGTGTCTGCGGTTCGCCATTTATCGCCAGCCACGCGGGTGAGGCGAATAAACCCGGCTGGAAAGTCGCAATGCGCCGTGCAATCAGCGTTGAATCTTCAATGAGTGCCCCCAGTCTTATTGCCACATCGACATTCTCACCCAGTAAATCAACACGCCTTTGAGACACGTCAATATCCAGTCTAATTGCAGGATAGCGTGCCACGAACTCTGTCAGAAAATGCCCTAGCATATCGCCGGTAAAATCTCCCGGTATCGAAACACGCAATGAGCCTGTGGGGTGTAACTGGCGTTGATCGCCCATGGCAGAGGCGATATCCAGCTCCTGAGCGACGCGTTTAGCCTGCAAATAAAATTCATGACCAAAATCGGTGATCGAAAGTTTACGTGTTGAACGCCGTAACAACAGTTCACCCAGAGCATTTTCCAGATGCGATATGCGTCGGGAAAGCGTCGACTTTGGTAGCCCCATTTTTTCTGCAGCATGGGTAAAAGTGCCTTCTTCAACAACGCGCACAAACAGCAATAAATCACCGGGATTGAGAGACATGAATTATTCCATCAGGGGAACAGTATTCTCCACATTAGTAGCTTAATCCGTCGGGGTAAAGGGCGTAATGTCACATTGTGTTTACATTGATAGATAGGTAATGAATATGCAACAGACAGAGGCTTCTTGCGCATTGCACTGGGTCAACGGCAACTGGCTGGACAGCGAACAGCATGGTGAAAGTATCAACCCTGCAACAGGGAAAAAGATCGGCGATTATGCCATTGGTGATATGAATACTGCCAGGGCGGCGGTGACGGCGGCATCCTACGCCTTCAACCATACCAACTGGAAACATGACCGCGAACGTCGGGCCCTGGTTTTGCACGATCTGGCAGACCGTTTTGAGGCGAATGCCGAAAAACTGGCGCAGTTATTAAGCCTGGAAAATGGGAAAATTTTACCAGAGGCCCGCTTTGAAATATCACTGGTGGCCCCCGGCCTGCGTTACTGCGCGGGGCTTGTTTTTCAGGATGGAGGGCGCGCGGCACAGTGGGGTAACGGTCGTTTTTCGCTGGTGATCCGCGAACCTGTCGGTGTGGCGGGTATCAGTGTTCCGTGGAATTCGCCAGTGGCACTGCTGAGTCGCTCACTTGCACCTGCACTGGCGGCTGGATGTACCGTCGTCATAAAAATGCCAGGGCAGACGGCGCAAGTCAACGCACTGATTGCGCGCATCATCAGCAGCTCACCTTTACTCCCGAAGGGGGTGGTCAACATGGTGACCGGTGAAAAGGACGTGCTCAGTTTTCTGGTGGAATCACCGGATGTCCCGGTGATCAGTTTTACCGGCAGTACACGGACTGGCAGGGCAATTCAGGCGGCAGGTGCGGCATGCCTGAAACGCTTTGGTCTGGAGTTGGGCGGAAAAACCCCGATCATCATTTTTGATGATGCCGATCTGGATGCGGCACTGCTCAAAACCGAGAAAGCACTCACGACCTTTGCCGGTCAATTTTGCATGACAGGCAGCCGTTTACTTGTGCAACGTGGCGTCGCCAACCGGGTCCGTGAACGACTGATTGCACGCTTGTCCACACTGAAAGTAGGGCCTGCCAGCGAGGCTTTCAGTGAAATGGGACCGTTGATTGATAAAGACAACGTTGAGCGGGTGGACGTCATGGTTGAGCGTGCATTGCAAGACGGTGCTGTGGCACTGGTACGCGGCGGTCCTGTCAGGGAGGGGCCATTAGCTTCGGGGGCGTTTTACCTTCCTACTTTTCTGGAGGTCGACTCTTCGGCATTAGCCATTGTGCAGGAGGAGGTCTTTGGCCCGGTGTTGACTCTTCAGGTGTTCGATACAGAAGAAGAGGCGGTGGCGCTTGCAAACCAAAGCGAGTACGGCCTGGCTGCCAGCATCTGGTCATCTGACCTTAATTGTCCATTGCGAGTTGCCGCGCATATCGATGCAGGAACGGTCTGGATTAATGACTGGGCAACGATACGGGATGAGTTTGAGGAGGGGGGATATAAACAAAGTGGTCAAGGGCGGTTACGTGGTTTAGCGCAACTGGATGATTTTGTGGAGTACAAACATATCGTTTTACAACCTGGCGCAATGAGCCAGAAAGAGACAGAGGTGGAAAATGAGCATCAATAGCCGTTCAGTGAAGATGATTCTGGTGGGGTTGCTGGCAATGGTCGTCTTACCTGTTGGTGCACAGACGCAAACATCAGAACAGGCTATATCGACCGCGCTGAAGACCCGTCAACCGCTGGATGTCGTCAATGCGTTTTTAATGAACACCGCACCGGATAAAGTCTCATCAGCAGCACAGCAACTGGTTGCACCCGATGCGACTTATATCTCGCTGAATTTTAACAACCCAGAGTTGAAGAAAATTGAACCCTGGGCGGGAACGTCAAAAGGTCCGGAAGCCTTTGTCAGTACGTTTAGCCGTGTGGCGAAATACTGGAAAATAGTGGACTTCACTGTCGAGGATATATTCGCCAGTGGAGACAATGTGGCCGTGTTTGGGAACTTTACTTATCGCTCGACAGGCATTGGTAAGCAATTTAACTCACCATTTTCCATCCATGCCAAAGTGAAAGCGGGAAAAATTACCTATTTTCAGTTTATGGAAGATACTTATGCTTCGGCCAGTTCATTCCGGGTGAGTGGGGACTGGGAAGTGAAGACGGACCCTGACGGTGCATCTTACCGTGTGGGGGAATAGCACCTGTTTTTGCAGCACAATCCTGTATTCATCTGGGTACAGGGTTGTGCCTTATTTATCGAGCCATTACACCTGAATAAGAAAATGTAAAAAACGCTCCAGTGCAACGGAGGGGATTTCGTTTTTACGCCAGAACATGCCCACACTGCCTTTCTGTTCAATTTCCGGTAAGTTCAGAATGACCAGTTGTCCCTGGCCGGCATAGCGCTTAGCCAGTCGCAGAGAAAGAATTGATATCATATCGCTGCTTTGCAGTAAGTTTATGCTGACGTTCATTGAGGCGGATTCGATGATATTGTCCGGTAGCATAATGCCGTTATCGGCCAGCGCATTATCAATGCTGAGACGAATGGGTGTTCCGGTTGGCCAGATAATCCAGCGCCATGACATAAGGTCTTCCCACGAGATCGTGTGATGTCCTGCCAGGGGATGATCCGGGCGGGCAACGAAACAGACGGGCTCGGTGTATAACACCTGGTAATTCAGTGGAAGGGTTAACGCTCGTCCGCCGACCCGTCCCACCACCACATCGACCACGCCAGCAAGAAGATCCTGCAGAAGTGGGGTCATCACTTTCTCTTCGACATCCAGATGCAGGCCAGGCATTTCGCTGAGCAAGCTGAGGATAGCCTGAGAAACACAGTCTGTAGCCACCGGGGAACAGCCAATTTTCAGACTTCCTACCAGTCCACCCTGCTTAAAACGCGCCATTTCATACTGTGAACGTTCAAGGTCGTTCAGGAGTCGCTGGGCATGCTGCAACAATAGATTGCCCCCTTCGGAGGGGCGTAATCCTTTGCTGTGACGTTCAAAAAGCGTGACACCGACGTCATTTTCAAACTGTGTTAACCATTTTGACAGCGCAGGTTGGGTGATATTCATCATCCGGGCAACCTGCGTCAGATTACCCTGTTCTGCCAGGGCAACCAGGATCTGCAAGTGCTGTAGCTTTATTTTTTGGGTCCAGCTCGCCATCAGAGATAACCTCCTGGTTATGTCATGGTAATAAATGTCATTGTACATTTCATCGACACGATTACAAAATCGCAACATAAAAACATGACGCATCTTACCTGTGCTGAGGCATTCACTATGACTCAAGAATGTGATCTACAAGCTCTGATTGATAAAGCCCCCGTTGGAAGAATGCAGTGGCAAGTCATTATCTGCTGCTTTCTGGTGGTGATGCTGGATGGTTTTGATACTGCCGCAATTGGATTTATTGCACCGGACATTCTTTCTCGCTGGCAACTGAACGTTAGCGATCTTGCACCGCTGTTTGGTGCAGGTCTGGTGGGGTTGACTGCAGGGGCGTTGCTCGGTGGTCCGCTGGCCGACCGGTTTGGTCGTAAACGGGTGATTGAGTTGTGCGTAGTGTTGTTTGGCGTGTTTAGTCTGTTGTCAGCCTTCTCGCCAGACCTGCAAAGCCTTGTCATTTTACGATTTTTAACCGGGCTGGGGTTGGGGGGCGCGATGCCCAATACCATCACCATGACGTCCGAATACCTTCCTGCTCGTCGCCGCAGCACGCTGGTGACGTTGATGTTTTGTGGTTTTACGCTCGGATCGGCGATGGGGGGAATTGTCAGCGCGCAGTTAGTACCGCTTATTGGCTGGAGCGGGATTCTGATCCTTGGTGGGGTACTGCCCATCGTGTTGTTTTGCGTCTTGCTGTTTGCTCTGCCGGAATCGCCGCGCTGGCAGATTCGTCATCAGGAGTCACAGGAGATTATCGCCAGAACGGTTAGCGCCATCACCAGGGTGCGTTATAGCAATACTCATTTCTGTCTGAATGAAGTCGCCGCCGTCGAGAAGGGGACCATTCGTCAGCTCTTTGCAGGACGTCAGCTTCCCATCACGTTGATGCTGTGGACTGTTTTCTTCATGAGTCTGCTGATTATCTATCTACTTTCCAGTTGGATGCCCACCTTGCTCAGCCACCGCGACGTTGAATTACAGCAAGCCTCATGGGTCACGGCGGCATTTCAGATTGGGGGGACGCTTGGTGCACTGCTGTTAGGGATGTTGATGGACAAATCTAATCCTTGCCGCGTGCTGGCGATGAGCTATGCGCTGGGGGCCGTTTGCATCGTAATGATTGGCCTGAGTGAGAACGATCTATGGCTGATGGCGCTGGCGATTTTTGGTACGGGAATCGGTATCAGTGGTTCACAAGTCGGGCTGAATGCCCTGACAGCTACGCTTTATCCCACGCAAAGCCGTGCGACAGGGGTGAGCTGGTCCAGTGCTGTGGGGCGGAGCGGTGCGATTGTGGGGTCGCTTTCCGGCGGCATAATGGTGATGGGGCATTTTTCTTTTAATGCGTTGTTTTTCGTTATTGCTATTCCGGCGGCAATAAGTGCGGTGATGCTCACCTTACTCATGTTTGTCCTCCGCCATTCGGTTTCTAAATCTGATGATTTGCCTCGTAAAGGTATTACCAACGAGTGAGGAGAATGCGTATGTCTGAAGTTAATTCATCTGTCAAACAACGGCGTCAGCAATTTTACCAGCATATTTCAGGCCGAAATCTGACACCGCTCTGGGAATTGCTGCATCAACTGGTGCCACAAACGCCGAACGCGAATTGTGCCCCGGCCTACTGGAACTATCAGGAGATCCGCCCGCTGCTGCTGGAATGTGGGGATCTGATTGGGGCGAAAGAGGCGGTCCGACGAGTTTTAGTGCTGGAAAACCCGGCTCTACGCGGGATGTCATCCATCACGACGACATTATACGCTGGGCTGCAACTCATTTTACCTGGCGAGGTTGCACCCAGCCATCGGCACAATCAAGCGGCGCTACGTTTTATTGTAGAAGGGAAAGGAGCCTTCACCGCCGTGGACGGCGAGCGAACGCAAATGTGCGTCGGTGATTTAATTCTGACGCCTCAGTGGTGTTGGCACGATCATGGCAATACGGGAGATGACCCGGTGGTTTGGCTGGATGGTCTGGATTTGCCGCTGGTCAATTTATTGGGGTGTGGTTTTGCGGAAGATTACCCAGAAGATCAGCATCCGATCACGCGAAAAGAGGGGGATTACTTGCCTCGTTATGCGGCCAATATGCTGCCGTTACGCCATCAAAAAGGAAACTCGTCCCCTATCTTTAATTACCGCTATGACAGGAGCCGTGAGGTGCTGTCTGACCTGGCCCGGATGAGCGAGGCAGACGAGTGGGACGGTTATAAAATGCGTTACGTGAACCCGGTAACGGGGGGCTACCCCATGCCGTCGATGGGGATGTTTTTGCAGCTATTGCCAAAAGGATTCACCTCGCGTCTTGCACGGACGACGGATAGTACGATCTACCACGTTGTGGAAGGCGCGGGGCAGGTCACGATCGGCAACGAGACGTTTACCTTTTCGGCAAAAGATATTTTTGTGGTCCCGACCTGGCATGCCATTTCGTTTCAGACCAGCGAAGAGACGGTGTTATTCAGCTTTTCAGACAGACCTGTTCAGGAACTACTTGGGTTGTTCCGTGAAGCACGTTATTAAAAAGGGGAAAAAGCATGGTCCGCTATACATTTGCACCACAGAAACCGGTTGCTATCCCGGTTGTTGGCAGCGAGGAGCAGTTTCCTGTTCGCCGAGTTTATTGTGTTGGGCGTAATTATGCGGCACACGCCCGTGAAATGGGGTTCGATCCCGAGCGCGAACCGCCCTTCTTTTTTTGTAAACCGGCTGACGCAGTTGTCCCCGTGGCGACGGGCGAAACGCTGGAACTAGCCTATCCGTCACAAACGGATAATTACCATTATGAAATTGAGCTGGTGGTCGCCATAGGTAAGAAAGGCAGTGATATTCCGTTAGATGAAGCCCATAAATATATATGGGGTTATGCCACCGGACTGGATATGACGCGTCGTGACCGGCAGATGGAGATGCGCAAGATGGGGCGTCCGTGGGAAATCGGTAAATCGTTTGACAATTCCGCTCCCATTGCCCCTTTGCATAAAGTGGCCGATGCGGTTGATCTGAATGAAACTGCGATTTGGTTGCAGGTGAATGGTGAAGATCGTCAGCGTAGCGATATTCTCCATCTTATCTGGTCGGTAAATGAAACCATCAGCTATCTGTCCACTTTTTTCGAACTACAGCCTGGCGATTTAATCTTTACCGGCACACCGGAAGGTGTAGGTGCGGTTGTGAAGGATGATGTGATTACCGGGAATGTAGAGGGTTTGACGCCTATCAGTGTGAAGATTGTCTGAGGTGAAAAATGAAGCTGTACAGTTTTTTTAATAGCTCGGCATCATATCGGGTGCGTATCGCGCTGGCCTTAAAAGGGATCGCTTATCAGACTGTGGGCGTCAATATTCGTGTTGGGCAACAAAATGAGTGCGCCTATCGTCAGATAAATCCAGCCGGACTCGTTCCCACGTTAGTGACTGATGAAGGCGAATCGCTTGGTCAGTCGCTCGCAATCATAGACTGGCTGGATCGCCATTTTCCACAAGTGCCACTGTTACCTGTGGGCGATCCGGCTCGAAGTAAAGTGCTGGAAATTGTCTATGCAATCACCTGCGATATCCATCCGCTGAACAATGTTCGGGTATTGCGCTATTTGACTGATGAGTTAAAGGTGAGTGAGGAGGAGAAAAAGCGCTGGTATGCGCACTGGATCCAACAAGGGCTTCGTGCAGTAGAAGAATTGCTGAGTCAGAGTCAATCAGGAGCATTTTGCGTGGGGAATTGCCCAACGCTGGCGGATTGCTGCCTGATTCCTCAATGGGCAAATGCGCAGAGAATGGGCTGTGATCTGCGCCAGTATCCACGCTGCAGGGCAGTGTATGAGGCCTGTAGCCATCTTCCGGAATTTATTGTCGCAGCACCTGAAAATCAGAGAGACAAAATATGTGCATAAACATTCTGGCGGATCCCCATTACGCCTTGGGTAGCTGGCCTGAGTTATGGCGTCTTGAGGGAAATATCAGGTATTGTGTTACAGGGCGAGTACATAACCAAGCACTAATATTTTTCGGTCAGTGCCTAAGCTAAATTAAGGTTATGGCCCGCTAGAATAAGAAAATAAAAAAAGCCCGTCAGAGCACGGGCGAAATAAACAAATGATTCATTGATTCGTTGCCCACCGCTAGGCGGATAACGGCGTGTATTCTACGCACCTGTTGCAGGTGGTGATACCTGACAAATTCGGTAGGTGAAACAATGAATTAAACATGCACTAAGGGGTTTCGATAGAAGGGTAGATACAGTTTTCAAGGTATTCGACCAGATGCCAGATTTCACCGCTAAAAATAAACCAGTAGCCTAAAATAATAAGGCTTAAAATGATTAAGATGAGTATTATTTCTGTCTTTCCCATCACCTGATACTACCCACCTGAAGTCTGGTTCTTCGAGGTGGCATTGTAACGGGGCTTTACTCAATACTCCAGTTTCATGCCGCCAGCACTTTATTGCGGCCGTTGTTCTTGGCACGATAAAGCGCATCATCAACGCGTTTAAACAGATCGTCGATACTCTCATCAGGGTTATGCCGGGCAACGCCTATGCTAACAGTAAAGCGGGGCAGTCCGGGGATCGTAATGCGAGCGACCGCGGCACGGATAGTTTCGGCAACCTGCATTGCGGTATCGAGTGATGTCTTTGGCAGTAAGATGACAAACTCTTCACCACCCCAGCGAAACACCACATCGTCTTCACGACAGCAGGACTCCAGTGTACGAGACAAGGAGATCAAAACCTCATCTCCCTTAAGGTGACCGAACACATCGTTGATGTTTTTGAAATGATCGGTGTCGACCAATAACAAGCTGAACTGCTGCTGGGTCGGGAGGTGTGAGAGGTTGGTTTGCTCTGTAATTAGGTAAAACTGTCGACGATTGAGCAGGCCTGTCATCGAATCACGCAATGCGGCGTGCTCCAGTTCCTGTTCAAGCCGCTTCTGCTCGGTAATATCGTGAATGATACAGAGCATGAGTTTGTCACCGTAAATCTCGATAGGGCCGGCGTAGGTTTGAACGTGGCGGGTGGTCCCATCAGCAAGACGATGAATAAAATTAAGCGGTTTATGCCCACCAGGAAGACGCGCGATTTCAGTCATTATTGGTAAAATATTGCGCCCAAGCGTGTTGATCTCCCACGTATGTTTACAACACATCTCATCATGGGAATAACCATAAAAATTAAGGGCTGCCACATTGGCATCAACAATTTGACCGTCTCTGGACGGGTCAATTAAGAGCATCGGGGCACTGTTAGTCAGGAAAAATCGGGCGTAGAAACCTTGTTTCTTACGCTGATAAGTGGCTGAACGAGTTGCCTTGAGGCCTGAAGGCGTTTGCAGAGTAATACCTTCAAACACAATGACATCACCATAAGGTTCAAACCAGGTCAGTGTCAGGCGGCAACTGAGCGTGCTCTCCTGCTGATCACGCAAGACGGTCCAGATTTCGACGATCTCTTGATCGGCTTTAAGGTCTGGTACATACATTGAAAGCACTGTTTGCGCATTTGCGGAATATATTCCAGCCCGCATTTCAATCAGCGTTTTATTCCGCATGACATCCGTTGCTGCGGTGTTCGCAAATAGGATCTGTTCTGAGACAGGTGAAATTAGCCACACTGGCGTCTTTATGAAATTCAGTGCATCGAAGCTATTTTGCGACATAGGAAATTCCTATTCATCGGCACAATGTGCCTGACGATCACGGCGGAATTGACTCGCGTGGGCTCCTTTGAAACATACTCTAGTTCACCACATCAGGCATGATTTTTTTGTGAAATAAATGAGGATTCCGTATGAACTTTACCGATTGGTATAATCTGTTTGTCGGAGTTCTTTTGTAACAGTAACCAGGGAACCTGTTCTGCTGGTAAAGGTCGAGAGAACAGGAAACCTTGCAGGTAATCACAACCCAGGCTGGCCAGGACTTCTTGCTGCGCTTCTGTTTCGATCCCCTCAGCGACGATTTTCATCTCCATTGTGCGCGCAATATTAATAATGGTTTCCACCAGCTTTCTGCTTTTCTCATTTTCCAGCATGGAGCTCACAAAACTTTTGTCGATTTTAAGCTCTTTTGCAGGAAGAACGTTGAGCATAAGCAGATTTGAATAACCCGTACCAAAATCATCTATTGAAACGGTTATTCCAGCCTGGTTAAACGCATTCAGCAATTCGATACTGCGGTCAAGATTTTTGAGGGCTGTGCTTTCAGTGACTTCAAGGATCAGGCGAGACGGAAGCAGATTATATTTTTGCAGCATGGAGGAGACAACAGTGAATATATCTTGTTGTTCAAACTGTATAGGCGATAAGTTGAATGACAATGTCCACTGACTGAAGCCTTGCTCCGTCCAGAAATGTAATTGCCGGCACGCGGCTTCAATCGCCCAGTTTCCGACAGGTATGATTAAACCGGTCTGTTCAAGAGACGGTAAAAACAAACTCGGCAGCAACACGCCTTGCTCCGGGTGTCGCCAGCGTAGAAGTGCTTCAAAACCGTGAATAGTATTCTGCTCAGCGAGGTAGGTTGGCTGATACCAAAGCTCAAATTGATCGCGCTCAAGCGCCTGAGATAGCTCCTGTAAGAAACTGGGTTCAGCAGGAACCGCTGTTGACATTTCAGGACGATAGATCGCCCAGCCGTTTCGACCTTCTTGTTTGACATGATTCATCGCCGCATCAGCTTTCAGCTTAAGCTCATGCAGCGTTTCGCCATGCTGCGGATACAGGCTGACGCCTGCGCTTAGCGTGGTATTTTGTGCATGACCGCAAATTGACAGTGGCCGACGCATGTCATCGAGCAACGTGGTGACCAGAGTATTAATTTTCTCATCATCACATTCCGGGACCAGCAAAATAAACTCATCACCACCTAACCTTGCCAGCGTCATTTCACGCGTCAGTCTGGCGGTAATTCTCTGTGCAACGCTAATTAACAGCTCATCGCCTACATGATGTCCCCAGGTATCGTTCACGCGTTTAAAATGGTCAATGTCGATGAAAACGACGGCAAATTGTTTCTTATTCAGCAGTGAACTGTGCAGACAATCCTGTAAGCGGATATCCATCTGATGCCGGTTAGCTAGGCCGGTAAGTGCGTCAAACCGGGCCTGTAGTTCCAGTTGCCGATTCAGCTGACGCAAATTATCGGTCAGCCTGACTGTGCGAAAATGGGAGTCCACCAGCGAAATAATTAACATGAGCCCAAGCAGACACAGGGTCGTGACTGAAACCCAAATCGAGAGCCCGAGTTCACTGATGCCACCTGGCATCGTGAGCGCCATATCGTGAAAATGAGCCGCACTCATTCCGGTATAATGCATGGCACAAATGGCCGTCCCCATCACAAGGGCAGCAGCAATGCGATTGATAAAGACACCTTTGCGCTTATCACGCAGATGAAATGCGAGCCAGAGTGCGACTCCAGAGGCAATAATCGCAATCACCACAGACAGCAGCACAATACGCTGGTCCCAACTGATACTCCCGTGAAGCATCAGTGCAGCCATTCCTACGTAGTGCATCGACACCACTCCTGAACTCAGGATCAGCGTGGCCAGGATTAAACGAAACGGAGAAAGCGAATTGCCGGGGACCGCAATATTGATCGCCAGAGTGGATGTCAGCACGGCGATGCCGAGTGACCCTAGCGTGAGCCAGAGGTGATAACTCATGATCATCGGCATTTTCATAGACAGCATGCCAATGAAATGCATTGACCAGATGCCGATTCCCAGGGTCACGCCTCCGGCAATGCGCCAGAACATAGCGGCTTTGCGGCTAGTGAGGGGGATTTTTCCTGCACAGTCTAATGCCACAAAAGAGGCGATAAACGCCACCAGGAACGAGATGGCAATTAACACTGGGTCCCACGATACATTGAGCATTATGCAATCCCACGCCAAAGAAGGTTACAGAGTTCGCCTGCCTGGCATGTGATGTATCAGACAGGATCTCGCTCGTTCAGACAAGATTAGTTATTTATCGTGAAAAATGACCAGTCATATTATTTTTTTTATGCTCAAAAAAAAGAACAGGATATATTCTTGCATTAATCTATTAAGCATTGCTAAACAATAATGAAGATTCACAGCAATGTTCCTTAAATATGAGCGTGATTATATTAACCAGCAAGAGTAAATGCTATCGCTTTGGTGCAGTAAAAACCAGAGGGGCGGGATTAAATTCACTACATTTCCGCTAATACCATCTTTTAAATCGACTTAAGTTAAACTTTAGGAATCAATGTTCGAAACAAAAAACCACACGTCGATCGTGGTGAAAAAGTCCAGGGTGGGTGCTATAACCCTAATGTTGACCAAAATATTAAATAGTGAGAGCCATTATGCTAAGAAATATTAGTGTCCGAACGTTTATTATCTATTTTCTCTTGGGCGTATTTTTGTTATTAGATGTATTGGTGGCTTTTTTATCGAACAACGCAACGCTTTTTATTTCAGTGAATGTTGTTAATGTACTTGCAGCATTTTTACTTTGGTCCTATATGACCAAATATCTTGTGACCCCTATCAATACAGTGAAAAAAAGCATCGAAGAGGTGACGTCAGGCAATCTCGCGGTGTCTATCCCAGAATTTGGCAATAACTGTGCCGGTCGATTGATTCCGGGTATCAATAGTTTATCAAGCAATATCGCCACGTTAGTGCGTGAGATCCGCGCATCGTCTCAAACGGCGATGACATTGTCTGAACAACTGTCTGCGCGTAGTGCACAACTTTCAGTTAAGACTGAACAGCAATCCGCCTCGCTGATTCAAACGGCAGCCAGCATGGAACAGATGGCGGCCAGTACCAAAAATAACGCGGACAATACGCGTTTAGCCAGTGAACGGGCAAATGCGGCAACACTACAGGCTCGTAAAGGGGGGGAGTTGATGGGGCAAGTTGCTAACAACATGCAATCCATTACGGAGTGTGCGCAGCAAATGACGGAAATTATTACGCTTATTGATGGCATCGCTTTCCAGACAAACATTCTGGCGCTGAATGCGGCTGTTGAGGCAGCGAGAGCGGGCGATCATGGGAAAGGGTTCTCAGTGGTTGCCGGTGAGGTCAGAAACCTTGCTCATCGTAGTGCGGAAGCGGCAAAGAACATTAAAACGCTGATTGATGTGACCAGTAATAACGTGACTCAGGGCGTGACGGTTGTCTCCGAAGCAGAGAAAAACATGCATGAAATTGTGGAGGGCTCGGGGCAGGTGAGCAGACTGATGGACGACATCTCCACCACCACGACAGAGCAAGAGAAAGGGATCTCGCAAATTACGCAGGCTCTCTCAGAACTGGAACGCGTTACGCAGAGTAACGTTGCAATGGTTGAAGAACTCAACGGTTCGTCAGACGTTCTGCGCAATCAGGTGATTGAGCTACAGGCCAGGACGCGTAACTTCCGGCTTGATAGTGGTGTTCCGGCAGAGGTTTACCCGTCGATGCAGGCATCTCCTGTGGCGTTTTCGCATCGAACTGAACATTCATTCTGATTAAAAGCAAAAGCCTGGTTTGCCCAGGCTTTTGCTTTTATTGCACAGCAACCCAACGATTACGGCCTTGCTGTTTCGCCATATACAGCGCCTTATCTGCACGGGCAATGATGGATGGCGCGGTTTGTCCCGGTTGCCAGGTGGCCAGCCCCTGACTTACGGTGACTAAAGGATTGACGGGCGAAAGGACATACGGAAGTGCCTGCGTGCGCAATGCCTGAGTGATGTTTTCTGCTGTATTGAGCAACATGTCGAGGGTTGCGTCGGGCAGTAACAGAACAAACTCTTCCCCACCAAAACGACCCACCACTCCTTTGCTTTCTTGTGTGGCGAACTCAAGTGTTTGTGCAATGGCAACCAGACACGCATCACCCTGCTGATGGCCATAATAGTCGTTATAGAGCTTGAAATGATCAACATCCAGCATGATCAGGCCAAAACCTATACCGTCACGCTGATGGTTTAGAATCTCTTGATCATCCATCCTGGCTTCGAAGGATCGACGGTTGGCAAGGCCGGTTAACGGATCTTTGCTGGCCAATTGCCCTAATTGCTGAATCAGATCTGCATTTTCCTGCTCGCGGCGTAACGCCAAAAGAAACCAGCTATTGAGAATACGTCGGCCAGATTCAATCAGACCAGCCAGCAGTATCCATAATAATGCGTTCAGTACGGTGAGACTGGAGGGGTGAAATAGCGTCGTGACGAGAATGGTTAGCCATACAGGTACAATAAAGCTCAGTAACACCTTTGGGTCGAAATAAAGCGAGATAAGTGCAGTAAAAAGTAATAACGCGGCAAACGGAAAAATGATGCGGATATCTTCGCTGGCAATGAGTACATAAAAGCAGATTGCCCAGCAGAGGCTTAGGCCGACAACGCTCACTTTCGCCAATTTTCTTAGCCAGTTGGCATGTTGCAGCGGGGCCATCCGTAGGATGAAAAGTACGGCGACTGAGAGCGTCAGGTCGATAACCATCACCGACTCCAGCAAATCCTGAGGACTAAGCGGTGATGTCAGAGCGTCGAAGGTAGAGAAATAGCGACGTCCTAATATAAATAAGGAGAACAGGATGTTTACCCACAGGAACCAGGTCATGCTTGTTTTTATGGCAATTGAGCGCATTTCGGCCAGACGAAAATCGAATGCCGCACAGGGCTTTTTTATTGTCACCAGGTCACTCCGGGATACGTTTAGATCAAATTGGCAGCATTTCATTAACTCTAACGTTTTGCCTGCGCCTGTCCACTGTAACCTTTATTGAAACGAACAATTTATGAGCGAATTCAGTATTATGCTGTACATAAATATTGCTTAACGTTGACCGAAAGCTAGACTGACAACGAAAGTAATGAAAAGTGGAGGCGCTGTGGAAGGCATTAAAGGCTCTGAAGTTAACGTTCCTGACGCGGTTTTTGCGTGGGTGTTTGACGGTCGTGGCGGAGCCAGACCACTTGAAGACAGTGATAGCATCGACAGTGAACACCCCTGTTGGCTGCATCTTAACTACACACATCCGGATAGCGCACAGTGGCTGGCTTCAACTCCCCTGTTACCGAACAGTGTTCGGGATGCGTTATCAGGAGACAGCCTGCGGCCACGAGTCAGTCGATTGGGCGACGGTACACTGATTACGTTACGCTGCATTAATGGTAGTACAGATGAACGCCCCGACCAGTTGGTCGCGATGCGCGTCTATATGGACGAGCGCATGATTGTCTCTACTCGCCAGAGAAAAGTTCTGGCGCTGGATGACGTGGTGAATGACTTGAAAGAGGGTACGGGGCCGATCGACTGCGGTGGATGGCTTGTTGATGTCTGCGACGCACTGACCGACCACGCCAGTGAATTTATTGAAGAACTGCACGATAAAATTATCGACCTGGAAGACAATCTCCTCGACCAGCAAATTCCCCCCCGCGGCTTTCTGGCGCTGTTACGCAAACAGTTGATTGTGATGCGACGTTATATGACACCGCAGCGAGATGTCTATGCACGTCTGGCCAGTGAACGCCTCAACTGGATGAATGATGACCAGCGTCGGAGAATGCAGGATATTGCTGACAGGCTGGGACGCGGTCTTGATGAAATCGATTCCTGTATTGCCAGAACTGCCGTGATGGCGGATGAAATTGCCCAGGTGATGCAAGAATCACTGTCGAGAAGAACATACACAATGTCATTAATGGCGATGGTGTTTCTACCCAGCACATTTTTAACCGGGTTGTTTGGCGTTAACCTGGGGGGAATTCCGGGAGGGGGATATCAGTTTGGCTTTACGGCATTTTGCATCATGTTAGTGGTTTTGATTGGCGGTGTTGCATGGTGGTTGCATCGTAGTAAATGGTTGTAAATTTACGTTTTTTCATTTCTGATAACACCTTAAAACGCTATTTTGTTTGAGCGAAGTCAATAAACAACAGCCGTGTAAGGTGCACTATTACTCCCGCAGGTGAATGCAACGTCAAGCGATGGGCGTTGCGCTCCATATTGTCTTACTTCCTTTTTTGAATTACTGCATAGCACAATTGATTCGTACGACGCCGACTTAATAGTCGGCTTTTTTTTGCCTTCAGAATTTGAGCGTCTACCCTAAAAGGGGCATTCCCAATTATGGAGGGTAAAATGAATGCACTTTTCGCTCGACTAACCCTGCAAAAAAGTCTGTTGGCTTCGGTTCCTGCCGATCCCATACCGCTTCCCGATCCTGTACCTCGTCCTCAACCCATGCCAGACCCGCCGCCAGACGAAGAACCGATTAAAATGTCGCATCGGAACCCGAGATCTGCGAGGATACGCGCCTGCTGATTGTAAGCCTTTTGACCACGAGACAACATTGTGACCGCTTTTTCAACACTGAATGTTCTGCCTGCTGCCCAACTCGACAATTTGAATGAGCTGGGTTATCTCACTATGACCCCGGTACAAGCTGCCGCACTACCTGCCATTCTTGAAGGACGTGATGTACGCGTGCAGGCAAAAACGGGCAGTGGCAAAACGGCTGCATTTGGTCTTGGAATTTTGCAGCATATTGATGCGGGTCTGTTTCAGACGCAATCTCTGGTGTTGTGTCCGACGCGTGAGCTGGCCGAGCAGGTTGCAGGCGAACTGCGCCGCCTGGCACGTTTCCTGCCGAATACGAAAATTTTGACGCTTTGCGGAGGTCAGCCTTTTGGTGCACAGCGTGATTCGCTCCAGCATGCACCGCATATCATCGTGGCGACACCGGGACGTTTGCTTGATCACCTGCAAAAAGGAACGGTCTCGTTTGATGCATTGCAAACACTGGTCATGGATGAGGCTGACCGTATGCTGGATATGGGATTCAGCGACGCCATTGACGAAGTCATCCGCTTTGCTCCCGCAAATCGCCAGACGCTGTTGTTCTCTGCTACCTGGCCTGAAGCCATTGCAGCGATCAGTGGGCGCGTACAGCAAAATCCATTAACGATTGAAATTGATAGTGTGGATGCGCTGCCAGCCATTGAGCAACAGTTCTTCGAAACCACTCAGCAAGGTAAGATTTCTCTGCTGCAAAAGCTGCTCAGTCAGCATCAGCCTGCATCCTGCGTTGTGTTCTGTAATACCAGGAAAGATTGCCAGTCGGTCTGTGATGCCCTGAACGCAGCCGGGCAGAGTGCATTGTCTCTGCATGGCGATCTGGAGCAACGCGACCGCGACCAAACCCTTGTGCGCTTTGCGAATGGCAGTGCACGAGTACTGGTTGCAACTGATGTTGCAGCGCGTGGTCTGGATATCAAATCGCTTGAGCTGGTGGTCAATTTCGAACTGGCCTGGGATCCTGAGGTGCATGTTCACCGCATCGGGCGTACTGCACGTGCCGGGAACAGTGGCCTTGCGATCAGTTTCTGCGCACCGGAAGAAGCACAACGTGCCAATATTTTATCTGAAATGCTGCAACTCAAACTGAACTGGCTGAGCGCGCCGGGTAACGTAAGCGTTGTCCCGCTGGATGCCGAAATGGCAACGCTCTGTATTGATGGTGGCAAAAAGGCCAAGATGCGTCCCGGTGATGTTCTGGGGGCGCTGACAGGGGATGTTGGGCTGGATGGTGCAGACATCGGCAAGATCGCGGTACATCCTGCACATGTTTATGTTGCGGTTCGTCAGTCTGTGGCTCAGAAAGCCTGGAAACAATTGCAGAATGGTAAAATTAAAGGCAAGACCTGTCGGGTTCGGTTGCTGAAATAATCACAAAAAAGCGTCTCAGAACCTGTTTCTGAGACGCTCATTATCTACTTCACTTCGACGACGTTCAGACGCAGCTCATCGAGTTGCGCATCTTCTTCTTCCGGCTGCCAGCCAGCAGGTTGCATCGGGATCTCTTCACGATCAAATGCCAAATCGCCGCCATCTACCACGTCTGAATCATGGTTAATACCTTTGAAGTCGAACAGATCGATGTCTGCCAGATGGGAAGGCACAACGTTCTGCATGGCACTGAACATGGTTTCAATCCGGCCGGGGTAGCGTTTGTCCCAGTCACGCAACATATCGCCAATCACCTGACGTTGCAGGTTTGGCTGGGAGCCACAGAGGTTGCAAGGAATGATTGGGAATCCTTTTGCCTCTGAAAAACGCTCAATGTCTTTTTCACGGCAGTAGGCCAGGGGACGGATTACGATATGTTTGCCATCATCACTCATCAACTTTGGCGGCATACCTTTCATTTTGCCGCCGTAGAACATATTCAGGAACAGTGTTTGCAGAATATCGTCCCGGTGATGCCCCAGCGCAATTTTGGTTGCGCCCAGTTCCGTTGCCGTACGATAAAGAATGCCGCGGCGCAGGCGTGAACACAGGGAGCAGGTTGTTTTCCCCTCTGGGATCTTGTCTTTAACAATACCGTAGGTATTTTCCTCAACGATTTTGTATTCAACACCCAGTTTTTCCAGATACTCCGGAAGAATATGTGCCGGGAAACCCGGTTGTTTTTGATCGAGATTTACCGCCACCAGCGAAAAGTTCACAGGTGCGCTTTGCTGCAGATTTCGCAGGATCTCCAGCATGGTATAACTGTCTTTGCCCCCTGAAAGGCAGACCATAATGCGATCACCTTCTTCAATCATATTGAAGTCAGCGATAGCTTCGCCGACGTTACGGCGCAGTCGCTTTTGCAGTTTATTCAGGTTGTATTGTTCTTTTTTTGTAACTTCTTGATTTTGCGACATTTAATAATAACTCAATTCGTTCGTGGCTAAAGCAACGCATCTATCCAGCCAATAAAAAGGCTTCGATGGCAGGATTGTAGCAAGAAATCATGGCGATCACGCGAAAGTGTGTCGTGTATGGTACGGATTGCTGCGATGATTACCAGCATGATTTTTAGCTGACGTTCTCACAAAATGGGCTGAAGCGTCAGGTGGGAGAGATGAGGGGCTAGCTATCTTTGGCCTGAAGATGCGGTATACTTCCGAGAGGAAAAATGATGATGAAAAAAAACGACGTTTTTTCAGCAATTAAGCATGCACTTAGCGTTGCCAATAAAGGCGATCAAACAGTCACGGTCCAGTTGCAAATTATAAAATATTACAGTGAGCTGAAGGGATTAAGTGCCAGAGAATTTGTTGAGGAGGTGGGATTGAAACCTTCGCTTGTTACGCTGTTTACTGACTCAATGAAACTTGCGCGCAAGCTGACCGAAGCAGGGATGAATAAAGATAGACTATGACCGTACAAGCCCATTTTTCAGGGCAGTAATCGCTATTTTTAATGTTGATTGGGGGTAAAAATATGAGTGATTTTTATAGTGAAATTGACGATCCAGATATGGTGGAGATTATCGCGGAACAATTTTATTTGTACATGCAAACCAGAGATGAACAAGTTGTTTCAAGCGATTTTTTAATCACGAGTGGGCAAAGTGCACAGGAGGTTGCAGAGCAAATGGTTGACGTTATTACGAATCCTGAATTCCCCAAATACCGGGAGATCTCGCACGATGCGGGCCAGGGGCGGATGCTAAATGGTTTTCCTCTTTTCACCTTGTCAGCTGAAAAATAGAATGTGAATTTTCCCTCTGAAGAGGGATTTAATTGCCTTCAATGTGGTTGAGTAAAGTGCCGAGGTGTCCAACGATGTTACCTACATCAAAAATTAATGCCATCCACATAAACGCTAAAACAGTGAGTACAACCAAAGAGATGCGGCTAAACAATGTATATACCCTTACGAAAGCGATGGCTATAAGATTCAGTGTACTTTGACCTCTTTAAACTTACCCTTAACAACGCCATCATAAAATCGACCTTTCGATACTACGATCAAAAAATCCCGAAAAATGCGAGCTGGGACACGCTGATACTGAAATGTCGTATGGTTACGAAACCTGATTTCGAGTGTTGCACTCTGCTCATCGTAGGCAATTGATGTGATGCGTGATGATGTTACCGGGTGATGGTTCATGTTGAATCTCCCTGACGACCGAAACGGGGAATTCATCATCTACTATGACGCGTTGTGACGCAATATGCAGCTTGCTTTTTATCTGAGTCACATGAAGGACATACGTAAAAGATCGACTTTATTATGGCCAGGAAGAGTGGTAAATAAAGCAGTTTATCGCGTTAAAATAAATCGCCCGCGATAACTCGCGGGCGAATGTATCAGAATTGATACACCAGACCTAACGCAACAATATCGTCAGTACCGATGCCGTTGTTTTTATAGAATTGGTCATTTTCATCCAGCAGGTTGATTTTGTAATCAACATAGGTCGACATGTTTTTGTTGAAATAATAGCTTGCGCCTACTTCAGCATATTTAACCAGATCCTGATCGCCCTGACCATTACCCAGGTCTTTGCCTTTGGATTGCAGATACGACACGACTGGACGCAGGCCGAAATCGAACTGGTATTGCGCAGTCACTTCGACGTTTTGTGTTTTATTCGCAACCGCATCAGACTGATTACCGTACGGCGTCATATTGCGCGTTTCTGAATACATTGCTGCCAGATAAACATTATTAGCATCATATTTCAGACCTGCAGTCCAGGCATCGGCTTTGTCACCGCCAGCGCTGGTATTATTCACCTGGTTATTAGAGCGGTCAGAAGAGGTGTATGCTGCGCCAGCACTGATTCCCATGCCGAAATCATAGGTTGTGGAGATACCGAACCCGTCGCCGTTCTCATGGCGCGTATCACGACCATTACTGTTGTTGGTTCCTTCCTGGTTATTGTCGGAGTTCTCATTTTTTCCCTGATATTGCAGGGCAAAATTCAGGCCATTCACCAGACCGTAGAAGTCTGTATTACGATAGGTTGCCACACCGTTTGCACGGCCAGTCATGAAGTTGTCCGCTTTGGTGTAAGAGTCACCACCAAACTCGGGTAACATATCGGTCCAGCCTTCCACGTCGTACATCACGCCATAATTACGACCATAATCGAATGAACCATAGTCGCCCACTTTTACCCCCGCAAATGCCAGACGGGTCCAGGACTGATTATCTGAATTTTCGGTGTTATTGGCTTGAATATTATATTCCCATTGAGCGTAACCGCTCATCAGGCTGTTAATCTGGGTTTCACCTTTGAAGCCCAGACGCATATAGGTCTGATCACCGTCGGCACTTTTATCATCGGAAAAATAGTGCAGGCCATCGACTTTGCCGTACAAATCTAATTTGTTGCCATCTTTGTTGTAAATTTCAGCAGCATTTACTGCGCCAGCGACTAAAAGAGCGGGAATCATTAGGGCCAGTACTTTTCTTTGCATTGTGATTATTCCTTTGCAATCGTTTTTATTTAATTACTGAATGAACTTTCCGATCTGGAAAGATGTCACATGCTAAATCACTCCTGCTCAGGAGTAATAAAATAGAATTGTTACGCTTTAAGTGAAAGCTAAAGGAAATAATACTGCAGACATGATGATAGATTTCATGAATGATTTGTGGTGAATCATATTAAATAAAAATTGTTAATGTGAGACTGGAAAAGGTAATCTTTGCCCCGTTATATGCCTTTAAGATTCTTTATCCATTATCTGCGTGAATGCTATTTATATAAATAAACTGTTATTCGAAGATAAATCAGGATTGGCCCGATGTGTATACATCGGGTTTTTTTATGGGCAAAAAATGCCCGGTAGAGCCGGGCAGGTGAGATTATTCACTGGTAGATTTTTCAGCTTTTCCTGCCATTTGCGCCAGGAAATCGTAGCGTTTTTGCAGGTCTGCCGCAGCATCCTTCCACAACTGCTCGGCGACTTCAGGCTGTTGCGCGTTAAGCCGACGGAATCTCTGCTCCTGCATTAATGTCTCTGCAAGTGCGTCGGATGGTGGACGGGAGTCGAGTGCCAGCGGCAATTTGCCTTCATCGGCCCGGCGTGGATCAAAACGATACAGCGGCCAGAACCCGGTAGCGGTAAGCTGGCGCATCTGATCATGACTGAGAGCCAGATCATAGCCATGCTCTTCACACGGGCTGTAGGCGATAATCAGCGATGGGCCCGGATAGGCCTCGGCCTCCTGAATGGCTTTTACCGTCTGGTTGAGTTGCGCACCAAGCGAAATTTGCGCGACATAAACATGACCGTACATCATCATGCTGACACCCAGATCTTTACGCGCTTTGCGTTTACCGTGTTCGCCAAATTTGGTCACGGCGCCCAGCGGCGTCGCTTTTGACGCCTGACCACCGGTGTTGGAATAACACTGGGTATCCAGCACCAGAATATTGACGTTTTCGGTCAGGCTCAGGACATGATCCAATCCGCCAAAACCAATGTCGTAAGCCCACCCATCCCCACCAATCAGCCAGATAGATTTTTCCACCAGCGCGTCGGCATCGGCCAGAAGTTGTTCTGCACCTTCAACCCCGCTGAGTTGTTTACGCAGTTCCGCCACTTGCTCACGACGAACGTCGGGTGAGGCGTCGCTGTGCAGGGCGTCATTCAGTTCCGCCGGGATCTTATCGGCGAACTGCTCCAGCAGGCGCATAACGCGGATACGGTGCTGATCAACCGTCAGGCGGAAGCCCAGGCCAAATTCAGCGTTATCCTCAAACAGCGAGTTTGCCCATGCCGGACCCCGGCCATTTGCATCCGTGGTATACGGCGTGGAAGGCAAGTTCCCACCATAAATAGAAGAGCAGCCAGTTGCATTGGCAATCAACATGCGATCGCCATACAACTGCGTCAGCAGCTTGATGTACGGCGTCTCACCACAACCGGAGCACGCGCCTGAATACTCGAACAGCGGCGTAATCAACTGGGAGGTTCGAATATCAATGCGTTCGAGTTTGGTGCGATCAATTTCCGGCAGGTCGAGGAAGAAGTCGTAGTTCACTTTCTCTTCTTCAACATGCTCCAGGCGCGACATCATATTGATGGCTTTAATCTCTGGGTTCTGACGATCTTTCGCCGGGCAGACCTCTACGCAGAGATTACAGCCGGTACAATCTTCCGGTGCGACCTGCAGGACGTATTTCTGCCCACGCATATCGCGGGATTTCACGTCCAGTGAGTGCAGGCTGGCTGGGGCATTATCCATGTCTTCCGGAGAGACCACTTTGGCGCGAATGGCGGAGTGTGGGCACGCCGCTACGCAGTGGTTACACTGCGTACACAGTTCTTCCTTCCAGATTGGGATCTCTTCGGCAATGTTGCGTTTTTCCCAGCGAGTTGTCCCCATCGGCCAGGTGCCGTCAGGCGGCAGCGCCGAGACGGGAAGGGCGTCGCCCAGGCCCGCCAGCATGGCGGCAGTCACCGTTTTAACAAAATCGGGTGCGGCATCGGACACCACGGGAGGACGATTCGGGCTGGCTGCATTGACCTGCTGTAAAGGAACCTCAGACAGGGATTCGCGAGCCAGCGCCAGGGCCTGCCAGTTACGCTCAACCAGTTCCTGTCCTTTACTGCTATAGCTTTTAGCAATCGCCCCCTGCAACTCCATCAGTGCGCTGTCGCCAGGCAGAATGTTCGTCAGGTGGAAGAAGGCCATCTGCATTACGGTGTTGATACGCGCGGCAAGGCCACATTCGCGGGCGATTTTTGCCGCGTTGACGACGAAGAAGCGGGCTTTTTTCTGATTCAGGACCGCCTGTACTTCCTGTGGCAGACGATCCCAGACTTCCTCTGCGCGGTATGGCGTGTTGAGCAAGAAAATCCCGCCAGGCTTCAGGCGCTCTGCCATTTGATACTTATCGATGAACTGTAGCTGGTGACAACCCACGAAATCGGCCTGGGAGATCAGATAGGCGGAGCGGATAGGCTGCTCGCTGACGCGCAGGTGAGAAACGGTCAATCCGCCTGCTTTTTTGGAGTCATAAACGAAATACCCCTGGGCATACCAGGGTGTTGAGTTACCGATAATTTTGATGTTGTTTTTAGTCGCCGAGACACTGCCATCGCTGCCTAACCCATAAAACAGCGCTTCGAGTTTGGCGCTCGCTGGCAGGGTATTTTCCGGCAAGGGCAGTGAGAGGTTGGTGACATCGTCGTAAATACCCACCGTAAAGCGCGGCTTCGGTTTGGTTTGACTCAACTCGTTGAATACAGCCAGTACACAATCCGGGCCAAACTCTTTCGAAGACAGACCGTAGCGTCCGCCGATCACGCGCGGCAAGGTTTCGCGCTCGCCGCTGTTAAAGGCTTCCGCCAGAGCGGTCATCACATCCAGATAAAGGGGTTCAGCCTGCGCACCCGGTTCTTTGGTACGATCGAGCACTGCAACGGTACGCGCGGTTTCAGGTAACGCGGAAAGCAGATGTTTTGCGGAGAACGGGCGATAGAGGCGCACTTTCAGCACGCCGACTTTTTCGCCGCGCGTCAGCAGTTCATCCACGACCTCTTCGCAGGTTCCGATCGCCGAACCCATCAGCACGATTACGCGCTCAGCCTGTGGATGACCGTAATACTCAAACGGTTTGTACTCGCGCCCGGTTGCGGCTGCAAAGTCATCCATCGCTTGCTGGACGTGGTCATAAACGGCGTTGTACCACGGGTTAGTCGCTTCGCGGGACTGGAAATAGGTATCCGGGTTTGCCGATGTGCCACGGATCACCGGATGTTCAGGATTAAGCGCACGGGCGCGATGGGCGTCAATTTCCGCCAACGGTAGCAGATTCAGGATCGTGTCATCGGCCAATGGCACGATTTTATTGATCTCGTGTGAGGTGCGGAAACCATCAAAGAAGTGAATGAAGGGAACACGGCTTTTCAGGGTGGCGATATGTGAAATTAGGGCGAAGTCCTGAGCTTCCTGAACGCTGCTGGCGCATAACATGGCACACCCTGTCTGCCGAACGGCCATAACATCAGAATGGTCGCCAAAAATCGACAGCGCGTGGGTCGCGACGGTACGAGCGGCCACGTGTAATACGAATGGCGTAAGTTGGCCTGCCAGTTTGTACAGCGTCGGGATCATCAGCAGCAACCCCTGAGAAGAGGTAAATGAGGTTGAAAGCGCTCCCGTCTGGAGCGCGCCATGCACTGTGGCAATTGCGCCCGCTTCCGACTGCATTTCAACCACTCTGGGTGTATCACCCCAGACGTTTTTCAACCCATTACCTGCCCAGGCATCAGCCTGTTCCGCCATTGTGGAGCTTGGCGTAATGGGATAAATGGCGATAACTTCACTGGTGCGAAACGCGACTGACGCGACTGCACCATTACCGTCAATAGTTTGCATAGGACGACACCCTTACATTGCGCAAAAAAGGGGCCCGTAAAACGGCAACAGGCCCTGAATATTATTTCTTTATTTTAGCAAAAGTCCGGTTTTACGATTTTCGCTTTTGTGTCCTCGATATTCGCGCCATCAATGAGTAGATCAATATTTTGGTGGAAAAAGTGCGAGAATTTGTT